>NZ_JBLKRU010000004.1:0-314775 GCF_047608185.1 Caballeronia eucalypticola
AGTGTTCCTTCATAAATAACGTCATTGTGGTTGAGCGGTAAGCATCGTTGGCGGGCGAGGTTATTTCGATAGCCGGAAGCGTTTTGTTATCCACGGGCTCGGCCTTTATCTTTTATTGCAGGGGTTTGACATGAGTTCATACATCGGGCATTCGTCGTTTAGTACGGCGCCGAAGAAGAGCGACGGGCTGATTGACCTGTGGCGCAGCGTGGTACGCCACAAGCGGCTGTTCATGGCGATCACGGGCACGTTCGTGGTGGTGGGCGGGCTGTACATTTTGCTGGCGACGCCCCAATACCGGGCCGAGGCCATGCTGCGGGTGGAAAGTTCGTCCAAACCTGGCGCCTCGCTCAGCGCGCTGTCGGATGTGTCGGGCACGATGAGCGCGACGGTGTCGGCAAGCGACGAGAGCGCGGTGCTGACATCGCGCAGCATCGTGAGCGATGCGATCGCTCAAACCGGTGCGCAAACGAGCGTGCAAACGGGAAGTCATTTCCCGTTGATTGGCCAGTTCATGGCCTCGCGCCATGTCAACGCTCAAACACTGGTGCCGCCGTTTCTGGGCTTGAGCGGCTACGCGTGGGGCGGCGAGCTGCTCAAGCCGGGCGTCTTCACGGTGCCGGAAGCGTCGCTGGGCGACAAGTTTCGCGTGGTGACGGGCGAAGCCGGGCAATACACGCTGTATGACAAGGACGGCGAGGCGCTGGCACAGGGCCGCGTCGGGCAGCTGGTCTCATTTAGCGTGAGCACACCCGATGGCAGTGCGCCTGGCGAGTTGCGTATCGACACGCTGCGGGCGCGCCCGGGCGTGGAGTTCACGCTGCGCAGCCAGTCCGCGCAGACGGTCTATGAGCGCGTGAGCAAGGCGCTGAAGGCGTCGGTGGCGAGCCAGGGTTCGTCGATCCGTGACCCCTCGATCATGAGCCTGAGCTATCAGGCCGATTCGCCCCTGGCCGCGCAAATGCTGGTCAACACCATCGTGAGGACGTATTTGAAGCGTGACGAACAGTCGCGTGCCGAGCAGGCGCAGCTGAGCCTGAACTTCCTGCGTGGGCGCCTGCCCGGGCTGAAGGCGGATCTGGAGAGCGCGGAGAACCGCCTCAACGATTACCGCACGAAGACGAGCATGGTCGACATGGGCCAGCAAGGCACGGCGCTGATCACGCGCTTGAGCACGTTGGCCGATACCCAGACGCGCTTGCAGCTCCAGCTGGACGAGCAGAAGCAGAAGTTCCGCCCGGATAGCCCGACGTATCAAGCGGCCGCTTCGCAGCTCGATCAGGTGAACCGGCAGATCCAGGAGCTGAGCGACACGGCGACGAAGCTGCCGAGCATTCAACGCGAATATGTCCGGCTTGCGCGCGATGTGGCCGTGAGCACGCAGTTGTACACGAGCGTGCTGACCAATGCGCAGCAACTGGAAGTGGCAGCGGCGAGCACGGCGCCCGGCGTGGGCGTGGTTGACTGGGCGATTACGCCGGAGAAGCAGGCGTGGCCGCGCAATGCGATCGTGTTGCTGGGTTCGATTCTTGGCGGGTTGTTCGTGAGCGCGGCGACGGTGCACCTGATCTCGCTGAAGCGCAAGGAACTTCGGACACCGGAAGAAATTGATTACATCTCGCATGTGCCGCGTCTGGCCGTGGTTGCGCAATCGTCGGCGCAACTGCAGCACAGCAGCGCCGCACGCCGTCGCCTGGGTACGCCGGCCAAGCTGTTGGCGGCCAATAGCCCGACGGATCCGGGGATCGAAGCATTGCGCTCATTGCGCAGCAGCATGAAGGCGTTGCTCGAGACGGGTGACTTGTCGGCGGGCAAGGTGATCCTCTTCACGGGGCCGACGCAGGGCGTGGGC
Source organism: Caballeronia eucalypticola (assembly GCF_047608185.1). NCBI lineage: Bacteria > Pseudomonadati > Pseudomonadota > Betaproteobacteria > Burkholderiales > Burkholderiaceae > Caballeronia > Caballeronia eucalypticola. Next base: position 1,853 of record NZ_JBLKRU010000004.1, read on the forward strand.
AAGAGCTTCGTGTCATCGAACTTTGCTTATCTGTTGGCGGAGACGCACGCTTCGGTGGTGCTCATCGATGCGGACATGCGCCAGGGCCGTCTGCGGCATCTGTTGAAAGAGCGCAGCGGCGCAGGGCTGGCCGAAGTGCTGGAGGGCACGGCTCGGGTGGAAGAGGCGATCGTGAAGCTTGATCAGAGCAACCTCTCGGTGCTGAACGCGGGGCTGAGTGTGCCGGCGAACCCGTCGGAGCTTCTGGGACGGCCTGCGTTCCAGGAGATGCTGGCCAAGCTTCGCGAGACGTACGATTACGTGGTGATTGATTCGCCACCCGTTCTGCCGGTGAGCGATGCGTTGTCGATCGCTTCGCAAGACTGTGACCTGGTGCTGCTGGTGTCGCGTGCCGATCACACGGGTGCACGGCAGTTGGAAGAGACGATTCGGCGGCTGGAGAATGTTGGGGCGAGGGTGGGGGGCCATATCTTCAACGGTTTCTTGCCGGGACGGTACGGCGAGCGCGACGAGTACGGTCTTTACCTTGCGCACAAGCTGCATTGATTAGTGCGATAGGGTGCCGCGCGAACCGCGGCGCTCTATCGCTGAAGTGCTCCAGGTACGATAGCTGACGTCTGCTTGCGCTATCGAAACGATCGGATAGGGAACGTCAAGCGATAGAACCGTTTCGTTGGGCACCGCGCAAGCCAGGCAAAAATCAAAATATAAAAAAGTCAGGCACTGTAGTTCGATGCGCACGAACCTTACCCGCGAAAGAGTTGTTACCGGTTAGCCCTCATGCTGTGTATCGGGTTTCGGCCGACGGTGCTTGAACCGTGGTCATGCTGGCGTGGCAAAAGCATTTGCGCCGGTTAATGCCCGGCATGTATCCTTGGATCGATCGGAAATCTGTGTATCAAAGCAGGCCAATGCGTTTCTACGCGAAAGCGGCCACCCTGCATGGCATGCGCAACGCTGTACGCGGCCAGCGGCCGACGCGTCGCTAGAGGCGTGAATCGGCATTGACTCATGCGAGAGAGTTGGGTGCGTTGGCCTCTCCGGATATTAGCAACACGATTTCTTCTTTCCCTGGGACAGGGTGTTTGCGGGTTCGAGAATTGGCCTACCCGCGTCACCAGGCCGTCGACACCGTCGGCCCTGCTTAGCCCTGTTTGCTGATCAACTTCAAGGTCCACACGGATGAGTCCATACGAAGTGTCATGGCCATTGGCCGCTGCGTTCGCATTCCGGGCGACGGGCCAGGAGCGCTGCGGATGGTGCTAGACGAAATATCAGCGCTGACGAATGCGGGTTCGCTGCTCTCGCCGGGCGGCGAGATCGTCGCGTCATACGATCTGGAAGTGACCAATACACCCGCTCTCGGATATCGCGCTCTCGGGCAGTCCAATAACATCAATAACGCCGCATTGAGCCCATTCAATCCGGATTACGCGGCGGTATCGCGCGTACACGTGATTAATGGCATGGGCGTGACACTAGGCGATTCAGTTATCGGCCTCACCGCTCTCATTGCGATCAAGGCGCGATTTCCCCACCTTTCATTCACGATTTATCGGCCGGCTCACGCGCCGGCTTATGTAAAGCGCCTCTACGAACTGGCTGCTCCGCTATTGGGTTCCATCATCGATTTACCTGTGAAGCTCGACACACTCTCTTACACAGAGTTACGTATCGACTTAGGCAATCATCTATTCTGGCCCAAGTTTGCTTCGCTGCCGATGATCGATTTCTTTCTCGACGCAATGGGGATAAAGGCAGACGAAGTTCCGGCTATGAACAAGCGCAATCACTGGCTGCAGGAGCTGGTGCTGCCAAGGCCACAAGCGGTAAAGGGCGATTACGTTTTACTGTGCCCCACCGCGAGTACGCCTGTGCGCAGCATTCCTGCGTCGTTGCACAAGGACCTCGTGGAAGCCTTGTGGCAGCGTTACAGGCTTCCCGTGGCGGGTTTTGGCGATATTGATCATATGCTTTACACTGACGTCACTTCGCGAGCGCCCGATACAGCAGATTTTCTCGCGTGGATCAAGCATGCCGCGTATCTGATAACACCCGATACCGCCGCCGTTCATATAGCAGCCGGCTTCGACATTCTCACGACGGCGTTTTTCACTACCATCGCGCCAGATTTGCGGGTGCGCGACTATCCGTTTTGCATGTCTGTTTCCCTGCCCGTTCCTGAATTGAAGGGCATACAAGCGAGTAACCAGGCATCAGATGTGGAACGGATTGAACGCGCCTATGGTGCGCTGAAGATAGATATGGGTTTTTATGGTTTTGGTTAACAACTGTACTTACTACTTCAATAGATCAATCGGAATAAATTACTTGTAGATGTAAGAATTATTTCTAATAACGTTCCCTGAAAATCTACTGCTTTGTCATATTCGGGCAAACCATTAGGGTGGTATGCTTCCTGCACATAATCTTCATACGCAAGTGTTACGGTGAGTTGTGCGCCGCTTTGGAACCTGTTCTGCACCACTAGCGGAATAGATGCAAATTACATGCACCATCTTGTGGTATTTGGCAAACGTTTGCGAACACCCCGAATTTCTTGATTCATCCGTGCGTTGGCAGTAAAGATGCCCGCTACGCTTGGTTCAACATTCGCAGCGCAGTTCGGCTGCATGGAGCAACGCAATGTTTTTCGACGAACTTAGTAATGAAGAATGGACACTGGTTGCCGCCCTCGTGACGGAAGGTGAAGTCCGTGAACATCGGCGCGGCCGTCCGCGGGCGCATCCGCGCACGATCGTGAATGCCGTGCTGTGGATCCTCACCACCGGCGAAACCTGGTCGAAGCTGCCCAGTCATTATCCGACCGTGCCTACCTGCCGCCGTCGATTCAACGACTGGCAAATGAACGGCACGCTGCTCGAAATGGTGACGCGGCTTGCATCGCGTGGCCGGTCCTTCGCCATCGTGCCGTCCACGCCGACCGAAGCGGCGCCGCGCCAGACGCAGGCCACTTATGAATGCGATCGCTTGCGCGGCGTGTTCTGGCAGAACCCGGAGTCTTGGGGCGATTCGGACGGAAACAGCGCAAACAGGGTGGACGCGCTTTTCGCCGCCGTTCCGCGCCGGATTGCCGAAGCGCACGACGTCGCGCGCGCCAACGCGCCAACGCCGTTGTCGCCGACCCGCGCGGCCATGGCCGCCTCGGCGTCGCATTCGTCCCAGCGTGACCCGTCGGGCGGTCGGCATCACTCTGTCGATCCGTTGCCAATGGCTTTCGAGCCCGACTGCGCCCCGGTGCATGACGGTCACGGTTACGCCATCTACGCCATCGCGCGGCCGGTTGCGGGCAGCATGTTCCGCGGCTGGGCCGAAATCGTGAAGGACGGCCGTCGGGTGGAACGTTCCGGGCTGATCGGCCCGCGCTTCGAGAACCCGCAGGAAGCGGCGGAGTACGCGCTCGAATGGTCCCGCAGATGGATCGCGGCGCAATCCACGCGCAAGACCCACCCCGTGCAAACTCCCGCCGACGTATCGCATGCTGCGCCTGTCGCCAATCCCGCGGCCGGCCAGGCGCAGCAGGAGCCGAAGCGTGAACGCGCCGCAGCGCCGGAGTGCGTTGAGGTTCGCCGATATGCGGATGTTCAAGGTTAAGACGTTCAAGGCTAACGCTGGATAGTGCACTGAGCCAGGTCTCATCCGGTCTGAATGGTTTGACAGGAAACGCTGTGCGGCGCATGTGAATCACGCGCCGCACAGCGTTTTTTATTGCCGGCCGTACTTGTCGTCGAAACGGACAATATCGTCTTCGCCCAGATAGGTGCCCGACTGGACCTCGATCATTTCAAGCGGCATCTTGCCCGGGTTTTCAAGCCGATGCTGAACGCCAATCGGGATGTAGGTGGACTCGTTTTCCGCGAGAATGAACGTCTCGGTGCCGCGCGTGACAAGCGCCGTGCCCCGCACCACGACCCAGTGTTCCGCGCGGTGATGATGCATCTGCAATGACAGCCGCGCGCCCGGTTTCACAACGATCCGCTTGACCTGGAAACGCTCGCCGTTATCGATTGAATCGTAGTGACCCCACGGCCGATGCACCTTGCGATGATCCGCGGCCTCCTTGCCTTGCTCTGCCTTGATGCGCCCGACGATCGCTTTCACGTCCTGCACGCATTCCTTGTTCGCGACGAGAATGGCATCCGCCGTTTCCACGATCACGAGGTTATGCGTTCCCACGCACGCGATCAGCCGTCCTTCGGAATGTGCATAAGTCGATGTCGCTCCCTGGAACATCACGCGGCCACGCGCGACGTTTTCTTCGCCGTCCTTCGGCAGGATCTTCCAGATTGCGTCCCACGAGCCGACGTCGGACCAGCCCGCGTTCAATGGCACGACCGCGCCTGAGCAGACGCTCTGATCGTTGGCCAGCTGCTCCATCACGGCATAGTCGATAGAGTCCGACGGCGACGCGGCGAACGCTTGTTTGTCGAGCCGGAAGAACTCGCCGTCGTGGGTGCCGGCATCACTGGCGGCGCGGCAGGCGGTATAGATGGCAGGCTGGAAGTGCTCGATGGCCTTGAGCCACACGGAAGCGCGCACGATGAAGATCCCCGCGTTCCACCAATACTCGCCGGAGCTGACGTACTGGCGCGCGAGCTCGAGATGCGGCTTCTCGACGAACTTCTCGAGTGGCCATGCCCCCGAGCTCAGCATCTGCTGGCCGACCTTGATATACCCGTAGCCGGTTTCCGCATGCGTCGGCACGATACACATGGTGACGATCGCACCGTCCTGCGCGCATTTGGCGCCCGCGCCAATTGCCTTGTGAAAAGCTTCGGTATCCGTAACAACGTGATCTGCCGGCATGACCACGAGGATGGCGTCCTCGCCGGCCGCCATCGCGTGCATGGCCGCAACAGTCAGCGCGGGCGCCGTGTTCCGCGCAAGCGGCTCAAGGATGAGGCGTGCGCGCCGGCCGCCGGCTAGCAACTGGTCGGCGGTGGTGAAGCGATGGTCCTCGCCGCATACGATGATGGCGTCGTCAATACGCGCCGTGCCATAAGTCAGTCCGTCCAGACGCTGCGCAGTGGATTGCAGCAGCGACTTGTCACCGATCAAGCCAATCAGCTGCTTGGGGAAGTGCTCGCGCGACATGGGCCATAGGCGTGTGCCCGCGCCACCGGCCAGGATAACCGGCTGGATCCTGAGCTTCGTTTCAGCTCCGCCAGGGGTAAGCGGGGTGGTGTTAAGTCTCGTGTCGAGAGCGGTCATGACGGGGGAACTCCTTGAGCTTGATCGGGTATTACAATTTTTAGCACGTAGTAAATGGCTGATAAATCAAAAAACAGAAAAATAATCATCGGACATACTCGAATCGGTAACTTGGTGATTAAAACGTAACGAGAATAGGCGGCTGAATTTTTTTCTTACTTTTTTGGAATTTTTTCTCGAAAATTAATTGCTTAATATTCAGCGGCAAGCCTTTCCCAGTAAGGCGCAGGGCGATCAGTAACAATCTGAAAAAAATTCACCAAAGCATCGCCGGTAGACTGCTGTCGTGGCCTTGTCGCGACTTTCAAACCGCTTCGTGACAAAAATAAATACGCGGAAAGACGCTAATTAACCCGCGCATTATTTTGCGGTTGCAGCATGAATTAAATTCCAGCCTCATACGGGTATGTACCAAGGCGACGGGCGCTCTCGTTTCTCCGCCTTTGCTTCCGGTCTTTGCACCAGGCGAATGAGTGAAGCTGAAGCGAGACCCGAGCAGATTGTGTCTTCCCACCCGAGGTGTCTTACATGTTGAGCGTGCTTTCGAGAATGATCGACATCGCGATGGTAGCGCTGGGCGCGCTGCTGGCCGCGTCGGTGCACGCGGGAAATGCCGTCTGGCTCGACGACATGCAAAGCACGCTGCTCGCATTCAATTGCGTGCTGGTGATCATGACGTTCCCGTCCTTCGGAATCTACAAGTCGTGGCGCGGCAAGCCCGTGTATGACCTGCTGTGGCGCGTGACGCTGGCATGGCTGATGGTCGAAGGAGCGGGCGTGCTGCTGACGTTCAGCGTGCATCGGGCAGATTTGTTGTCGCGTTTGTGGCTGCTGTATTGGGGTGTTGCCGCTGCGGGCTTGCTGATGCTTTCGAAGGCGGTGGTGCATGCCACGCTCAAGTTGATCCGTCGCGAAGGGTTTAACCAGAAGGCGGTCGCCATCGTCGGTGCTGCGCCCTATGGAGAGTTCCTGATCGAGCAGATGCGCAGCCGTCCCGAAGCAGGTTTCAGCCCGGTCTATGTGTTCGATGAAACCTTTCCGGAAGTCACCCTCGCCGGTGTGCCGGTAAGCCGCGATTTGGGTGACCTCACGGCGCTCGTGCGTCGGCGTGCGATTCGCGAGTTGTGGCTGGCGCTGCCGATCTCGCAGGAGCGGACCATCCACAAGCTCGTCACGGAGTTCCGCGACGACTTCGTGAATATCCGCTTCATACCGGACGTGCGCAGCCTGTCGTTCTTCAATCACGCGGTGGTTGATCTGCTCGGCGTGCCGGCCATCAACCTGGCTGCATCGCCGATCACGGACCTCAAGGTGTTGCCGAAGCGGGTGTTCGACCGCTTGTTCGCGGCAGGCGTGCTGCTGTGTCTCGCACCGCTGCTGATCGTGCTGGCGGTGGCAGTGAAGATGTCCTCGCCCGGGCCCGTGTTCTTCAAGCAGAAGCGCAAGGGTATTGATGGTTACGAGTTCGAGATCTACAAGTTTCGTTCGATGAAAGTGCACAAGGAAACGGCCGGCCACGTCACGCAGGCAAAGAAGGGCGACAAGCGCGTGACACGCGTGGGTGCGTTCCTGCGCAGGACCAGCCTGGACGAGTTGCCGCAATTCATCAATGTGTTGAGAGGCGAGATGTCGGTAGTCGGTCCGCGCCCCCATGCGCTCGAACACGACGACATCTACAAGGACCTGGTCAAGGGGTACATGTACCGCTATCGCATCAAACCCGGCATTACCGGCTGGGCGCAAGTGAATGGTTTTCGCGGCGAGACTGACCGCATCGAAAAGATGATGGGACGCGTGAAACTCGACCTGTACTACATGCAGCACTGGACCTTCGGACTCGACATGAAGATTGTTGCAATGACCTTGTGGAAGGGTTTCGCCGGTTCGAATGCTTACTAAGAATACTTTGAATAATTTGCCAACCCTGGAGCGCGTGCTATGAAACTGACCATCATCGGTAGCGGCTATGTAGGCCTCGTGACGGGCGCGTGTCTGGCCGATATCGGTAACGACGTGCTATGCCTCGATCTGGACGAACGCAAGATTGCGATCCTGAACGGCGGCGGCGTGCCGATCCACGAACCGGGTCTGCAAGAGGTGATCGCGCGCAATCGCGCGGCAGGACGCCTGCACTTTTCCACGGATGTTAAGGCTGCGGTCGAACACGGCGATGTGCTCTTCATTGCGGTGGGCACGCCCTCCGACGAGGACGGCTCCGCTGACCTGAAATACGTGCTTGCGGCGGCGCGCGATATTGGCCGTTACATGAACAACTTCAAGGTGATCGTCGACAAGTCGACGGTGCCGGTTGGCACGGCGCGTCGCGTGAAAGCGGTGATCGATCAGGAGCTTGCAACGCGTGGCGAGCAGCACATGTTCTCGGTGGTCTCGAACCCGGAGTTCCTGAAGGAAGGCGCGGCTATCGACGACTTCACGCGGCCCGATCGGATCGTGCTCGGCTGCGACGACGACGTACCCGGCGAACGCGCCCGCGAACGCATGAAGCGCCTGTATTCGCCGTTCAACCGTAATCACGAACGCACGCTGTACATGGACGTGCGCTCGGCCGAATTCACCAAGTACGCGGCTAACGCCATGCTCGCCACGCGTATCTCGTTCATGAACGAACTCGCGAATTTCGCGGATCGCGTGGGCGCGGATATCGAGGCGGTACGTCGTGGCATTGGCTCCGATCCGCGCATTGGCTACGACTTCCTGTATGCGGGCTGCGGTTATGGCGGTTCGTGCTTTCCGAAGGACGTGCGTTCGCTGATCCAGACGGCCGGCGAGTACGACGAGCAGATGGAAATCCTGAAGGCGGTGACGTCGGTGAACGAGGCGCAGAAGCAAACGCTCGCGAACAAGATCGTGGCCCGACTGGGCGATGACCTGAGCGGCAAGAAGTTCGCGCTTTGGGGTCTTGCTTTCAAGCCGAATACCGATGACATGCGCGATGCCCCGAGCCGGGTATTGATCGCAGCGCTGCTCGCGCGGGGCGCGTCGATCAGCGCCTACGATCCGGTCGCAACCGACGAAGCGCGCCGCGTGATCGCACTCGACCTGCGCGCCACGCCTGCTTTGCTCGCTCGCCTCACGTACGCAAACGACCACACGGAAGCGCTTGATAACGCCGACGCATTGATCATCGTGACGGAATGGAAGGTGTTCAAGAGCCCGGACTTCGACGGCATGAAACGCCGCCTGAAGACCCCGCTGATTTTCGATGGCCGCAATCTCTATGAGCCGGAAACCATGAACGAGATTGGCGTGGAGTATCACGCGATCGGACGCGGTGTACGGCAATCGGTGAAGGCGCCGGTCACGGCCTGAAGAACGGGCTGGCAAGACAAGAACTCTGCGGTTATTAAAAAAATATCGACACACCCAGGCGCTGCGAGCGCGGCTTCGGTTGAAGGACCCGATCCCGCGACTGCGCCGCATTAACGGATACAACCCATGTTTCGACGCGTCTTGATTGTGTGCCATGCGAACGTCTGCCGAAGCCCTGCTGCGGAAATGCTGTTCCGCGCATACGCCGGCAAGCTCGCGGTGAACGACCCGAGACGCCCGATCCACCCGATCGAATTTCGCTCCGCCGGCCTCTTCGCCGAAGAAGGCCGCGACATCGATCCAACGATGCACCGCTTGCTGGTGGAGCGCGATGTCGATCCATCGGGACACTCAGCGCGCCGGCTCGACGAGTCCATGGCGCGCGCTGCCGAGTTGATTCTCGTACCTGAAAGGCAGCAGATTGCCGCCATTGAACAGATGGCCCCGCACACACGCGGCAAGGTGCATCTGCTTGGCAAGTGGGAAGACTCTGAAGTGGCCGATCCTTACGGCGGCCACGAAGATGCCTATCGCGAGAGCTTCGGCTTAATTGAACGTCTGGTCCAGGGATGGCTGAATAAAATATGGTGAACCGGTCTCTAGTCTTATCTGTTTCCGTGGTCTTTTCGCTGACAACCTTTTTGTCGGCTTGTGGCGCCTTGCCGGGCTACAACCTGAACACGTCGCGCCTGAGCGATACGGACCCCACGCCGACCGCGACCTATCCCGTGCACCTGATCACGGCGGACGTGATCATCCAGCAAAACCGCCCGGGTCCGGCAGCGCAACTGCCGCCCTCGCGTTTCGCGGACCCGGCGCGATACGTGTATCGGCTGGCGCCGCAGGACGTGATCGGCATCACGATATGGGATCACCCGGAGCTCACCACGCAGCAGGGGCAGACCATGTCGGCGGGTGGCAACACCACGCAAACGATCGCTGGCGCGCTCGCGCAGCCGTACACCACTGCGTTGCCCGGACAGGCCGATCCGTTCGGACAGACGATCGCGCCTGACGGGACAATCTACTTCCCGTTCGTCGGCAAGCTGCGCGTGGCGGGCAAGACGGCGGGCGAGATTCGGGATCAGCTCGCGGCGGGCCTGTCGCCCTACCTGAAGAAGCCGCAAGTCGACGTTCGCGTGCTGGCTTATCGGAGCCAAAAAGTTTCAGTGACCGGCGAGGTGAAGACGCCCGGACCGCTCGCGATGAGCGACGTGCCACTCACGCTGATCGACGCAATCACACGTTCGGGTGGTACGAATTCCGACGCCGACCTGCAGCGCGTGCGTCTCACGCGCAACGGCAAACTCTACGTGCTTGACGTCGACGGCGTGCTTGATCGGGGCGAGATTGCGCAGAACGTGATGCTGCAGGCGGGCGACATCGTGAACGTGCCCGATCGTACCGACAGCCGCGTGTTCGTGATGGGCGAAGTCAAGACGCCGCTGCCTGTTTCGATGATGAAAGGCCGCCTGACGATCGCTGATGCGCTCACGCAAGCGGGCGGCATCCTCGACACGGACGCGAACGCTCGGCAAATCTACGTGGTGCGCGGTGCACGCGACAAACCCACTTCGCCTGAAATCTACCGCCTGGATCTGACGCAACCGGATTCGCTGCTGCTGTCCTCGCAATTCCAGCTTCACCCGCTCGACGTGGTGTATGTGGGCACGTCCGGAGCCGTTCAGTTCAACCGTCTGGTCAACCAGGTTCTGCCGAGCTTGCAGACACTCTTCTACCTGAAGGAACTGACGCGATGAACGCTATCCATAACGTCGAATGCATCGAACCAACCGGGGATGAATCGTGAGCACGCCAGCACATTCGTTTCAAGTCAAGACCGAAGAAGAGGACGTCGTCCTGGGGCAATTGCTGCAGGTTGTCCTCGACGACATCTGGTGGCTGATCGGCACCGCGGCCTTCATCATTCTCGCCGCAGCCGGATACTGCTACGTCGCGAAGCCGGTCTACTCCGCCGATGCGCACGTTCGCGTGGAGCAGTCCGACAACACGTCGCAAGCGCTCACGCAAACGCAGACGGGCGCCGCGATCGGCAATTCGTCGGGCGCGCTGCCGACCGACGCCGAGATCGAAATCATCAAGAGCCGGGGCGTGGTCGCGCCTGTCATCGAGCAATGCAAGCTCAACTTCTCGGTGAGCCCGATGACCGTGCCGGTGCTCGGCAGCATCGCCGCGCGCCTCGCGACCTCGGGCAAGCCGGGGAAGCCGTGGCTGGGCATGTCGTCGTATGCGTGGGGCGGTGAACAGGCGACGGTCGATTCAGTGGAAGTGGTCCCTGCGCTGGAAGGCGTGAAGATGACCATGACCGCGCTCGGCAACGATCGCTATTCGCTGGCCACGCCCGAAGGCGTGCCGTTGCTCCAGGGCCGCGTGGGTGAAATGGCGAAGGGTAATGGCGTATCGATCGATGTCACGAAGCTGGTGGCGCGTCCCGGTACGCGGTTCGTGGTGATACGCGCGAATGACCTCGATGCCATCGCCTCGTTTCAATCGGGTATTACGGTTGTCGAGCAGGGCAAGTCGACCGGCGTGATCCAGATCTCGCTCGAGAACGGCGACCCGGCGCGTGCCGCTGAAATTGCGAATGCACTGGCCAATTCGTATCTGCTTCAGCACATTGAAAGCAAGCAGGCCGATGCGGAAAAAATGCTCGCGTTCCTGAAGAGCGAACAACCGCGCCTGAAGGGTGATCTCGAACACGCTGAAGCCGCGTTGACGGAGTATCAAAGCAAGTCCGGTTCGATCAATGCAAGCGACGAAGCGAAGGTTTACCTCGAAGGCAGCATTACGTATGAAGCGCAGATTTCCGCGTTGAAGCTGCAGATTGCCACGTTGGATCAGCGCTTCGAGAGCAGCCATCCGGCGCTTATCGTCGCGCAGCAGCAACTGGGTCAACTGGAAGCCGAACGTGCGCGTTTCAGCGAGCGCTTCAAGAATCTTCCGGCCTCCGAAGTAAAAGCGGTATCGCTGCAACGCGATGCGAAAGTGGCCGAAGACATCTACGTGCTGCTGCTGAATCGTGTGCAGGAACTGTCGGTGCAGAAGGCGGGAACGGGCGGTAACGTGCATATTGTCGATGCAGCGCTGCGCCCGGGTGCGCCGATCAAGCCGAAGAAATTCCTGATCATGTCGGCGGCTGTGATTCTCGGCCTGATCCTTGGCACCGGCCTTGTGTTTCTGCGCCGCGCCATGTTCAAGGGCATCGTGGATCCGGACAAGGTCGAGCGTCTTGCGGGCTTGCCGCTGATTGGTCTCATCCCGATGAGCACGGAGCAGGTGAAGCTCGACGCGGAAGCGAAACGCACGGAGCGTGACCGCGAGCGTGTCTCGCCCATTCTCGCGACCATGCGACCGAACGATGTCTGCGTCGAAATCATGCGCAGCCTGCGTACGTCGCTGCAGTTCACGCTGATGGAAGCGCGCAATCATACGGTGATGCTGACAGGCCCCGCGTCGGGTGTCGGCAAGAGCTTTCTTGCGGTGAACCTTGCTGTATTGCTGGCGGCGTCGGGCAAGAAGGTCCTGCTGATCGACGCCGACATGCGGCGCGGCAAGCTGGAGCGTTCGTTCGGTGTTGAGCGCACAAACGGGCTGGCTGAATTGCTTGCCGGCACGATCGGACTTGAGCAGGCCATCCGCACCACGCGCACGCCGTTCCTGAGTTTCATGCCTGCGGGCAAGCGTCCGGAGAATCCATCGGAGCTGTTGATGTCGCCGCGCCTGCAGCAATATCTCGATGGCCTGGGGCGCGTGTACGACGTTGTTTTCATCGATACCCCGCCGGTGCTCGCGGTCACGGATGCATCGCTTATCGGCAAGCTGTCGGGGACCAACTTCCTCGTGATGCGTTCCGGCGCGCACAACGAAATGGAAATCTCCGATGCCATCCGCCGCCTGCGCTCGGCGGGTATTCCGCTGCACGGCGCAATCATGAATGGTATGCCGGCACGTTCGCGTGGCTATGCCCGCGGACACTATGCAGCGGTTGAAGACTACCTGAATGTTTGAACGCGAGCGGAGCGCTGCATGACATCGACCTCGACCCTTAGCATCTCCGTGATGGTGCCGACGTATCGTCGCCCCGCCGATCTGAAGCGTTGTCTAGACGCGTTGCGCGCCCAGGTCCATCCAGCCGATGAAGTGCTGGTTGTCGCGCGTCCTGAAGACGATGCGACGCATCGTGCGCTCGAGACAGAGCTGGCTGCAAACAATCCGTTCGAGTTGCGCGTGATCGAGACGGGTTTGGGCGGGCAGGTCGCGGCGCTGAACCGAGGGCTCGATGCTGCGCGTGGCGACATCATTGCGATCACCGACGACGACGCCGCACCGCGCGTCGACTGGCTGTTGCGGATTGACGAGGCCTTCAGCAACGATCAATCGCTGGGTGCGCTCGGCGGCCGTGACTGGGTGTTCGAACGCGGCGCGCTGCTCGACGGCGAGCGTTCGGAAGTCGGCGTGATCCGCCGCACCGGCAAGATTTGCGGCAACCATCACCTGGGCGTGGGTGCGCCGCGAACGGTCTCGTTGCTGAAGGGCGCGAACATGATTTATCGGCGCTCGGCGGTAGGCGGATTGCGCTTCGATACGCGTCTGCGTGGCAAGGGCGCGCAGCCCGGCAACGACTTGTCGTTTAGCTTGAGCGTGCGGCGCGCGGGATGGAAGATGGTCTACGATCCGCGCGTGGCGGTCGATCATTTTCCGGCCGAACGTTTCGATGACAACGGCCGCGATGCGCAGACCCTCGGCGCACTCACCGACACCGCATACAACCTGCATCTGGTGCTGCGCGAGCACCTGGGTCCGATCGCGCGGCACGTGGCGTGGTACTGGTACGCCGCCATCGGCACGCGGGCGATGCCCGGCCTCGCACATGCGTTGCTGGCACTTTCACGCACCCGCGATACAGCCTGCTGGGCGCGTTATCGCGCAATGCGCAAGGGCGCTCAAGACGCGCGCCGTGACGCGCAGCACGAGCCCGCAGCTTACGCGCTCGCCATGCGCGGCCGCACCGACGGCGCGAGCGCCGCATGAGCCGCGTATCGCGGGTTCGGAACTCACAGGACCACATCGACGTGGAGCTTTCCCGCATGCCAGCGACTAACGTTCACGTGCATTTGTTCTATGGCACCGACCCGCGGTTCTATCGCAAAGGGGAGAACATCGGCTGCCTGTACGGCTATCACCATGCAGAGTCGCCGGAGCTCAAGCTGACGTATTCGCGCGACAAGCCAGAGAATAAAATCGTGCGCGTTGTGCGACGTGGATTGAAAGCGGCGCTCGGCTTCGACTTCATTCATACGTGGCGTAACCGCGAGGAAATTCTCAACGCCGATGTCATCTGGACGCATACGGAGGCTGAGCATTTATCGGCGGCGTTGTTGCTGCGTTTGAAAGGACGCGCTCGCGGCAATCCGATGTTGCTCGCCCAAAGCGTCTGGCTCGTCGACCGGTGGGCGCGCTACGGAGCACTGCGCAAGTGGGCGTACAAGAAGCTGCTCGCTCGCGCCGATGTCCTGACCACGCACGCGAGCGAGAACGCGCAAATGGCACGCGACTATTTCAAGCGCGATGTGGAGCAAGTGTTCTACGGTATCAACCCGATCGACTTTCCGTTGCGGGAACCGACCGCGTGGCAACCCCATACGCCAGTGCGAATCGCCGCAATTGGTAACGATCGCGATCGCGACTGGGAATCGCTTGCTCAGGCGTTCCGGCAGAACCCGGCGCATGAAGTACGGATCGCGACGCGTCGGCGGGTATCGAAAGCGCTGCATTCGAGTAACGTGAAGATCGCGCCGGCGATCGGCATGAAGGCGGCGCGTGAACTCTATGACTGGGCCGACGTGATCGTCGTGCCGCTGCGCCCGAACTCGCATGTCTCGGGGATAACGGTGGTGCTCGAAGCGGTGGCGCTCGGCAAGCCTGTGATCGTCTCCGATGTCGGGTCCTTGCGCGATTACTTCGGACCAGAGCATGTGTTTTATGTACCGCCGCACGATGTGCCCGCGTTGCAGCGCGCGCTCGACACGATAGTCGCTGATCCCGCGCTTGCCCTGCAACGCGCGCAGGCGGCGAGCCGCCATTTCGCCGCGCGCGATTACACCACGCGCCAGTTCGCGCTTCAGCATGTTCGACTTACGCAAGAGTTCATGAGAACGCGGCACGTCGACGTCGCCGCGCGTTCCCCAGACACCGTGCTGCATGCCGAGATTGGTCATGTTGCGCCTCAACGCCGGGTGAACTGATCCATGAGCACGCCGGCCTCTGCCCGTACGCCGAAGTATCTGGCCGATCTGATCGAGAACGGTGGTAAGCCCCTGCGCGCTGGTTTTCTTGGCCTGTTCCGCGACGACCCTAAGCATTGGGTGCCGCAAAGCGGGTTCTGGGCGTTCACGCTGCTGCTGATTCTGGCGCATCAGGGAACGGCGCTGACCTATGGCTTTCCGGCTCTGGCCACCGGCGTCGGCTTATGGCTGTACTTCAAAAGTCCCGCGCGGTACATCGGCTTTGTCTGGTGGCAGTGGTTTCTCAGTCCCGAAGTGCGCAGGCTCTCGGATTTTGCCAAGGGCGGTTTCACGGCCACGAGCCTGATCCAGGTCGCGCCCGTGGTAGTGACCATGATCTGCGGCTTGACCGTGGTTCGGCACTACAAGGTGCTGGCTGAGCGGCGTGGCCTGCCGTTCCTGCTGATCTTCATGGGCCTCGCTTACGCGTACCTGATCGGCGTGATGTCCAACGGCCCGATGGCAGCCACCTATGACCTCGCGGCGTGGCTATATCCGGTGCTGATCGGCTTTCACATCATGGTCCATGCTCGCGAGTATCCGAAGTACCGCCAGGCGATCCTCGACACATTCATCTGGGGCATGCTGTTCATGGGCGGCTATGGTCTCATTCAGTTCTTCCTGATGCCGGGCTGGGACTCCATGTGGATGATCGGCTCGCAAATGGCGTCGCAAGGCGATCCCGTACGGCTCGGCGTGCGCGTGTTCAGCACCATGAATTCATCGGGCCCGTTCGCGCTTGCCATGATGGCCGCGCTCACCTTCACCATGGCCGGCACGCAGAGCGTACGCTGGGTGGCGGGCGGTCTTGGCTTCATCTCGTTTGGCCTGTGCATGGTCCGCTCGACGTGGGGCGGCTGGGTGATCGCGATGGTGTTGCAACTGCTCAAGGCGAGCAACAAGGTGCGGGTGCGGATATTGGTCGGCGCGGTGGTGCTGGCGGGGCTTTCCGTGCCGCTGCTCACCTTCGGACCGATTGCCGACAAGATGGCGACGCGCTTGCAGTCCATCACCAATCTGAGCGATGACAACAGTTATGCCGCGCGCAACGAGTTCTACGCATCGTTTGCGAAAACCGCCTTCACCGACGTCTCCGGCGAGGGATTCGGCGCCACGGGTTCATCGACGAAACTCTCTACTTCCAATGGCGATCTCGGCAAGTACGGCAGCTTTGACAGCGGCGTGATGAACGTGCCGTTCGTGCTCGGCTGGCCCGGTTCGCTGATGTATCTCGCCGGGTTGGGCTTGCTGCTCGCACGCGCGTTTCGTGCTTCGTTTTCGCTGCGCGACGACAAATACGCGCAGGCTTCCTTGAGCGTCGCGTTTGCGATTGTCGGCATGCTGGTGTTCACGAATACGTTCACGTCGATTGGCGGGATGATCCTTTACATGGGACTTTGCTCGGTCCTCGCCGCGCGCCATCACCAACGGCTCGCGCGTCGCCGGGAGCAAGCAATCCTGGCACTTTCTTTCCCTGATAAGGCACCCCGATGAGAATCGTCATCGTCACTCATGTCGTGCGTCACAACGACGGACAAGGCCGCGTGAACTACGAGATCGCGCGCGCTGCTTTGGCGGAAGGCCATCAGGTCACGCTGCTGGCATCGCACGTGGCGCCGGAGCTTGCTTCCGAAGCGCGCTTGCGATGGGTATCAATCAAGGTTGGGCGCTTCTGGCCGACCAAGCTTTTCAAGCAGCAGATATTCGCGCTGAAGACGGGGCTGTGGCTCAGGGCGCACAAGAATGAATACGACGTGCTGCATGTGAACGGGTTTATATCGTGGGCGAGAGCCGATGTGAACACGGCGCACTTCGTGCATGGCGGCTGGGTGCGCAGTCCGTATTATCCGTTCAAGCTCACGGGTGGCTTGTGGTCAGCGTATCAGGTGTTGTATAGCCGCGTGAATGCGCGGCTTGAACACTGGGCGTATCAGCGCTCGAAGATCATCGCCGCGGTGTCCGAGAAAGTAGCCATCGAAATTCGCGCGAACGGTGTAGCGGGTGAGCGTATCGAGGTGGTCTATAACGGCGTGGATACGAGCGCGTTCAAGGCGGCCCGCGTGAACGGCTCCGACCGGAAATCGTTCGGACTGCAAGACGATGCTTGCCTGCTGCTGTTCGTCGGCGACCTGCGCACGCCGCGCAAGAACCTGGACACGGTGCTCAAGGCGCTGGTTCAGCTTCCAGCCCATGTGCAACTGGTGGTGGCCGGTTATCTTCCCGGCAGTCCTTACCCCGACGAAGCCAAGGCGTTGGGCATTGCGGATCGCGTGCATTTCCTGGGGCTGGTGAAGAACATGCCCACGCTGATGCATTCCGTCGATGCCTTCGTTTTCCCCTCGCGGTACGAAGCGATGAGCCTTTCGCTGCTGGAAGCGCTCGCGGCCGGCCTGCCAATCATCACTGCAAAGACCGCTGGCGGGGCGGAGATTATTGGCACGGACTGCGGCATTGTGCTCGACGACCCCGACGACGCCACCGCGCTCGCGGGCGCGATCACCAAGCTCGCTGATGCGCCTGAGTTGCGTCGTGAAATGGGTGAGGCTTCGCGGCTGCTGGCGGACCAGTTTGGCTGGGCGCGCATGGCACGGCGATATCTGGATATGTATCGCGGCTTTGCGAATCAGGCCGGTGCGACGGCGTCCGGCGAGGTGCACACGGAGGGCGGGGCGCCAAAAGCGGCGGCGCTGATGAAAAGTTCGACGATCGTCGCTGGCCATTCCGTGTTGCGTGGGACTACGAACAAATCAAACGTGTCGCCTGTATGAGCAGATTGGCGGTTGTCGTTATCCATCTACAATTTCGATCAAGGTCGTGGACATGAGCACGCAAGCCATCAAGTCGCTGCAAATTGGAATGCACTGGTTCCCCGAGCGAGCGGGCGGTTTGGACCGGATGTATCACACATTGGTGGGCGCGTTGCCGGGAGCGGGCGTGTCGGTACGCGGCGTGGTCGCGGGGTCTCCGCGCGTGGCGGCGGATACGGAAGGGGCCATTCACGGATTTGGTCCGGCGGCGCAGTCGTTGCCGCGGCGCTTGATGGCGGCACGGCGTGCGTTGCGGGCGTCGTTGGGCCGTGAGCGGCCCGATGTCGTCTCGTCGCATTTCGCGCTCTATACCTTCCCGGGCCTCGATGTCACTCGTGGCATTCCGCAGGTCTCGCATTTCCAGGGGCCGTGGGCGGATGAGAGTCATGTTGAAGGTGCTGATTCCATTGGCCAGCGGACCAAGCGGATGCTTGAGCAGCGGGTGTATGCGCGTTCGTCGCGGTTGATCGTATTGTCGGAGGCGTTCGGCGAGATCCTGCAGGCGCGCTATGCCATTCCTGCGGAGCGGATTCGCGTGGTGCCGGGTTGTGTCGATGTCTCGCAGTTCAATGTGCCGATGAGCCGTTCCGATGCACGTCGCCGGCTTCAGTTGCCGCAGGACCGGCCGGTGGTGTTGGCGGTGCGTCGGCTGGTCAGGCGGATGGGGTTGGAAGATTTGATCGAAGCGATGAAGCGTGTGAAGGCTCGGCAACCGGATGTATTGCTGTTGATTGCGGGGAAGGGGCGTCTTGCTGAGGAGTTGCAGGCGCGCATTACCGATGCGGGACTTGACGACAATGTCAGGCTGCTTGGTTTTGTGCCTGACCGGCATTTGGCTGCGCTGTATCGTGCGGCGGATGTGAGTATTGTGCCGACGGTTGCGCTCGAGGGATTTGGGTTGATTACGGTGGAGTCCTTGGCATCGGGGACGCCGGTGTTGGTGACGCCGGTGGGTGGGTTGCCGGAGGCGGTTGCGGCTTTATCGGCGAATCTTGTTTTACCATCGACGGGCGTTGATTCGATTGCCGATGGCTTGATTGGTGCGCTGGATGGCTCGCTGAAATTGCCGACGGAGCCGGAGTGCCGGACCTATGCGCGCGAAAATTTCGATACCCCCGTGATCGCCAAGCGCGTGGCGGCGGTTTATAGCGAAGCTATTGATGCAGGTGTAGTGCATTAATAATCATGGGTGTTGGCGCTGACGCTTGGGTGGGTGTTGGTCCGGGGTAGTGGTCGGAGTGATTGCCGGGTTGCGCGGGTTCTGGTGTTAGCGGTCGCGGTCAATGCCGGGTTGCTGCTTTTTAGGTCTTTGCGCGTTTAGTGTTGGATTTTTCTTTAGCACTATTAGCCACTGCGCGTGGCGGCACGTCATTTCTTGGTCCTTAGCGACAAAGAAACGAAGCAAAGAAAACGCTTTCACCTCTCTAAAAATTAAGTGTCCACAGCGTGCAGTTTTGATTCATGGGTACCCCAAAAGCACGGTGCTCGCCAGAGTTTAGGATGTTTGAAACCCTCCTTCTCGCGAATCCTGACATTAACACGCTTCGCCCGTACGCTCTCGGGCAAGGACCGGTGGCAAGGGAACCCGCACGGCCTCACGCGTATTTGCCGCTGTGATTCTTCGCGGGTTAGCTATGAGTTTGAATTGTTATTTGCCGGGTTAGGCCTCATGCATTCTGCGGCTCTATTTCTTGTTGCTTTAAGAAATAGTTCGGCATGCATAAAAATTTGTAGGTTAGTTTTCCGCGGATAGCGCGGGGCGCTCCTTGGGCAGGTTCAGTCGCTAGTGCTAGCCCGAGAGCGTACGGGGCGCAGCGTGTTAACGTCAGGATTCGCAAGAAGGAGGGTTTCACACATCCGTGGCTCTTCGAGCACCGTGCTTTTGGGGCACCCATGAAATGGAACTGCACGCTGTGGACACTTAGGGTAGAGCGGTGAAAGCGTTTTCTTTGCTTCGTTTCTTTGTCGCTAAGGACCAGGAAATGACGCGCCGCCACGCGCAGTGGCTAATAGTGATAAAGAAAGTAGCCAACGTAAAACGCACGAAGACCTGGAAAGCAGCAACCCGGCAATGACCCCGACCGCTAACGCAGAACCTCCCCCCTGGCATTGACCCAGACCGCTAACGCTAGAACCCAAAACCGTAAACCCCCAACGCCCTTCCAAGCAGAACACGACAAAACCGTCGTACTATCCCACTTTGGGCCCGCGCAGCAGCAAAAAGCCAGCCACCTGACATTTTGCGGGCCAGAAAAATGGGACCTCCTGGCATGGACCGTTTTCTAGCAATGAAAGTATTCGTGCGTGTGGTTGAGAGCGGCAGTTTCTCCAAGGCCGCCGACGCCTTGCGCTTGCCTGCGGCGAGCGTATCCCGCACGGTACAAGCACTCGAAGCACACCTTGGCGCACGCCTCCTGAACCGCACGACGCGCAGCATCAGCATCACCGAAGACGGTGAGATTTACTACGAGCGATGCGTGCGCGTGCTAGGCGAAGTGGACGACATGGAATCCGTCCTGTCGCGCTCCAAGCTCAGCCCCAAAGGCACTGTACGCGTCAGCCTGCCCGCCCTCATGGCGAAAAGCACCATCATCTCGGCGCTCCCCGAATTCTTTGCCGCCTACCCGGATATCCGCGTAGAGATGAGTTTGACCGACAAGCAAGTCGACATCATCGAGGCGGGCGTGGATTGCGTGATCCGCGTAGGTGCAGTGGGCGATATCGGCCTGGTGGCGAAGCAGATCGGCCGCTATTCGCAGGTCACTGCAGCAGCCCCGTCGTATATCGAGAAATATGGCGAGCCCACGACACTCGAGGATCTCGAGCATCACATGTGCGTGGATTACCTGGTGAGCAAAACGGGTCGCGTCAGAAGCTGGGAGTTCGTGGTGGACGGCGAAACCAGGACCATTCCGCTGAAGGCAGTCCTGGCAGTCAACGACGCCGATTCGTACGTGGAGTGCGGACTCGCGGGCCTCGGCCTGATCCAGGCGTCGAGCTATACACTGTCGTCGTATCTGGAAAGCGGCGCGCTAATAGAAGTGCTGCGGGCGTATCCGTCGTACCCGCGCGTGGTGTCGATCCTGTATGCAGCGAACCGGCATCAGCCACGGCGGGTGAAGGTGTTTATAGAATGGATCGCGGAGGTCTACAGACGGCAGTCGTCACTGCAGATAGCCGAGGATGATCTGATTTCCGGCCATACCGTACACGCCGATCACGCGAATCACGCAAGCGACATCACGTCTTGACCCCAGCTTCGACCTGCGCGCGTGCATGTTTGAACATCCATTCGAGGGTGTCGTAGATCGGGGTGACGGGCACGTGGCCAATCGCGCGCAGCAGCTTGGCGTTCGACCCCACCAGCTTCGCGATCTCATTGCGCCGCACGAACCGCGGGTCGACGAAAATCTCGATCTCGTATCCGGAAATGCGCTGCATCATGGTCAGGATTTCGCCAAGCGAATGGCCGATGCCTGAACACGTATTGAATGCCTCGCCCGCGGGCGCGATCTCCAGCAGCCGTTTATAGACCTCGACGACATTGCGGACATCGGAGAAATCACGGCTCACGTCCAGGTTGCCAAGCGACATGCGTGCTTCATGACGCGCGTGATGATTCACGATCTTCGGCAACAAGAAGTCTTCGCTCTGACCCACGCCCGTGTAATTGAACGGCCGCGTGAAGAAGACGGGCAGACGGTCGAGCCACAAACGCGCCATGTTCTCCATGGCGAGCTTGCTGACCGCATAGTCGTTGCCGGGATTCAGCGGCACGTTTTCGTCAATGACTTCCACGTTCGCATTGCCGTACACATTCGATGTACTGGCCATCAACACGGCACGCGGTTTCTTGTCGAGTTGCGACAACGCCTCGAGCAGATTGCGCGAGCCCATGATGTTGACAAGGTAACTTTGCGTAGGCGGGTTGCCCGTGACGTGCGCGAGACCGGCGAGATGAACGACGACATCGGGCTGAGCGTCGCTCACGCATGCACGCACGGCTTCGAGATCCAGCAAGTTGACCGGAACGCCGGTCGTGCCGGGTACGTCGGGCTCCGACGCGGGTGTAGTGGTGCCCCACACGTCATACCCTTCATCCAGCAGACGCGCGGCCAAATAGCGTCCGGTAAATCCCGAGAGACCCGTTATGAGAGCGCGACGGCTTTTGCTGCCATCAGGTTGTTTTATGTCGTTCATTGCGCTTGATATAGGCGACGGCCGCTTCGCGAAGGGTTGCAGGATGATGGGCGGGTTTCTGCATGCCTTTGCCCGATGACGCCGGCGACTTGCCGCTTTCCATCAACGATTTCCGCCGATGTAGCCGCCGAGAACATGAAGTTCCACCCTGTGCCTCGTGCCACGGGGCTTTTCAGCCATTTCCGCATCAACTTTGATAATGAATTTTATCACGCAGCCCTTTCTTCAAAGGGAGCAGCGCACCCGGCGTGATCTAACTAGATGGTATTTTCCGCGCTTCGCCCGACTCAGTGTGGCCAAGCGAAATCCATTGGCCGCCGTTTTCGAACGATAGCCGAACATTACGCTTTGCTTATTGTATGAAAGAACACACCCAAAAAAATGCAATAGCCGAAGCCGACGCGTTAAAAAGTATTTCTGGGTGTGTGCATGAAGAAGCTCGAAAGGCCGTGCATTTATTACTTTTCGAAACATTTTTTTGAATGAAATAAGTCAGCGAAAAAGTCATTCAGAGGCGCTGGTGGCTCGCAAACAAGGGCTCCGGGGCTCTATCGGCTATTTGTAGGCGGCATGGGTGGCGTTTAAAACTCGTTTCGAACGGTAATTGATCTCAATGTGTGGCTCATTCGCCACTAGTGATCCAACATCACACCCCATTTATTTCAGATTTTTTTGCAATATTTGAACGGTAGTCTTGGCTCACCGAGTAACGACCGTGACGCCTCTTCTGCACCATCGACCGATGGGGAGCAAAGCTGGCCGCTCTCAGACGGAGAAGACCTCTTGCATCGTTTTCCGCGCTTTTCGCTTTTTTCGTTTTTAGCATCACGTTGTCTGGTTGTAGGAACGCTCGGTCTGGCTGCAGTGGGCTCCGCGTATCCGGCGTCACCCACGGTGCTGCAGGCGCGTACATCTTGGATTGGCAACACCTTTGGTTTCGGCGACGGCACGTGGACGCAGATCAACATGACCGCGATCGCGGTTAAGGCCGATGGCCGCGTGTACACCAATGCGCCGTGGGATGAAAGCGGGGCGGAAGTCAGCGTCTACAAGGACGGCAAGGTTCTTGGCACGGCCGGTGGCACGCACGGTTGGGGCAACTATGGCGGCAACGCGATTGCGCTCAACGGACGCTATGCGTTCGTCGGGGTCAGCGTAGGCAACGAGCGCGGCAATTTGTCGAAGGCGGGGGTGTGGCCGCCCAAGGGCAAGCAGTGGTTTGGCGTGTCGCGTCGCGACATCGGCGACATGAAACGCAGCGTGGGATTCCAGGCGAACCTCGCCGCCGACAAAGACGGTCACGCGCAGCTCGCCGCCGCTTTCCTCATGATCAACGAGGTGCCGGAAGCCAAGCGCGGCGCACCGAAGACGGACGACGTGAAGCCGGACGTGGGTGGACTGGCTGCATCGGATGCGTTGTTGTACGTGGCGAACACCGCGATGAACCGTATCGAGGTGTACGACGCCGAGTCGATGCAGCAAAAGAGCAAATGGAACGCGACGCAGCCGGGGCGTCTGGCGCTCGCGAAGGACGGCACCCTATGGGCGCTGGTCAATACGCAGGGCGGTCAGGCGCGGCTCGCGCATTACAGCGCGGCGGGCGCGGCGATTGATGATGCGCCTGGGCTGGCCGCGGGCACCGATGCCGTCGATTTAACGCTCGATGCGCAGGGGCGTTTGCTGGTTGCGGACAACGGGCCGCGTCAGCAAGTGTTGATCTTCACGCGCGATGGCGGCGCCGGCAAGTATCGCGAGTCGAGTGCGCTGGGTGAGCGCGGCGGCATTTTTTCGGGTGTCGCGGGCCGTCCGGGTCCGCAGCGATTCAATGGGCTGACCGGCGTGGGGGTGGATGCCGCCGGGAACGTATATGTATCGACGAACGGGATTGGAGTGCGGCAGGGTTCGACCGGTGCGGGACTGGGCGCGACGCTTGAGAGTTACGCGCCTGATGGCCGGCAGTTGTGGCAAGTGCAGGGATTGTTGTTCGTGGATGGCGCGTGGATGGACCCATCGCGTCCGAATAGCGTCTACACCGGCAACAAGCGGTTTGAGCTGGATTTGTCGAAGCCGGTGGGACAGGAATGGAAGTACGTGGGTTTCTTGTCGGGGCGATTCAAGTATCCCGAGGATCCTAGTTTTGGCGTTGATGACTGGCCGGGGCAGCCTATTGCTCGCAAGGTCGACGGCCGCACTTTTTTGTATTTGACGGACATGTATTCGGATCATTTGAAGATTTATCGATTCGATGCAAAGCATGATGGTGAGGTGGCGATTCCTTCGGGCTATTTTGCGGGACGTGAGCGTGGTGCGCAGGGCATTCCGAATCATCCGCCGCATGGTGACTGGATCTGGCGTGACACGAATGGCAACGGCCGTTTCGAGGGGAACGAGTTCGTTGCGAATAATGGAGTACTACCTAATCCTGGTGGATGGGGGTGGTGGGTTGATACGAAGGGTGACATTTGGCATACGAGTGACACGCGGGGCATCAATCGTTTTCGATATGGTGGTGTGGACCGTGTGGGCAATCCGGTTTATGCCTATGACAACGCGCAGAACTACGCGATGCCGGCGCCGTTCAATGTGGTGAAGCGGGCGGTGTATGAGGCGGATACGGACACGATGTATTTGACTGGGTACACGGCTGACGAGCCGTTTGATCGTGGGTATTGGAAGGAAGTGGGACGACGGCTGGTTCGATACGACCATTGGTCGAAGGATCCGGTGCAGCGGTATTCGGTTGAATTGCCGTGGGATACGAAGAGCAAGCCGTTGGCTACGACGATTGGTGTGACGGTTGAGGGCAAGTATGTGTTCACGGTGGAACCGGTTGGGATGGTTCATGTGTACGAGAAGGAGTCGGGGCGTGAGGTTGGGGTGATCAAGCCGGGACCGGAAGTAGGTGGTGCATCAGGGTGGGTGGATGTGCCGAATGGTATTAGCGCGAGCCGGCAGGCGGATGGTGAGTATTTGGTGTTTGTTGAAGAAGATGCGCGAGGGAAGGTGATGATGTACCGGTGGCACGAGTAGTTGTTCGTTCGCACTTTGGGGTTTTGGGTGGGCAGGGTTTGGGGGGCGGGGGGCCAAGGTCTCGCGGTCGGGGTCAATGCCGGGTTGGTGCTTTCCAGGTCTTCGCGCGTTCAGTGTTGGATGTTTTCTTTATCACTATTAGCCACTGTGCGTGGCGGCACGTCATTTCTTGGTCCTTAGCGACAAAGAAACGAAGCAAAGAAAACGCTTTCACCGCTCTACCCTAAGTGTCCACAGCGTACAGTTTTGATTCATGGGTGCCCCAAAAGCACGGTGCTCGCAAGAGCACCGGATGTTTGAACCCCTCCTTCTCGCGAATCCTGACACGAACACGCTTCGCCCCGCGCGCTCTCGGGCAAGCACCTTTGCCAAGCAACCCGCGCGGATATACACGCATTTTTGGCTTCATCTCTTGATGCATTAGTTAAGCGATCGTGGTGACCGCCATAGGTCACGGCAACGGCAACGGCATCAGGCGTTTTGTTGCTTCATTCTTCACGGGAATTGCTTGCCTGGAGGATTGTTTTGTCGTTAGGGGCCTTACGAATTTTTGGCGCTTTGTATTTTAGTGGGTTGGCGAAGTGGTTCGTCGTGCGTAAAAATTTGGTGGATGGTTAACGCGGATAACGCGGGGTGCTCTTTGGCAGGTTCAATCACTGGTGGCGAAGCGTGTGGGTATCGGTGTTCGGAGAAGGAGGGTTTCACACATCGGTGGCTCTGGCGAGCACCGTGCTTGCGGGGAACCAATGAATGAAAACTGCACGCCGTGGACACTTAGGGTAGAGCGGTGAAAGCGTTTTCTTTGCTTCGTTTCTTTGTCGCTAAGGACCAGGAAATGACGTGCCGCCACGCACAGTGGCTAATAGTGCTAAAGAAAAATCCAACACTAAACGCGCAAAGACCTGGAAAGCAGCAACCCGGCATTGAACCCGACCGCTAACGCCAGAACCTAGCAACCCGGCAATGAACCCGACCCCCCCCGACCAACCCCAACCCCCGAAACCGAGTGCGAACGATGGAAAAATCGATGCTGAAGAACATGGCGATTAACTTCTCGGGACTGGTACTGCCTACCTTCGTCTCGTTGATCACCGTGCCCGCATACATCCATCTCGTCGGCGTCGAACGCTACGGTGTAATCAGCCTCGTCTGGACCCTCATCGGTTACTTCGGCATTCTCGATCTCGGCATGGGCATGGCTGCTCAACACCAGATCTCAAAAGCACACGCCGCCAACGACCCCGAAGCCCGCTCGCGCGTGTTCTGGAGCGCCATCTGGCTCAACCTGGGTACCGGCATCATCGGCGGAATCCTGATCTACTTCGGCGCCTTCGCCTACGCCGCCTACGTTGCACATTCATCGCCCGCCATGCAACGCGAGGTCTATCACGCGCTCCCATGGCTCGCGTTGGCCATCCCCATTGCTAACGTCTCATGGGTCTGCGCCGGCGCCATCAACGGCGTCGAACGCTTCGGTATCTACAACACGAATCAAACGATCGGCACCTTCCTGTTCCAGTTGCTGCCGCTCGCCGCCGCCTGGAAAATCGCGCCGAACCTGCAAACCGTCCTCGCCGCCGCGGTCCTCGCGCGGGTCCTCGCCGTGATCATGCTCGCACGTGCAAGCTTCAAGGTGCTTGACATCAAACGCATCGAATGGCCGCAGCTCGGCGTAGCCGGCGGCCTGTTCAAGTTCGGCGGCTGGATGCTGGTCGCGACCATCTCCAGCATGATCACCGACTCCCTTGACCGCATCCTCCTCGGAGCAAACCTGGGCGCGCGCTTCGTCACGTACTACACCGTTCCACAGAACCTCGTTACCCGCCTGAACATGCTGCCGAACTCACTCGTTCGCACCCTGTTCCCGCGCTTGTCGGCCGTCAAACGCGAACACGCCGATGCCATGGTCCAGCAGTCACTCGAATTCCTCAACGGCGTCTTCACGCCGATCGCGCTCTTCGTCATGCTCGTGCTCGCGCCGTTCCTTCATCTCTGGGTCGGACAGGAAATTGCCATCGCCAGCGCACCCGTGGGCCGGATCCTGATCATCGGCGTATGGCTCGTCGGACAGGCCAGCGTCACGCGCATCATGATCCAGTCGCAAATCAATCCCGCCACGGCGGCGCGCATCGGCGTCGTTCAACTGCCGTTCTTCGTGACGGCGCTGTGGTTCGGCATCGCGCACTTCGGTCCTATCGGAGCCGCCAGCGTGGTCGTGCTGCGCTCGCTCGCCGACTACGGCCTCCTGCTGTGGATCTCGCGTATCCATGCACGCCCCATTGCCGCCGACATGCTGATGCATCTCGCGTTCCTTATCGCAGGCCTGGGCGTGGCGTTTGTCATCGATCCAATCGAGTATCCGCTGCAATCAATCGCAGCAGCTTTTGTCATCTCAGCCCTGAATCTAGGCTGTTCCCTTCTCACGAGGCCCGCGTTGCGCTCCATGGCGCGCGGCTTCGTCCATGAGTTGAATGTGCGCCTGAAACGGCGCGTGAAATCCACGGTTTAAGGTGAGGAGAGACGCATGAGACATGATCTCGATGAAGCAGTCATCGACACGGTGCGAGCGCCGCTCGACCCGGTCGGCCTGCTGCCGCCCGCCGTGCAGGACACGCCGCCCCGGCACCGCGCGAGAATCGCGAAACGGGTGCCGCGGGTCGCGATCGTGCATGACTGGCTCGTCGCTTTCGCCGGCGCGGAGAAGGTGCTGGAACAGATCGTCATGTGCTTTCCCGACGCCGATCTTTTCAGTGTCGTCGACTTCATGGAAGAGCGGTCGTGGATGCGAGGCAAGAAGGTCACCACGTCGTTCATCCAGAAACTGCCACAGGCGAAAAAGCGCTACCGCTCGTATCTCCCGCTCATGCCGCTCGCGATCGAACAGCTCGATGTGTCCGGCTACGACCTCGTCATTTCCAGCAGTCACGCGGTGGCGAAGGGCGTGCTGACAGGTCCCGACCAGGTTCACGTGAGCTACGTGCATTCGCCCATCCGCTATGCGTGGGATTTGCAGCATCAGTACCTGCAGCAATCGAATCTCACGGCCGGCGTCAAGTCGCTGCTCGCGCGTCTGGTGCTGCACTACATGCGCAACTGGGACAACCGCACGTCGAATTCGGTGGATCATTTCATCGCGAATTCGGCGTTCATCGCGCGACGGATCAACAAGGTCTATCACCGCGATTCGCATGTGATCTTCCCGCCCGTCGACGTAGAAGCGTTCCAGCGTTGGGATGTGAAAGAAGACTTCTATCTAACGGCGTCCCGCATGGTGCCGTACAAGAAGATCGATCTGATCGTAGAAGCATTCGCGAAGATGCCGGAGCGCAAACTGGTTGTGATCGGCGATGGCCCCGACATGCGCAAGATCCGCGAGAAGGCCACGCCGAATGTCGAGATCATGGGCTATCAGCCGTTCTCCGTCCTGCAGGAAAAGATGCAGCGCGCAAAGGCATTCGTGTTCGCGGCCGAAGAGGACTTCGGCATCTCGGTCGTCGAGGCGCAAGCGTGCGGCACACCCGTGATCGCATACGGCAAGGGGGGAGCGCTTGAGACCGTGCTCGATAGTTCGCACGCGCGCCCAACGGGCCTCTTCTTCGATGAACAGACGACCGCTTCAATCATTGGCGCCGTGGACGGTTTCGAGGCCGGTGCGGTGAAGATCAATCCCGCTGATTGCCGCGCAAACGCCGAGCGTTTTTCGATCAGGCATTTCCGCGATAATCTTCGCGCCTATGTGCAAAGCGTTGCACCTCAGTTCACACTCGCACCGCCTGCCATGCCCCCGCTGCCAATAGAGGCAATAGCGGATCCGGTAGCGAAGGCCGCCGCTGTGCAACTGGTTCAGGATCATCAGGAGGCCGATGCTATGCGCGTTCTTGCCGTCGATCAAAGCGGTGTTCTTGGCGGCGCGGAATTATCGCTGCTCGAAGTGATGAAGAACATGCGCGGTACCAACGAGACGTTGTTGTTCGATGACGGCCCGTTTCGCATTGCACTCGAAGCGGTCGGTGTGAAAGTCGATGTGCTCGATGGCGCCGCGCTCGGCGGCTTGAGCAAAGACGGCGGCATGAACCGGCCGAAGGCGGGCATGATCGGCGGCGTGCTGAGCCTCGTGCGCGGCACGCTGGCAAAGTCGCGCAACGCGGATGTGATCTACGTGAACACACAGCGCGCGATGGTCGTCGGCGCTATTGCCGGGTTGATCTCGCGGCGGCCGGTCGTGTGGCATCTGCGCGATATTGTCAGCCCGGAGCATTTCGGCAAGACGCAGCTCACGATCATCAAGTGGTGCACGAAGCTCATGCTGGAACGCGTGATCGCGAACTCGACGGCATCGGCCATTGCGCTCACTGCGTTGACGCGCATGAAAGAGGAACGGCTGGATGTGGTGTTCAACGGCATTTCCGCCGAGCCGTTCACCGCGCTGGAATCTGTCGAGCAGCACGCGTTGCGGGCGCGCTTTGGTTTGCCGAAGGACGCGTTTCTCGTAGGATCGTTCAGCCGGCTCGCACGCTGGAAAGGGCAGCACATCCTGCTTGAAGCGCTGCAGGAGGCTCCCGGGATGCATGCCGTGCTGGTCGGGGCGGCGCTCTTCGGCGAGGACGCGTACGAGGCGGAATTGCGTGCCTACGTGATCGAACAGGGTCTTGAGGACCGCGTGCATTTCCTTGGGTTCCAGCACGATATTGCGGCGTGCATGAGAGCCGTCGATATCGTCGCGCACACGTCCATCAGTCCGGAACCGTTCGGCCGCGTGATTATTGAAGGCATGCTGGCGAAGCGGCCGATCGTGGCTGCACGGGCGGGCGGCGTGACGGACATCGTGGAAGATCGCGAGAACGGCATTCTCTGCACGCCCGGCGATGTCCGCGCGCTGGCCGAAGCGCTCAGCGAACTATCGACGGATACCGGGTTGCGCGACCGGCTGGTCGAGCAGGGTTATGCGAACGCGATTAACCGCTTCGGGACTGAACGGTATGTGGAAAGCGTTCAAAAGATCCTCTCCGATGTCGCCAAAAAGTCGCGGCCAAAGCAGCGGTAACTTCAGGATCTGACCGCGGACGTAGTGGGGGCATTCACGGGTGCCATGCTTGCAGGTTTGGGCAATCACGTACGAACGAAACAACGCTCATTCCCGTACTATCGGCGTGGCCTACACGACCCCGTTCTAACTGCCTAAAGAGTTCACAAGGGGCGGCATTGGCCGGGCACAGGCCGCGTCGATGCCATCCCTGCGCCGCGCCCGTTGATCTCCTCGAACCCGTCACGCCTTCCGCCGTTTGAGACTCGCGGACCAGTTCATCGCGGGACGCTCGACCAGCAGGTAGAACACATAACCCACCGCAATTGGCACGAGCATGAAAGCGAACGACGCCCAGATGGTCGTTTGCAGCGCCGAGTGAAACAGCACCGATCCGAGCAGGATAAAGATCGGAATATGCACGACATACAGTGAGAAGCTGAACTCGCCGAGCCACGAGAAACCCCTTACCGGCAACGAATTGCGCATGGGTTTATTGAGTGCCTGGAACAGATACAGCGCGAACGCCAGCGCCCAGAACTGGAACGCGAGGTATTGCCCGAACTTGAACGCGCCGCAGCCAATCACGGCCACCACCACCGCCGCGATCTTCAGCTTCATCGACCCTGTCGGCCGCTTGAGTGCATCGGGCGAGGCCTTCGCTTCGGCAATCCATGCACCGAGCGTCCACGAGAACCAGTACGACGCAAACAGCACGATCTCATGCCGCTCGAACACCAGTGCGGAGATCACATTGACGATACCAACGCCAACCAGCACCGCTTTCATCCCGATGCGCCGGCGCGAGGCAATCAGCAACGGATACACGAGATAGAACTGCACTTCGAGCGAGAGCGTCCACAACGCTCCGTTCGACCCGAAAGTACTGCCGGCTACACCCTGCAGCGAAAGCAGGTTGACGATGAACAGATGCAGGTCCGCCGTGCCAATCTTGGGGCTCACCGGCGTGAAGCCGAGGCTGAACGTGTCCAGCACGTAGGTCAGCACCAGAGCGGCCAGCAGCACCGGATAAATACGCGCGAAACGGCGCATCAGGAAATTGCCGGTATCGAAGGGCGCCGCGGGATTGGCAAGCAGCTTGCGCGCCGTTCCGCGATGAATACAGTACCCGCTGATCACGAAAAAAATCGGCACGCCGGCCGAGCCCCAGGCAATGGGGAAGGTCAGATAGCTGAAAACGGTGTTGAGATCGAACCTGGCCCCGGTTTTGTGGAATTGCTGTATGCCGATCCAGGTGATCTGGCGGCAATGGAAATAAGCCACCAGCAATGCCGCGAAACCGCGCCACGCGTTGATGGCGACATCGCGGTCGTCAATGCTGACAGCGGCGGCGCGTTCGAGCGGTACCTGCAGAGAGGAACGCGCGGGATCGAGCAGGGACGAATCGCTCATTTAAAAACCTCGTGTCCAAGTTGGAATCAGGGCCGGGGAGTTTCGAACGTTTCGAATGTTGACCGGCCTTACGGCGCCTTATCTAGTTTGCTTGGGCACCCGGCCGAGGCAACTCAACCCGGCCATTCAAGCGGCGCACTTTGCTGATGTCATATTAGTCCGGCAAATAATGGAAAAATATGCGTGGCAAACAGCCCATCGTCCTGATGACGAGCAAAAACTTCGTAACGGTCTGTTCAAAAGGTAACGAATTTATTCGGCAATTATTTGTCGTTTTTTTTCTGCTAACTTCATTTCAAACCATTAAAGAAAGGGGTACATCATGGACATGCACGCATTTGCTGGTATTGCTGTTTTGTTGATCCTCGCCGCGGTCTCTGCCTATCGGGACGCGCTACGTAACGATCCGATGTCGAAACTGAACGCGTCAGGCATCCGCTTTCCGCATACGGATGATCAGGAATAAGTCAGTAACAAGTATTTTAGAACGGTCGTGCTGCGACGCAGCGGAAGGTTGATTATTTTTTTTCTTGCATCCGGCTGACGCCAGACGGCGAAAGGGTCAGGATATCCGGTTCCTCGACGCGCGGTGCAGCAATTTATTTATGTTTTCAAAAGCGGCTTCCGGTAAGCCGGATGTCGTTATTGAAAGCGCTGGGTAAATGTAAATTCGATGGGTCGGATATTGCATGACCGCGAGCATGAACGCATGGTGAACGAGCGTTCGTGTATTCATTGAAAGTATTTTAGGGAAGCGCGATGCTGAAAGTCACCAAAGCCGTATTTCCAGTGGCGGGACTCGGCACCCGTTTCCTCCCGGCGACAAAAGCGAGTCCGAAGGAAATGCTGCCTATCGTCGATAAACCGCTGATCCAGTATGCGGTGGAAGAGGCAATAGCAGCGGGAATCACGGAAATGATATTCGTGACGGGCCGCAGCAAGCGAGCGATTGAAGATCACTTCGACAAATCCTACGAGATCGAGGCAGAACTCGAAGCGCGCGGCAAGGAACAGCTGCTCGAACTCGTGCGTAACATCAAGCCCGCCAACGTCGACTGTTTTTACGTGCGTCAACCGACTGCGCTCGGACTCGGACATGCAGTGTTATGCGCTGAAAAACTGATTGGCGAGAATCCGTTCGCCGTGATCCTGGCCGACGACCTGCTTCACAGCAAGGAGCCGGTCATGAAGCAACTAGTCGATGTGTTCAATCACTACCATAGCTCCGTCATCGGCGTAGAGCGGATCAGCCGTATCGACAGCGCGTCGTATGGCGTGATCGAAGGGCGCGAGTGGGAAGAGGACATCATCAAGCTGTCGGGCATCGTGGAGAAGCCGCAGCCGGCGTTGGCGCCATCGAATCTGGGTGTGGTGGGGCGCTATGTGTTCATGCCGGGCATCTTCACGCATCTGCGCAATACGCAGGCGGGCAGCGGCGGCGAGATTCAATTGACCGATGCAATCGCGTCGCTGCTGGCGGTCGAGCAAGTGCTGGCGTACCGGTATTACGGCACCCGCTACGATTGCGGCAGCAAGCTCGGCTATCTGAAGGCGACGGTGCAACTCGCGTTGCAGCATCCAGAGGTGGGTGAGGGGTTCGAGGCGTATCTGCGTGAGTGCATGCTTGCGCTGCTTCCGGAGCCCATCGCGGAACAGCCCGAACTGATAGAGCCCATCTAGCGCGATCGGGCGCCCGCCAGACTAGAATTCCACCCAGCAATCCCCGCCGATGACGTTACTGTTCGGCGGCTTTCCTGCGCCCGGCCAGGCGATATTCGGACGGCGAAATGGAGAGCCGCTTGCGGAATATCTTGGCCAATCCATCGCCGCTGCCGGCGCCGCATCGGCGGGCAATCTTGTCGACGGGAAGATCGGTTGCCGCGAGCAGCATGCAGCTCGCATCCAGCCGTGCGCGCAACAGGTATTCCGACGGTGTCACGCCGATGTGCGCCTTGAAACAGCGCAAGAAATTTCGTTCGCTCATATTGGCGACATTTGCGGCATCCGCGACTGAAATCCGTCGGACGTAGTTCTCGCGCATCCAGCGAGCGGCCGCGTTGATCTTTTGACGTACGCCGCCAGCGTCGGTGTCCTCGAGCACCGTCGAGAGCTTCGGCCATGCGCCTGGAACAATACGCTCCGATACCTCTCGCGCCACTGCCGGCCCGTAATCACTCTGGATGATCGAAAGCGCGGCCGTGATCGGACCCTTGGGATCGTTGAGCGGGAGCGTTTGTCCCGCGGAAAAGACCGGACTCGCCAGCGCCGAAGCGACGGTCGCATCCTCGAAGTCAGTCGCGCGATTGTTGGGTGAAAGATTAGCGGCTGCCAGAATCTGCGACCCTTCGCCAATGGCCTTCACGAACGAAAGGTTCGACGCGACACGGGACAAACGTTTCAGCAACTGCTGATCGACCTTGGCGTGTTGCGCGCCTTCGCCGCCCGCGATGAACAGTGCATCGCAATCACTCATCGATTTCGTATCGAGACTCTCGGTCCAGATGCGCATGGAGCAGCTGCTCGCGACGCTGCCGCCATCACTCGATAACAACAGCAGCGTATAGTTGAGCTTGCCATGGTCGTTATCCGCCGGTGGCTCAACTTCATTCGCGAGCGCAAACACCTCGGAGATGGAACTCACGTCGATGAGGGCAAAATCTTCGAAGATCAGGACACCGATGCGCTTGGGTGTCGATCTCGTCTCCGATGCTCTATCGAATTCCCCTGTCAGGTTAGCGTCGGCCGGACCCGCGACGTGCAGCCGGCCCGCATTGTTTGGGTGTTCCATCGACTCTTCTCCGTTATCTATTGCGCGCGGCGGCAATCCATGTCGCATGCGTCGCACTATACGCGGCGGGGGTAAGGAGAAAATGCGCCCGGCTGAAAAGCGCGAGATGTTGGCAGATGTTTTCGGTATCCCGCTATTACGCTGGCGGAAAAGCGCGAGAAAGAGGGTGTTGAATGGTGCGGGCTTTTTTATATGTCAGGACGTGGGTGAACCGGCGTAAAAGATAAAAGCCAAGTCCGGTACATTTAATTCGATAAAATCGTTTAGACGATTATCGAAAATATGTATGTGCGTTCGCCAACATTGCTCGAGAATTTTATTAATTCGCGCAACTGGGCGACATCGGCTTCTTGCATTCGTTATTTTAAACGTGCCGCGTTTCAGAGATGAAACATTTCCGCTCCGATGCGCCGTTTCTGTCCGGCCAACAACCAGTGAATTTCTGAGGAGCCTTGTCGCACGGGCCTGAGAGCCGGTTTTTCCGGGTCTCCAACGACCCTCAACACCTCCGTCAACCACGTTCCATAACCGCTCTCTATTCGCACTGACAGCTCTCTTAGTGAACCATTTCAATCTAAAGGATCGTGAATCCATAACCGCCACGGGCGTGCTGGCCAGTAATCTTCGTTTGAATGATGGGAAGGACACGCATCGAGTGGATTTGAAATAGCGACCTCAAGATTTTTCCGGCAATATCCTCGCTACATTCCGTCACGACAGCCTAAACGCTTATAAGGATGTCCACGATGCACCGCAATCAGGATTCGTGTCCGGCCGTGATGGGTTCGCTAAAACTTGCTGGGAAACGCCATGCCATACGCTAATGTAGAACACGCTGTCGTGGGGAGGCCGCAGCCTGTGACTACGAGCTTTAATGCTCAGGTACATCGGATAGCAATTATCTTGTTCGACGGCTTTTCGCTGCTCAGCGCGGGCTTCGTGGCAGAGGTCTTTCATATAGCCAATGAACTGGCGGTATCGAAGGCGAGAAATGACTGGACCTACGACGTGCGGTTTCTTTCCGCGGACGGGGGCAACGTAGCCTGCTCGTCCTCGGTGAGCGTCTGGACCGACGGGCTCGACGCGCGCCACTACGGCGGCTTTGACGCGCTGTTCGTGGCCGGAGGCAAGGGCGCCGAGAGCGCCGCGCGCGACGAGCGGATCGTGGAGTGGCTAAAGCGCGTGCGTTCCAATACGACTTCGGTCATGTCGATTGCCGAGGGGCGGAAAGTGCTGGACGCAGCCGGTATCGGCCATGCCCGGGTATCGCAGATGAAAATCGGCCCGCCGATGATGAGCCCGATGCGCCAGGAGCTTTGGAGCGAATCCAGCGATGGCTATGAGTCGATGAAGGGCGCGCTTCTGCTGATCAAGCGTGATCTTGGCGTCGAGATCGCTCGCGGTGTCGCGGAGCGCTTGATGCCGGGCTGGACCACGAAGCTCGCGCCGCTGTTAAGCGACAACGGCACGGCGTCTGCCGGTGACAAGATCCGCACGGCGGCTCGCTGGCTGCAGGACAACTGCGAACGGCCGATCTCAGTAGTGAACGCAGCCCAAGCGGCTGCCATGAGTGAGCGCAACTTCCTGCGGTGTTTCAAGCTTGAGACGGGTACCACGCCGTCGGATTACCTGTTGCAGGCGCGCCTTGCTGTCGCTTGCACCCTGCTCACCGATTCCGAATTGCCAGTGGACAAAATCGCTCGCCGCAGCGGCATGGGCAACGGCGACCGGCTGGCCAAGATTTTCCGCCGGCGGCTCTTGATTTCACCGACCGAATACCGGATGCAAAGCCGTGGCGACACCGCCGGCTGACCCAAGTGATCCAGGCGGACATTGATTGCCTCAGTGATCGCCCTAGTCACGGTATAGCGAACGAACATGCGAATTGAAGAGCCCACGCTCGACAATTGACACCAACATCAGCGCCCGGCATCCGGGCCAACCAGAACATAGGATAACTAAGATGGATACCAACGTAACGCAACGCCTAGGCGACGTAACCGGCGTGTCGAGTCCCTCCGCAATCGCCGCGACTTGCCGGCGCCTGGTCCAGGTTATCCTCGCGGGCGGTTCGGGCACGCGGCTCTGGCCCATGTCGCGCGAACAGTTCCCGAAGCAGCTCATCGGCGTGATGGGTCCCCAGTCGTTGCTGCAATCCACCGTGTTGCGCATGAAGGGTTTTCCACAAGGGTGGGACGTAGTGGCGGAGTCGGTCATCGTATGCGGCGAGGAGCATCGCGTTGCAACGGACGAGCAAGTTCGCGAAACCGGCGTGACAGCGCGTATCGTGGTCGAACCGGTACGTCGCGACACAGCGCCGGCGCTGACGCTTGCAGCATTGACCGCATGCGCTGACGGCCAGGACGCCATCCTGGTCGCCATGCCGGCGGATCATGCCATCGCGGATCTCGCGGCGCTGCACCATTCAATTGTCATCGCAGCGCGTCATGCGCAAGGCGGCCAGATCGCCACGCTCGGTATCCCGCCCACGCGTCCCGATACCGGCTTTGGCTATATCTGTCTCGGCGAGCCGCTTGCTGACGGCGCGCACGGTATCGACCGGTTCGTCGAAAAGCCGGTCGCCGAGGTCGCGGCGCAATACGTCGTATCGGGTAACTACTGGTGGAACAGCGGCATCTTCGTCGTGCGCGCGTCGGTCTGGCTTGCCGTGCTCGAACGACTTCAGCCAAATATGTACGCGGCATGTGTCGCGTCGCACGAACACGGTGATTTGTCTGGGGGATACTTGCGCCCAGATGCAGTGCAGTTCAGCCAGTCGCCATCGAACTCCATCGACTACGCTGTGATGGAACATCTCGGGGCTGCCGATTCGCCCTTTAAAGGTGTCGTCGTTCCGCTGGAAGCCGGCTGGTCGGATCTCGGTTCGTGGGACGCGGTGTGGGACGCACAGGACAAGGACGAATCAGGCAACGTGGCAAGTGGGCGAGTTGTATTCGAAGGCGCAACCGCTACCTACGCGCGCTCGGAAGGTGGACGGCTGGTTGCCTGTGTTGGCACGGAGAACCTGATCGTGGTGGAGACCGACGACGCCGTGCTTGTGTGCGACCGCTCGCGGGTCCAGGACATCAAGGGCCTCGTTGCGCGCATCAAGCAAGAGAAGGCGCCGGAAGCGGATTGCCACAGAAAGGTTCGGCGTCCGTGGGGTTTTTACGACTCGATCGATCACGGCGAGCGTTTCCAGGTGAAGCGTATCGTGGTGAATCCGGGCGGCCGGCTCTCGCTGCAAATGCATCACCACCGGGCTGAGCACTGGATTGTCGTGTCCGGTACGGCGCGAGTCACGCGCGGTGAAGAAGAGTTTCTGCTGAGCGAAAACGAATCGACTTATATCCCGCTCGGCATGCTGCATCGATTGGAAAATCCGGGCTGCGTACCGCTCGAGATCATTGAAGTGCAGTCCGGCAGTTACCTTGGCGAGGACGACATCGTTCGTTTCGACGACAAGTACGGCCGCTGCGGTTGAGCACTGCCGGAAGGTCCTGGCAGGTTACATCCACCGCTGTCGCATCAAAACAGGCATGACGGCTAGGCCCCGGCCAACGGCTCTTGGGGCAAGACTGATCCGATCAAAAATGGAGGGGACGCGTTGCGCACGATCTGTAGTACTCAGGAACTGGTCTTTCGGACTTGATATGAAAATCATCTTCGCAACGATCCTTAAAGGCTTACGCCACATTAATGCTTACCGAAAGTAAGAGGACGACCATCATGAACAGCGAAAAACAATCCGGCGTTTTCACGCCGAACAAGAACAGCCATGGCGTACCGGCAACGCGGGTGGCCCTATCCCTTTTGCTCGCCGCCATGCTTTCCGCATGTGCCTGGGCACCTGGCCAGCATATGGCGATGCCGCCTACGCTGCCGGTCACCACCGCGGATAACGGCGACGTGACCAGCGACGTGCCGGTGACGGTCAAGCAGATTGACCTGACGCTGATCCGTCAGATCCGTACCGCTCAGACGGG
The DNA here is from genome assembly GCF_047608185.1 of Caballeronia eucalypticola. NCBI lineage: Bacteria > Pseudomonadati > Pseudomonadota > Betaproteobacteria > Burkholderiales > Burkholderiaceae > Caballeronia > Caballeronia eucalypticola. Next base: position 39,967 of record NZ_JBLKRU010000004.1, read on the forward strand.
CAGCGCGCAGGCGACGACCAATCTCAACCTGTTCGCCAAGCCGACCGGCTACAAGGTCGGACCGGGCGACGTCCTGCAAATCACAGTCTGGGATCACCCTGAACTTGCCGCAGCACTGGGCCAGACGGGTGTTCAGAACACGCGGCCCGCCGATGCGGCGCCGGGTTTTGTCGTTGGCGGCGAGGGCGACATTCAGTTTCCCTATGTCAACAGGCCGATCCACGCGTCCGGCAAGACGCCTGAACAGATCCAGCGCGAGATCTACACGGAGCTGAGCAAGGTATTCGTGAAGCCGCAGGTGACTGTTCGCGTGGAGTCGTATCGTGCGTCGCAAGTGTATATCGACGGCGATGTGCGCACCCCGGGAGCGCAGGCGATCAATGACATTCCGATGACGCTCACCGAGGCCGTCGGCCGGGCTGGCGGCTTCATGCCGACAGCCGACCAGGGCCGCGTTACGATCACCCGCAACGGCACGAGCTACCCGGTGAATATTGCGCAGATGCTGAAGACCGGCAAGAATCCTTCTGAGATCATCCTGCAGCCGGGCGACATGCTGCACGTGAACGCACGCGACGAAAACACGGTTTACGTGATGGGCGAAGTGGTCAAGCCCACGGCCGTGTCGCCGCAGAAGGATGGCACGCTCTCGCTCGCCGAAGCGATCTCGCAAGCGGGCAGCCTGAGTCAGACCACATCGGACGCCAGGCAGCTCTTCGTGATCCGCCAGATTCCCGGCGACGAACCGGTGGTCTACCACCTCGACGTAAAGTCACCTGTGTCGATGATCCTTGCGAACCAGTTTCCGCTTGAGCCGAAGGACGTTGTTTATGTGGACAACAGCGGACTTGTGCGGGCTAGCCGCGTGCTTGACTTGTTGTTGCCGGCCATCAACGCTGGCTTGACCACGGCAGTTCTCACCAAGTAAACCTGTTAGTCAGGTCCGGCGCGCAACCTGCGCCGGACGCGATTGTTGGCGATTGTTCGTTTGAGTGAGCGATAAAAAAATGGCCATGAACTTTGAAAGCCGCTATACGGACGTAGTGCCGAGGGGTAGGAAATTCCGGTTATCCGGCTATCTCGCGGCCATCGTGAGAAGCTGGCGGATCATTGTCATGGCCGCGCTCATTGGCGGGTTGGCCGGCGCTATATATGCGTTTTTCGCGTCGCCCGTCTACAGGGCAGACGCAATTATTCAGGTTACCGAATCGAATCAGCAAGACAATGGCGGTGGCAATGCTAATGCAATGCCAGCAGTCTCGCAGATGTCCAATTCGCGCTCGACGACGGCGGCCGAGATCGAGTTGCTGCGCTCCCGGGCCAGCATTGAGGACACGGTGAAGAAGCTGCATCTTGATATCTCGGCGCGCCCGCATTACTTCCCGGTCATTGGCGCCGCAATCGGCGGCTTCATCCACTCGCTCCATACACGCGATGGCCAGCCGCTGGCTCCATGGTTATCGAGCTTTACCTCGAGCTTTGCCTCGGGTGCCGAAGACATCTCTGTGTCGAAATTCGACACGCCAAAAAATCTCTATAACAAGAATTTGACGCTGACCGCCACCGGCGCTGGCGAGTATCTGCTGTCTGACCCGGACGGCGTCGAGATCCTGCGCGGCACGGTAGGCCATGAAGCAAAAGGGGCGGGCGCGTTCGGTGACGTGACGCTGCTGGTCGACAGGATGACGGGCAAACCCGGTTCGACGTTCGAGCTATCGCGGGCGTCCACGCTGGATACGGTGGCCGCACTGCAACGCCGCTTGTCTGTTGTTGAAACCGCGTTGCATTCCGGCGTTGTCCAGATGAGCCTGGAAGGTCAGGATAGCGAACTGATTGCGAAGACGGTAAACGATATCGTCAGCCGTTTCGTGCAGCAGGATCTCGATACGCGGTCCACGGAAGTCGGCAAGACGCTTGCGTTCCTGGAGCAGCAACTGCCGCAGGTGCGCGCACAACTGCATGCGGCTGAGGCAAGCTACAAGACGTTTCGCAGCACCTCAGGCGTTGTCGACGTGAACGAAGGAAACCGGCTCTTGCTGCAGCAGGCGGTCGACAACAAGACGAAACTGCTTGGGCTCCAGCAGCAACGCGCGGAACTCTCGCAGCGCTTCACGTCGAGCTATCCGGCGGTGGCTGCGCTGGACGCGCAGATCGCCGCAGTGACGAAAGCGCAAGAAGCAGTGACAAAAAGTTTTTCGGTATTGCCGGATACGGAGCAAGACGCGGCGCGTCTGTCGCGTGATGTCCGAGCCAACACCGAGCTCTACGCCAATCTGCAGAACAAGATCCAGGACCTCCGCATGGCGAAGGCCGGACAGGTGGGCAACGTACGCGTTGTCGATTTTGCCGAAGCGCCTGACAGCCCGGTCCGTCCCAAGCGCCTGACTGCAATACTGTTCAGTACCGCTGGCGGACTGATGCTTGGCATCCTCCTGGCCTTCGCCCGCAAGTCGGTATATGGCGGTGTCGAACGTCCGGAAGAAATCGAGGACGCAGTGGGTGTGCGGGTGTTCGCCATCGTGCCGCGCAGCACTCAGCAGCTTCGCCTGCAACAAAAGGTCAGTACGCGCACTCAGGGGCTTCACGTGCTCGCCTCGACGTCGCCCGAAGACGCTGCGGTCGAAGGGATGCGCGGCTTGCGCACCTCGCTGCAATTGCAGATGGCCGATTCCCGCAACAACGTGCTGATGCTGACGGGCTCGCGTCCGAATGCCGGCAAGTCGTTCGTCTCGGTGAATCTGGCGACACTCGTTGCATCGACGAGAAAACGTGTCCTGCTGATCGACGGCGATATGCGCCGCGGCGATGTGCACTCGCATTTCGGCGTGCGTCACGCGCCGGGTTTATCGGACGTCTTGATGGGCTCGGATATTGAAGCGGCGCTGTTGCACGACGTGTCGCCCGGCGTGGACTTGCTGACGAAAGGCTCGTTGCCGGTACATCCGTCGGAGCTGCTGATGAGCGACCGGATGCAGGAAGTGCTGGATTATCTCAAGCTGCGCTACGACCTCGTCATCATCGATACCCCGCCAGTCCTCGCTGTCACGGATTCCACGCTGATCGGCCGGCACGCCGGCACGAGCTTGCTCGTGGTGCGGCACGGATTCAACCAGGTGGAGGAGATAAACGAAACCGTGAAGCGCTTGAATCTCGGTGGCGTGAGCATGAAAGGCATCTTGCTGACCGATGTACCGCAATCGAAACTGATGTCGGGCAGCGCTTATACCAGCTACTACAACTACGAAAGCATTCCGGGATAACGCCGGCACTCGCAAGAGGGTGTGCGAGCCGTCAAAGAATAGAACCGAAATAAAAAACGCCGGCTTTGCAAGAGCCGGCGTTTTCGTTTGATCGACGCAATGCAATCGCGCCGATGCCTTCAGCTTCATTGAAACAGCTTGGTCGCCTGGACGAGGGTGTTGATCACGCCCCATGCAAGCGGCACGATTGCGTAGATCCAGAACACGCCGAGCAGCAGCTTGTTGGTCGGATGCGCGTCCAGCTCGCGGTTCAGGTTGGTGTTGGTGTTCATCGCATTCTCCGCACTTTGAATAGGTTCAGTGGATTTATTCAGTGGACTCAATCCGCCGCGAGTGCGGTCGCGCTCATGTGATGTTTCTCATGCACGCGCTTCACCAGCAAGTTGCAGACAAAGCCGATCACCAACAGACCCGCCATGATGTGCAGCGTCGTGGTGTAGGCCTCCGCTTTCACCACGCCATGCGCCACTTCATACGCGCGAATGTAGTTCACCAGCACGGGACCCGCGATACCGGCCGCAGCCCACGCGGTCAGCAGGCGTCCGTGAATGCCGCCCACGAATTTCGTGCCGAACATATCAGCGAGATAGGCCGGGACGGTCGCGAAACCTCCACCGTACATGGAGAGAATCACGCAATACGACAGCACGAAGAGCGCAACGTTACCGCTCTGCGCAAATTGCGGCACCAGCAGATACAGCACAGCACCGAGCACGAAGAAAACGAAGTAGGTGTTCTTGCGCCCGATCCAGTCCGATGCCGATGCCCACACGAAACGACCACCCATGTTGAAGAGCGAGAGCAGGCCGACGAAACCGGCTGCCGCAGCTGCCGTGATCGATGTCTTGAAGCTCTCCTGGATCATCACCGACGCTTGGCCCAACACGCCAATGCCGGCCGTCACGTTGAGGAACAGCACCAGCCAGATCAGGTAGAACTGCGGCGTCTTCAACGCCTGGTCGATATGCACGTGGTTGCGCGTGATCATCTTGTTGCCGTTGGTCACCGGCGGCGTCCAGCCTGCCGGCGTCCAGTTCGCACGCGGGACGCGGATGGCGAGTGCGCCGATCGACATCGAGATGAAATAGACAATGCCCAAAACCACGAAGGTCTCGGTCACGCCGTTGCTGGTTGCGCTTTTGAAGTGGTTCATCAACGCGACCGAGGCGGGCGCCGCGATCATTGCACCGCCGCCGAAGCCCATGATCGCCATGCCAGTCGCCATGCCGCGCCGGTCAGGAAACCAGCGGATCAGGGTAGAAACCGGAGACACGTAACCGAGCCCCAGCCCGATCCCGCCGATCACGCCGTAGCCGAGGTAGACCAGCACGATCTGATGCAAATGGATACCGAGCGCCGCCACCAGGAAACCGCCGCCGAAGCAGCAGGCCGCGGTAAACATGGTGCGCCGCGGCCCGACCTTCTCCAGCCATTTGCCGGCAAATGCCGCCGACAACCCGAGAAACACGATGGCCAGCGAGAAGATCCAGCCGAGCGTGGTCAGCGACCAGTCGTCCGGGGATGATTGCGTGATGCCGATCACCCGTGTGAGCGGCGCGTTGAAAACAGAAAACGCGTAAGCCTGACCAATACAAAGATGCACCGCTAACGCGGCGGGCGGGACCATCCAGCGCGAAAATCCAGGTTTTGCGACGGTTGCTTCTTTAGAAAAAAAACCGGGTGAATCTGAAATTGAACTGCCGGTGTGAGAGCTCATTGTGGGTCTCCAAGCTGGTTTATTTGCGCTGTTTATCGTTTGCTTTTTTATAGACGAACTTCAATAACCTCTTGGCAGCGCTGCCGAGAAGTTGCTCAATCGTCGTAGCATGATTTGTACGAAGGACGGACGAAAAACGGAGGTGAATATATGACGTGTCATTTCATAAACTGAACTTACCGATACTCCCCTCCCACCATAATTAAGGCACCGTACAGATGCAATAGGATATCTTCAGACATAAGCAATTATACCTATAGGGCATTCCATGCTTCCAGCGTTTTGGCCATTCCGAATGAGTAAAAACAGGAGTTTTCAATACTCTTCAGGTAAAGACAGGTAATAACGGCTATAGCATTAGTTTTCCGGCGCGATAAACCAGATCGATCGATGCAATTAGATAATTTGCGTGTTTCTACGGATTTCACTTACTGCTAGACGCAGAAAGCAGGCTCGGAGCATTGGAGAAGTGCGGTAAAAGCGGCGAAAACCGAGGCGCGCGGATGCGGTCACGCGCGTCGTCTATCAGACGATTCCAGCCAAGTCTTTGCGATGCCATTTTCGTCGGCTACCCTGTAGAACAGCCGTGTTCTGAACCGGCCTCACATCCATTTTCTTGCCGTTTCATACTATCAATCGAAGCTTGGAGCAACAGCATGAAGCGCGCAGGATTACACGGCGGAGGCGCAGGAACCTCCGCCATACCCCACGCGTTGCGCCCACGCTGAAGGTGCTGGTCAGCGGGCGTAGCGCGTTATCTCACCTTAAGGAGCACGTTCGATGAGCACGATCAAGACGAAGGACGGCACGGAAATTTTCTACAAGGATTGGGGTACCGGCAAGACAGTGGTGTTCTCGCACGGATGGCCGCTCGATGCCGACGCGTGGGACGCTCAAATGTTGTTCATGGTCCAGAAGGGTTATCGGGTCATCGCGCATGATCGTCGGGGACATGGGCGTTCAGGCCAGCCGGGCCAGGGCAACGACATGGACACCTACGCCGACGACCTGGCCGCGGTGCTCGACGCGCTCGACGTGAAGGACGCCATGCTGGTGGGCCATTCTACGGGCGGTGGCGAGGTCGCGCGTTATATCGGGCGGCATGGGACCGGGCGGGTATCGAAGGCTGTATTGATCGGGGCCGTGCCGCCGATCATGCTGAAGACGGAAGCCAACCCGGGCGGCTTGCCGAGAGACGTATTCGATGGAATCCGCGCAGGCGTGGCCGCCGACCGGTCGCAGTTCTACAAGGATCTGGCGCTGCCGTTCTTCGGCTACAACCGCGATAACGCCAAGAAATCGCAAGGCGTGATCGACAACTTCTGGGCGCAGGGAATGTTGGGCGGGATCCTCGGGCACTACCTGTGCATCAAGGAATTCTCGGAAGTCGACTACACGGAAGACCTGAAGAAATTCGATGTCCCGACCCTGATCCTGCACGGCGACGACGACCAGATCGTGCCGATAGATGCCGCCGGAAAACTATCGGCAAAGATCGTCAAGAATGCGACGCTCAAGGTGTATCCGGGCGGTGCGCACGGCATGTGCGTGGTCGAGGCTGACAAGGTGAACGCGGACTTGCTCGCGTTCGCATCGAGCTAAAAAAGAGTCGCGCCGGTCAAGAACATCTGGCCGGCGCGGGAACCGTTATTTCTTCACCGGATGAGCGCGCCGGAACACCATCCATCGTGGTGATTTGAAGCGGACGATGCTGACGTACAGCCACACGTAGGTGAACGCAAACACCACGACAAAGCAGAATAGATGCAACGTATGCCGCCAGAACAGTGTGGCGGGAATGACGGCAACCAGACACAGCAACCACAAATACGGCGACGTCAGCGAGTTGCGCCGCGTGATTTCGCGCGCGTTCTGCGCACCGACGGCCCAGCGCATCAAGCGCTTGTAAACCAGCATATGCAGATGCACGCCATCGGGAATCCCGGGTGAGATCCCGCGAATAAACTTCTTCCGATAGATCGAGAAACATGTCTCGAAGATCGGGTACATGAACAGCAGCACCGGGAACCACGCTGAGACATCGCGATTGCGCATCACGAGCATGATGGACAATTCGGCGAGCATGAAGCCGATGAAATACGCGCCGCCATCGCCGAGAAAAATCAGGCCGGCGGGGAAGTTCCAGATGAAGAAGCCCATCACCGCGCCCATCATGATCAGCGAGGCGGACAAGACCACCGCGTCGTGAACCTGGAACGCCACGTACGCCAGCGACGCGAACATCATGAACGCGACCATGGACGCGAGTCCGTTGAAGCCATCGATGATATTGATCGCATTCGCCAAAGCCGCCACCGCCACCACGGTCACGAGACACGAGATCACGCCGTAGGTCAGCAGGAAGTCGAGCGGCGGAACGCTGATACGCGTGACCGCAATTCCCAGTAGAAAGTACGCAAGCGCAGCCGCGGCCATCGTGCAAACGAGGCGCACGACCGGCGTGACGCGCTTGGTCAGGTCCTCGACGAGGCCGGAGAAGAAAGCCGGCATCCCGCACGCAACAACGGCGAGAATTCCACTCGATACAACGGGATAAGTCCATCGAAGCTGCACTGCAGAGACGGCGAGCCCGACGAGGATTCCGACCCCGCCGACACGAGGCACGGACCGCGCGTGAAACTTCTGCACGCCGGCGAAATCGCTATCGCCGGAAAGCCCCTCGTGCAAATGGGCAAACCGCACGATCAACAGCGTGATGAATAGCGAAACGAGAAAACCGAGCGCAAAACTGAGCATGAAAAATGAGCCACTAAAAGAACGCTTCAGGCCGGGCCGCGTAGGCGCGGACTGAAGTTAAACCAGGCCGCGCCTGAACCAGAACGTCAGGCAAAACCCCGCGGGTTCTGCGACTGCCAGCGCCAATGATCGACGCACATCCGCTCGATGCCGTGTTCCGCTTGCCAGCCAAGCAGCTTCGCGGCAGCAGCCGGATCGGCGAAACATTCGGCGATGTCACCCGGACGCCGCGCGACGAGTTCATACGGCACGGGCTTGCCCGACGCCGCTTCGAACGCCTTCACCACGTCCAGCACGCTATAACCCTGACCGGTGCCCAGGTTCACGACAAAGCTGCTGTCGAGCGACTCCAGCGCGTCGAGCGCCTTGATGTGGCCACGCGCCAGATCGACCACGTGAATGTAGTCGCGCACGCCGGTACCGTCGTGAGTCGCGTAATCACTGCCGAAAATTCGCAGGCGCTCCAGCTTGCCCACGGCCACTTGCGCGACATACGGCATCAGGTTGTTTGGTACGCCCGCTGGATCTTCACCGATCAAGCCGCTTTCATGCGCGCCGACCGGATTGAAGTAACGCAACGTAGCAATGCGCCACGCTGCATCGGAGATTTCCAGGTCGCGCAAGACCTGCTCGGCGATCAACTTCGATTGCCCGTAGGGGTTCGTTGCCGACAGCGGGAAGTTTTCATCGATAGGCACGCTCTTCGGCACGCCATACACCGTCGCCGACGAGCTGAAGACGATCTTCTTCACGCCACGCGCGCGCATGGTGTCGAGCAGCACGAGCAGGCTATCCATGTTGTTGCGGTAATACTCGATCGGTTTCGCCACCGATTCGCCCACCGATTTCAACGCGGCGAAATGGATCGCGCCGGTGATCGCGTGTTCATCGAAAATGCGGGCGAGGGTGGTTTCATCGCGGACATCGGCTTCGTAGAATGCCAACGTCTTGCCGGTAATCTGCTCCACGCGTTTCAGCGATTCAGCGTTGCTGTTCACGAGGTTGTCGATCACGACAACGCCGTAACCCGCATTGAGCAATTCGACGCAAGTATGCGAGCCGATAAACCCGGCGCCGCCCGTCACGAGGATCGTGCCCTTCGCGCTTGTGTGACCAGTCATGAATAACGCTCCCGGAGGATGATTTAGAGTGAAACGCCGGTAATCGCGCGTATTGTGCCTTTATAACGCTCGATGACCGCGTTTTCGTCGAATTCGCGCGCCACCTTGGCACGGCCCGCCGCGCCCATTTCAGCGCGCGCCGCGTAGCTCGACAGCAGCAGGCGTTCGAGTTGCTGCGCGAGGCTGTCGGCGCTTTTTACATCGCAGAGCAGGCCCGTCACGCCGTTTTCGACGACTTCGCGGCAGCCGGGGACATCGGTGGCGACAATCGGGCGGCCCATTGCCGACGCCTCCATCAAGGTCCGCGGGATGCCTTCGCGATACGACGGCAGCACCACGCAATCCGCATTGCAAATAAACGCACGGACGTCCTCCGCCTCGCCGAGATAATCGATGACCCCTTCGCGCTGCCAGGCCTGCACTTTGTCGAGCGTGATGGCGCTGGGGTTGTCGACGCCCACGGGCCCGAGCAACTGGAACCGCGCGTACGGATATTTTTCGCGCAGCCGGCGGGCTGCATCGACGTATTCCGCGACGCCTTTATCCCACAGCAGACGGCCAATTAAAACGAAAAAAAAGCCTTCCGTCTGCGGGTTGGAGCGCGGTAGCGGCTGAAAAGCGTAGTCGCCGAGATCGACGCCTTCCCCGTGCAGCAGGCGCGCGCGTTCCGGATGCACCAGCAGGTCCTGGTCGATGAACGCCTGCCGGTCGTCCTGGTTCAGGAACCACACTTCGCGCGGAAACCGGAACGCGAACCGGTAAAGCCGCTTCGCCACACTCGCCGTCCGGCTCTTCTGGATGAATACGTAGCCGAGGCCCGTGGTGACGGCAATGGACGGAACGCCCGCGAGTTTTGCGGCGATCGAACCGTAGATGTTCGGTTTGATCGTGTAGTGAAACACCATGTGCGGCCGGGTTGCCCGGTACTCCCGATACAGCGCGGCGAGCGTCTTCAGGTCATCGCGGGGATTGGTGCTTTTCGACGATACCGGCAGCTCCACGCATCGGCAGCCCATTTCTTCGAGCGGCGCGAAGGTCCGGTCGCGCGGCGCGATCACCGAGACCTCCGCGCCGCGTTCGATCAGCATCCGCAGCAAGCCGCGCCGGTAGGTGTAGATCGCCCACGCGGTGTTGCAGACGAGGGCAATGCGAAGGCGGGATTTCTCAGCGTTCATTCGATAAGTTTCAGATACGGTATGTCAGGCGCTGGATGAAAGATCGAAGGCAAAAGTACGGCGTTACGCGTTAAACAAGCGTGTTTTCAAAGCGCGCAACGCGCCGTAAGGCAGCATCAAATGCGCAAGATTCTTCGCCACGCCGAGCCAGTCCGGCAGGTTCGTCAAACGCATGTATTTCAGTTGCAGCCGCAGCGTGGACAGCGTTTGGATACGCCGTTTCGTCGCGCTGATGCCTTGCTCGTTCAGTTCGTAATACACGCCAAACTCGGGCAGATTCGCGCAATCGTGGTCTTGCATCAGGCGCAGGAGCAGGTCGAGATCCTCGGCCGCGCGATACGCCGCGCGATAGTTGCCGGCGTTCATCACGTCGGTGACGCGCAGCATTATCGTGGGATGGGAGAAGCAGGATCGCAGCAGTACGACGCGGCGAATTGCGGCCGGTTCGGCAGGCGGACGAAGGTCGAACAGCGGCGCGCCCTCCGTGTTCACCACGTGCGTCCACATGCCGAGCGCCGCCGTGTCTGGATGCGCTTCCATATAAGCGCGCTGCTTTTCGAGCCGATACGGCGTTGCCAGATCGCCGGCATCAATGCGCGCCGCGTACTTGACGCCGCGTTCCGCCAGCGCGGCGACGCCCGTCTGCAGCGCCAGCTCGATACCGCCGTTGCGCGGCATGCGCAGCACATCGATTACGAGGTTCGCCACCGGCGGCGCGACGATGGGCGGCAGGCTGCCGTCATCGACGATCAGCACGCGCACCGGCGCCCGCTCCCGGAGCGACGCCAGCGTGCGCACCAGGTCGTGCTGCGCGTTGAACACCGGGATCAGCACGGTGACGTCGTCGAGCGTCGGAGAAGGTGAGTAGGTGCTCATACCCGCAGCCTGAAGCGGATGTAATAGAAATTGACCGACGCCGCCGCGAGATATCCCGCTGCCAGCCCGATCAGCGCGCCGTAGCTGCCCATGCGCGGTATCGCGATCAGGTTCACGGCAAAAGCCACCGTCAGCGCCAGCAGCCACTTCGCAAGCAACACGAATTTCGCCTGGTATTTAAGCACGACGAGGTTCCCGATCGCTTCAATACCGGCCGGCACCGAGAGCCACACCGCCCAGCGGAAAATGCTGATCGATTCGGTGTAAGCCGGCCCGAACACGCGCGAGATGATGAAACCCGCGAGCAGGTCGAGCACGATTGCGCCGCCGATCATGAGCGCCGCCGTCATCGCGATCAGGCGGCCGACGTTGCGTTTCAGTTTCGCCGCATCGTGCACGCGATACACGAACGCCGGCGCAATCGTCTGCGCGAGCATCAGCGCGAGCGTGATCCAGTTTTCGTTGAGTTGCTGCGCGGCGGAATACCGGCCGAGATCGGCGAACGAAATATGGCGTTCGAGCATGAGCCGGTCGAGCTTCAGGAACAGATACATACAAATGAGGCCGAGCCAGAACACCGTGCCGGCGCTCGCGAAATGGCGGAACAGCGAGCGGTCGATGTGCCAGCCGAGCTTGCCGCCGTGTCGATGCATGTAATACAGCATCAACACTCCGCCGATGACCGCCGCTTCCAGCGCCCACAACCAGCCAAAGCTCGCCGGGCTTGCCGCTGCGCGCACGAGCACGTAGACCAGCGCGGCTTTGGCGAGCGCCGTAAGCATGCTGGTCAGCAATTGCGGTTTGCTGAACGTCATGCTTTGCAGCCACGCGTTGATCACCCCGACGAACGGTTCACGAAACAGCATGGTCACGGCGAGACCGGCGAGCATCGCGCCGACGAGGGGATCCGTGAAGCCCGCCGCAATGCCGATCCACGTCAGGATGAGCGCCGCCGCGGATACCCCCATGCGCAAGACGAATGCGCTGCCGAGCACTGTGCCGAGCTGGCCTGGCGGGCGATTCACGATGGTCGGCACGAGGATTTCCGCGCCGCAGACCCAGGTGATGGGCGAGAGGACGAGCAGCAACGTGTTCGCGTATTGCCATTTGCCGAAGACATCGGGACCGAAGTAGCGGGCGAGCAATCCGCTGATGGCGACGGCGACCGCGATTTGCGTCAGCCGTTCGAGACCCAGCCAGACGATATTCGCCAGCGCCTTGGCGACGTCGGGGTTCTTGATCCGGCTCAGCATCCGCGGACGGCGCCTGACGTGTTAATAGCCATAGGCATGGCGCTTGCGGTAAAACAGGCGCCCGGGCTGGCGGCAATCCTTACCTTCGAGCGGCGGGGGAGCCTGTCTAGACCCGTCAACCCACGCGCGGTTTTCCGCCATTTGGTGCGACGTTTGTACTCTGTGGTGAAAAAGCGTCCGGCCATTGGATTAGAATATTTGCGCAGGTCCGCGCGGAAAGACTGCGATTATAGGTGCGAACAGTGCGCGCAACTGCGTGGTTGATGCTTGATCTACGCGTGGACGAAGCTTGCCGAGGGGGCGCCAAGGAGTCTTCGAAGCGGGCGTGACGAGTATTGGGACCGTGCGCGACGAATTTCTTTCGTTATTTTTCGCGTGTTGGTCCGGTATCGTTTCTGGCCGCTCGTGCGTTAGGCGAGTTCGTTGGGCGAGGTGGTCGGGCGAGGTGGTCGGGCGAGTTAGGCGGCGAGCTCACCGAGTTGTGGGGTCAGTCAATTCGCGAATTATTTCCGCACCGAGGCCGGGAGAGTCGAATCAGGTTTTATTGTTGGGCGCAGGTCTGTATCAAGGGGTCTCCGTGACCCGGGACGCTTCGGGATGCCCCGGAACCATTTAAATTATTAGTCAGGTAGCCATTCCATGAGCCAGTCACCGCAAGTACCCGTTACCCAGTCCATTTTCAAGGCTTACGACATTCGCGGGATCGTGGGCAAAACCGTCGATGCCGGCGTCGCGCGCAAGATCGGCCGCGCATTTGGCAGCGAGATCAGGAAGCAAGGCGGCGACTCGGTCGTCGTGGCCCGTGATGGCCGTCTGTCAGGTCCGGAGTTGGTTGGCGCGCTTGCAGACGGGCTGCGTGAAGCCGGCGTGGACGTAGTCGACTTGGGCATGGTGCCTACGCCCGTGGGTTATTTCGGCGCCAGCGTGCCGCTCGCGTTGCCTTCAGGCGAGCGCAGCGTCGATTCGTGCATCGTGGTGACGGGAAGTCACAATCCGCCCGACTACAACGGTTTCAAGATGGTCCTGCGCGGCGCCGCGATCTATGGCGACCAGATCCAGGCGTTGTATCAGCGCATTGTGAATGACGACTTCACGAGCGGCGAGGGCACATACACCGAATACGATATCCAGCAGGTCTACCTTGACCGGATCGTCAGCGACATCAAGCCTGTGCGTCCGATGAAGATCGTGCTCGATGCCGGTAACGGTGTTGCCGGCGAACTGGCGCCGCGTTTGTTCAAGGCGTTGGGATGCGAGATTGTCGAGTTGTTCACGGACATCGATGGGACGTTCCCGAATCACCATCCGGATCCGGCGCATGCGGAGAATCTGCAGGATGTGATCAAGGCGTTGAAGGAAACGGATGCGGAGATTGGTTTTGCCTTCGATGGCGACGGTGACCGTCTGGGTGTGGTGACGAAGGATGGGCAGATTATTTATCCGGATCGCCAGTTGATGTTGTTTGCGCAGGAAGTGTTGTCGCGCAACAAGGGTGGGCAGATCATTTATGACGTCAAGTGCACGCGGAATCTGGCTAAGTGGGTTCGTGACCAGGGCGGCGAGCCGGTGATGTGGAAGACGGGGCATTCGTTGGTCAAGGCGAAGCTGCGGGAAACGGGTGCGCCGTTGGCGGGTGAGATGAGCGGTCACGTGTTTTTCAAGGATCGCTGGTATGGCTTTGATGACGGCCTGTATACCGGGGCGCGGTTGCTTGAAATCCTGTCGCGGGTGGCTGATCCGAGCAAGTTGCTCAATGATTTGCCGAATTCGTTGTCGACGCCGGAGTTGCAGCTGAAGCTGAATGAGGGTGAGAATTTTGAACTGATCGCGAAGATGCAGAAGAATGCGAAGTTCACGGGTGCGGACGATGTGCTGACTATCGATGGGTTGCGGGTAGAGTATCCGGATGGTTTCGGGCTCGCGCGGTCTTCGAATACCACGCCGGTGGTGGTGATGCGGTTTGAAGCCGATAGCGAGGATGCGCTCAAGCGGATTCAGGAAGATTTTCGCCGGGTGATTTTGGCGGAGAAGGCTGACGCCAATCTGCCATTCTGAGGGTGTCCTGACTTGGGGTGGGCCGGGGTGATAGGGTTCCGTAGGTGGTGGTGGGGTTGATGCCGGGTTGCTAGGTTCTGGAATTAGCGGTCGGGTTTATTACCGGTTGCTGCTCTCGGACTTAGCGCTCTGCTAAGTTGCCTACGAGTTGGCGACGAATTGGCTAATTTCTTTATCATTGTTAGCCACAGTGCGTGGCGGACACGTCGTTTCCTTATCTAAAGCGACAAAGAAACGAAGCAAAGAAAACGCTTTCGCCGCTCTACCCTAAGTGCCCACGGAGTGCAGTTTTCATTCATAGATGCCCCAAAAGCACGGTGCTCGCCAGAGCCACGGATGTGTGAACCCCTCCTCTCGGGAATACTGACACGACCATGCTTCGCGCCGTACGCTCTCGGGCAAGCACTATTGGCCCGGCAACCCGCGCAGCCTCACACTGAGCGCCAGCGTAAAAACCACCCCATTCCCAAGCGCCAGCGGTAAACTCCGCCCCATCTCAAAATGTCCACGCGCTGTCCAATCCGACGGCGCCCACCGTGTCCAGCGTGCAAAAGATCTTGATTGTCCGGGTGTCGTCCCTAGGCGACGTCGTCCATAACATGCCGGCTATCGCCGATATCCGTCGCCTGCACCCCGATGCCCAGATCGACTGGCTAGTCGAAGAGAGCTTCGCGGATCTCGTCGAACTTGTCGACGGCGTCCGTCGCGCCATCCCGTTCTCCCTGCGGCGCTGGCGCAAACGCATCTTTTCACTTGATAACTGGCGCGAAATCCAACGCTTTCGCCGCGCCTTGGCCGCTGAAAAATACGACCTCGTCATCGACTGCCAAGGGCTCATCAAAACCGCATGGGTCGCAAGCTGGGCCCGCGGCAAGCTGGTCGGGCTCGGCAACCGCACCGACGGCGCCGGCTACGAACGGCCCGTCCGCTTCTTTTACGACAAACGCGTCCCTATCGAGCCCCGTACGCATGTGGTCGAGCGCACCCGGCAACTGGTCGCCGCCGCGCTGGGCGATCCGCGCCCGCAACCGTCCGATGCGATCGAATTTGGCATCGATACCCGCCGCGCCGCGCTGGCGTTATCTGAGGCAGGGCTGAACCTGCCCGTGCCGTACGTGGTTTTCGTCCACGCCACGTCCCGCGCCGATAAACAATGGCCCGACACCGCATGGACCGAACTCGGCCAGTCGCTGATCCGGCGCGGGGTATCGATCGTGCTTCCATGGGGCAGCGAGACCGAACGCGAAACGAGCGACAAACTGGCGAAAGAATTTGGAGCCGCCGCAGTCGTGCCGCCGAAACTCTCGCTGCCGGCAGTGGTCGGCCTGATCGACGGCGCGGCGGCAACGGTCGGCGTGGACACGGGGCTCGTGCACATCGCGGCGGCGCTGAAGCGACCGACCATCGAGTTGTACAATTTCTCGACCGCCTGGCGCACCGGCGGTTACTGGTCGCCGCGCGTGGTGAATCTGGGTAGCGCAAACCAGCACCCGACGTTGCAGCAAGTCAAAGCGGTCCTCGCAAGCTTCGGCCTGCTTTGATGCGTGGACGCAGTAGCGGTATCGGCAGCGGTAGTGGATAGAGTGAGGAAGCGGCTTCCGTGCGAAGGATGGGCTTCAATCGCCGGCGTGTTCGACGAAGTGCAAGCCGAAACCCGCGGTTGAGGTCCAGTTTGAGATTCATCAACGGCCATCCTTTCACGCGGCGTGTTTTTCAGGCGGTTGAGCGAAAATCAACGCGCTCGCCGGGCGCGACGTTTCCTCGATACGCCAATCGAAGCCAATCGAGGTTGATTGCAGCCGAAAAATGCAGCCGATCGACGATAAATCGAGCCCGCTCACTCGCTCATCCAAACAAATCGAAGGCACATGACTGAATCTCAAATTATTGAAGTTGCCTCCGCTGACTGGCAGGGCCAACAGCTTTCCGTGCCGCGCGAGGCGTTGCTGGCTGGCGTCGAGCGCGGCAAGGTCCTGTATTTCCCGCATCTGGCATTTGCCATCGAAGGTGGCGAGCGGGCGCTGCTGGACCCGAAAGTGGCTGACCCAGAGCGCAAGAACATCAGCCTTGCGCCCAACGGCGGCCCGCTCGTGGGCGTACTCGGCGACGCCGTCACGCAATCCGCCGTCCGGGCGTTGATCGCGCGATATCAGGCGAACGCACGCTCGCTGGTCGACGGCCTCTTTCCCGAATATCGCGGCAAGTTGAGGGTCGCGCCGACCAGCCTGCGGCTGCATCGCGTGGAAACGCGCGAGACGTCGTGGCGCAAGGACGACAGCCGCCTTCACGTCGATGCCTTCCCGTCGCGGCCGAATTATGGCGAGCGCATCCTGCGCGTGTTCACCAACGTCAACCCGGATGGCGCGCCGCGCGTGTGGCGCGTCGGCGAGCCGTTCGAGGACATGGCAAAACGCTTCCTGCCCGCTATCAAGGCCCCGGTTCCCGGCGCGGCGTGGCTCATGAATCTCCTGCATATCACCAAGACGCCGCGCAGCGAATACGACCACCTGATGCTCAATTTGCACGATGCAATGAAGGCCGATCTCGACTATCAAGCGAAATCGCCGCAGCAGGAGATGCCGTTTCCGCCCGGTTGCGTGTGGGTGTGTTTCTCCGATCAGACCTCACACGCGGTCATGTCCGGCCAGTACATGCTCGAGCAAACCTTCTTCCTCCCCGTCAGCGCCATGGCCCAGCCCGACTGCGCGCCGCTCGGCATCCTGCAACGCCTGAAAGGCAGGGCGCTGGTTTGAGCGCCGCGGGCGGTTGGAAGAAGGCGCCAGGCTCACGGTTGCACGTGCATGTGCACGATGAGCAATCGTCGCCGGCTTGCCGCGAGGGCGGCCAATGCTGAGACTCGTGTATCGCGCGTTATGGTGGCTCGTCGCGCCGCTCGCCGTGCTGCGCCTCTTGATCCGCTCGCGGCGGGAGCGGGGGTATCGCGAACATATTGGCGAGCGGTTTGGATTTGGTCCTGCTCGCCGCGCCGATGACCTCGCACCGTTGATCTGGGTGCATGCGGTGTCCGTTGGCGAGACGCGGGCGGCTCAGCCGCTGATCGAAGCGCTGCAGCAAGCCCACCCTGATGCCCGCATCCTGCTGACGCACATGACGCCAAGCGGCCGCGCGACCGGCGTGGAGCTATACGGCGATCGTATTTCGCGCAGCTATCTTCCCTACGATTCACCGTCGCTCGTGCGGCGGTTCCTGCGTGCATGGCGGCCGTCGCTCGGCATCGTGATGGAAACGGAAGTGTGGCCAACGCTCATCGATGAATGCAAACGCGCCGATATCCCGCTGGTGCTGACCAACGCGCGGATGTCGGCGCGCTCGTTCAAGCGCGCGGCGAAGTTCGGCAATGCAACGCGCGAAGTGTTCGGCGGTTTTACGCGCGTACTGGCGCAAACGCAGTCCGATGCGGATCGCCTGAGCGCGCTGGGCGCACGCAATGTCGCGGTGCTCGGCAACCTGAAGTTCGATATGGCCGCGCCGCCCGAACTCTACGCGCGCGGCCACGCATGGCGCGCGGCGATCGGGGATCGCCCGGTTTGGGTCGCGGCGAGCACGCGCGAGGGCGAGGAAGCGCTGGTGTTGCAGGCGTTCACCACGTTGCGGACCCGCGTGCCCGATGCGTTGCTGATCCTGGTGCCACGCCATCCGCAGCGATTCGATGAAGTGGCCGTGTTGATCGATGCCGCCGCGCAGTCCTACGTCCGGCGTACCGCGTGGGCGGGAAAGGCGGCGGCAGCGGGATCGGGAATCGATGCAGCGCCCGTCTTGCCTGCGAACGTCAACGTGCTGCTCGGCGATTCGATGGGCGAGCTGAGCGCGTATTACGCCACATCGGACCTGGCGTTTATCGGGGGGAGTTTGTTGCCGCTGGGCGGGCAGAATCTGATCGAGGCGTGTGCGGCGGGCGTTCCGGTGCTGATTGGTCCGCACACCTTCAACTTCACGCAAGCGACCAACGATGCAATCACCGAAGGCGCGGCATTGCGCGTGAGCGATCCGGCGGCATTGGCGCGCGGCCTGCAAGAACTTCTCTCCGATAAACCCCGCCGGCTCGCCATGAGCGCAGCGGCGTCGGCATTCGCGGCGAAGCATCGCGGGGCGACGCAGAGGACGGTGGCGGTGCTGGGGGCTTTGTTGCGAACGCAGGCCGAGGAGCAGTGATCCAGGCAGTAAGGGCGCCTACCCGCGCTCTTTTAGAATTCGCGTCACGCACGCCACAAACCGTTCATTGCTCGCCTCCACGCCATACGCCCGCGCCCGTTCCAGCGCTTCACGCGTAAAACCATCGCGCAGGGCATGGTCCGACAATAACCGCGACAGCGCCCCGGCCATGGCGTCTACATCGCCGATAGGAACCAGCAGTCCGAACCGGCCGTCGTCCAGAATTTCACGCGGCCCCGTCGGGCAATCGGTTGAAATCACGGGCTTGCCAAGCGCCAGCGCCTCGAGCAGCACCATCGGCATGCCTTCGTAGCGCGAGCTCAGTACCAGCGCGCTTGCGTGCGCGACCACCGCATGCGGATTGTTCCGATACCCCGTGAAATGCACGCGCTTGCCCACGCCCAGTTCCACGGCCAGCGCTTCCAGCTCGGCGCGAAATCCACCGTCGCCGACAATCACCAGATCTTCCGGCAACTCACCGCCGCCCTGCGTCCTGAGAAGCTTTGCGTAAGCGTGCAGCAAGGTCCTGTGATCCTTCTGGATCTCGTCGAGCCGCGCCACCGAAACGATGTACGGCCCCGGACACGGCGGCGGTTCCACATACGCGCCGTTCTCGCGAATCCGGTCGATATCGATCGCATTCGGCAGCACAAACACATTGCGCAGATGGCCGTCGAACAACTCGCGCGCTTCATCGGCCATTTGGTGGTTCAGCGCGGCAATGCCGTCATATCGGCCGTATTGCGCAAGCAGGCGTTTCATTTTCCGGCGCCGGCCGCCCAAACGTGCATCGAAGCTGAAATGGTTCACGCCGAGCCACGCCACGCCGAAGCGGCCGGCCAGACGACGCAGCGACATGTCGAAGTCGATGATAATGTCGTGACGCAACGCCAGCGCAGCCACACGCGCTTTCACGTAGGGGCGCACGGCGAGCGTGTTGAACACATCGCGCCCGACGCGGCCGAGCTTGCTCAGCCGATGCTCGTAGCGACGCGCCTGGAACAGGTTGAGCCAGGGTTTATCGGTGAGAATCTCGACGCTGACATCCGCGGGAACCAGCGCGCGAAAGCGCTGTTCGAACGCGGGGGACGAAAACATCACGGACAGCGTCACCGTGAAGCGCGCGCGGTCATAGATCTGCAGCCACTGGATCAACGACGATTCGATGCCGCCGTCGTTGAAATCCGCGATGTGAAACAGCACGGCAACGCGCTTGGAGGGTTGCGCCATGGGTGTCGAGGACGCTGCGGGCGACGGGTTGAGCCGCACGGCGGTGTCGCGAATGAGGAGCGTGTTGGGGCTGTCGATCAGAGGTCTCCGAAAAGCGGGCCTATGGCCGTAAAAAAGGGCAAGGCGACATGCTAACGCACTCGATCGGCCGGGAACAGTTTCTCCCCCACGCCGAAACCTGCCCTCAGACCGCCAGCAGCCCTTTCTTTTCGATAAAACGAACCACCACGTCGAGCCCTTCCAGCGCCTTCAGGTTACACATGACAAATGGCCGTTCTCCGCGCATCTTCCGGGCATCGGAGGCCATGATGTCGAGATTTGCCCCTACATACGGTGCAAGATCGATCTTGTTGATCACCAGCAGGTCGGACTTCGTGATGCCCGGACCGCCCTTGCGCGGGATTTTTTCGCCGCCTGCGACATCGATCACATAAATAGTCAGATCCGATAATTCCGGGCTGAAAGTGGCTGCCAGATTATCCCCACCCGATTCGATGAACACGATATCCGCGTCCGGGAAACGCTCGATCATCTGGTCGACGGCTTCCAGGTTGATGGATGCGTCTTCGCGGATCGCCGTGTGCGGGCAGCCGCCCGTTTCCACGCCCATGATGCGTTCGGCCGGCAACGCGCCCGCGACCGTGAGCAGGCGTTGATCTTCTTTAGTGTAGATGTCGTTGGTGATCGCGACGAGGTCGTATTTGTCGCGCATCGCCTTGCAGAGCATTTCGAGCAAGGTGGTCTTGCCTGAACCGACCGGACCTCCCACGCCCACGCGCAAGGGCGGCAGTTTCTTGGAGCGGCGGGCAGCGGCGGAATAGACAGGTGCGTTCATGGTTTTAAGAGCGGAACAAGCGTGAATATTGTGATTCGTGGCGCGCCGACAGAATGCCGAGTTGCGGCGCGAAGGTGTTGATTTCATCCGGCGACGTATCGAGCGCTTTTTCCACAGCGGTATCGATGGCAACGCGCAACGCAACGATGATCCGCTGCCCCGCGATCTGGCCCAGCGGCACCGCTTTTAGCGCGGCGGCGGCCTGGTTTTCGACCCAGGAGAATGCGTAGGCGGCGAGGGCGGCGTCAGTGGCGGCATCGTGAGCGTAAGCGGCGAAGGCAAATGCGGTGGGCTGCGAGACTGGCTTGATGGCGTTTAACGTGGCTAAACGCGCGGCATCGCCCCATTCGAGTTGCGTGCACAACTGGGCAAGCGACCAGCCCATTTGCTGCGTCTCGCGACGTAGTTCTGCCGACTCGCGGCTGGCGAGGAATTCTTCATCGGCACCGGCGAGGCCTGCTGCATCGTGATCGCGCCAGCGGGTCATCTGGTGCGCGAGAAAGGGCAGCTCGCCGCGGGCGAGGACGTTGGTCAGCCCGCTTGCGATCCATTCGCGAGCGCTGTCGCCATCGTGGATCAAGCCGTGTTCTATCGCCGACTCAAGACCCTGCGAATAACTGAACGCGCCAATAGGCAGTGCCGGCGACGCCAGATGCAGCAGCGCAGTAAGCTCAGCGATGCGCATGACCGTGGTCGTGGTTATGGTTGTGATCGTGGCCTTCGTGGCTGCACTGCGAGTGATCGCCGTGGTCGTGGCCTGCGCCGTGAGCGTGGGTGGCGTGGTCGTGTGCTTGATCATGAGCGCCATGGTCCGCATGCCCATGCGAGCACTGCGAATGGTCGCCATGATCGTGGCCTGCGCCATGTGCATGACCGTGATCGTGTCCATGATGTTCATCGAAGACTTTTTGCGCGAGCGCGTAGTCTTCTACAAACGTCTCGTCATGCCCGTGTTTGTGACCGCCGCCATACGCGCCCGTCTCCGGTTGGAACGGCGCTGTCGCGTGATCCACGTGCGCGCCCAGGCGCTTGAGCATGTCTTCGAGCACCGGATCAGCTTCCAGTTTCAACTGTCCCGCGGTCACTTCAACCGGCGTGTGGCGATTGCCCAAGTGATAGGCGGCACGCGTCAGCGTAATGGGATCGTGAGCGTGTACAACCATCACATCTTGCGGCGCGGCAATCACGCGCACCAGGCCGCCATCGTCGGCGACCAGCATGTCGCCATCGCGCAGCACCGTTCCGCGCGGCAGCACCAAGGCCACTTCCTCACCGTTATCCAGTGTCGCGGCCAACCGGCTCTTGCAGCGCTCATCGAAGGCAAGGGTCAAGGTCGGCGCGCGTTTGATCAGCGGTGCGGCAAGTTTCGCTTCGATACGTTTATCGATCGTGCGCATAGAGTCTCGGCAATCAGAAAAGGAAGTAGCGCTGCGCCATGGGCAAGACGGTTGCCGGCTCGCAGGTGAGCAACTGGCCGTCGGCTACCACCTGATACGTTTCCGGATCGACGGTAATGAACGGCCTGTACGCATTGTGAACCATGTCGGCCTTCGAGATATTCCGGCAGTTCTTCACCGCGACCACTTGCTTCTTCAATCCATATCGTTCGCCGATGCCGTCATCCAGCGCCATCTGCGATACAAACGTCAGCGAGGTCTTGCCCAACGCACCGCCGCGTGTCGCGAACATCTCGCGATAATGCACCGGCTGCGGCGTGGGAATCGATGCGTTCGGATCGCCCATCTGCGCGACCGCGATCATGCCGCCCTTCAGGATCATGGCGGGTTTCACGCCAAAGAACGCGGGTTCCCAGAACACGAGATCCGCCCATTTGCCCGGTTCGATAGAACCCACTTCATGCGCGATGCCATGCGTGATGGCCGGGTTGATCGTGTACTTGGCGACGTAGCGTTTCGCGCGGAAATTATCGTTGCGCGATGAGTCTTCGGGCAACGCGCCGCGCTGCGTTTTCATCTTGTGCGCGGTCTGCCACGTGCGCATGACGACTTCGCCAACACGCCCCATCGCCTGCGAATCCGATGACAACATGGACAACGCGCCCAGGTCATGAAGAATGTCTTCGGCGGCAATGGTTTCGCGTCGAATCCGCGATTCGGCGAACGCGATATCTTCAGCAATCGATGGATCCAGGTGATGGCAGACCATCAGCATGTCGAGGTGTTCATCGAGCGTGTTGATGGTGTACGGCCGCGTAGGATTCGTCGAAGAAGGCAGCACGTTCGACTCGCCGCAGACCTTGATGATGTCCGGCGCATGGCCGCCGCCCGCGCCTTCGGTGTGATACGTGTGGATCGTGCGGCCCTTGAACGCGGCCACGGTCGTTTCAACAAAACCCGCTTCGTTCAGCGTGTCCGTGTGAATGGCGACTTGCGTGTCGGTATCGTCGGCAACGGATAAACAGTTGTCGATAGCAGCCGGCGTCGTGCCCCAGTCTTCATGCAGCTTGAGCCCGATCGCGCCGGCCTTGATCTGTTCGATCGCGGGGGCAGGCAGGCTCACATTGCCCTTGCCGAGAAAGCCGAGGTTCACTGGCCAGCCATCGGCGGCTTGAAGCATGCGTTCAAGATGCCACGGTCCCGGCGTGCAGGTCGTGGCGTTCGTGCCCGTTGCCGGACCGGTGCCGCCGCCGAGCATTGTCGTGATGCCGGAGGCCAATGCTTCATCAATTTGCTGCGGGCTGATGAAGTGAATATGCGAGTCGATACCCCCCGCCGTCACGATCATGCCTTCACCGGCAATCACCTCGGTCGCCGCGCCAATTGCTATGGTCACCCCCGGCTGGATATCCGGATTGCCCGCCTTGCCGATCGCAAACACGCGCCCGTTCTTGATGCCGATGTCCGCCTTCACGATGCCCCAGTGATCGAGGATCAGCGCGTTCGTCACGACCGTATCCACCACGTCGGCGTGCACGCGTTGCGACTGGCCCATGCCGTCGCGGATCACCTTGCCGCCGCCGAACTTGACCTCCTCGCCGTAGGTCGTGAAGTCGCGTTCGACTTCGATCAGCAGGTCGGTATCGGCGAGACGCACGCGGTCGCCGGTGGTCGGGCCGAACATCTCCGCGTAAGCGCGGCGTCCGATGCGTAGCGTCATTTTTGTAATCCTGAAGGTGAAATCAAAGCGGACCCATCACGAGGCCGTTGAATCCGAAGACCTTGCGATCGCCTGAAAGCGCCACGAGTTCAACCGTGCGTTCCTGGCCGGGTTCGAAGCGCACGGCCGTGCCTGACGCAATGTTCAGCCGGAAGCCTCGGGCGTTGTCGCGATCGAAGGTGAGCGCCGTGTTGACTTCGAAGAAATGAAAATGCGAGCCGACCTGCACGGGCCGGTCACCCGTATTCGATACCGTCACGGACACCGTCTCGCGGCCCGCGTTGAGTTCGTGTTCACCATCGTCGATCAGATATTCGCCAGGGATCACGGGCGGCTCCTTCAGGGAATCGGATGATGGACGGTCACGAGCTTGGTGCCGTCGGGGAAGGTCGCTTCTATCTGGATGTCCGGGATCATTTCCGGCACGCCGTCCATCACATCGTCGCGGGTGAGCAGCGTGGTGCCGTAGTGCATGACGTCGGCGACGGTGCGGCCGTCGCGCGCCGCTTCCATCAGCGCTGCCGAAATGAACGCGATGGCCTCCGGATAGTTCAGCTTCAGCCCGCGTGCGCGACGCCGTTCGGCGAGCAGCGCGGCGGTGAAGATCAGCAGCTTGTCTTTTTCGCGGTGAGTGAGCTTCATGGGTTCGGAGCGTGTCTTGTTTGAAGTGCTGAAGTTAAATGAAATCCTAGCATTGCTATCCTACGATTTCATTGGATGAACTTCTGTAACTCGACGGTCGTCGGCCGCTCGAAGATCTCTTCCGGGGTGCCGCTTTCCCACACGCGCCCCTGATGCATGAAGACGACCTTGTTCGACACGCGCCGCGCGAAGCGCATCTCGTGCGTGACCATGATGAGCGTCATGCCGTCGGCGGCGAGGCTTTCCACAACGGCCAATACTTCACCCACGAGTTCGGGGTCGAGCGCGGAGGTGATTTCATCGCAGAGCAGGACCGAGGGCTTCATGGCAAGCGCCCGTGCAATCGCCACGCGCTGCTGCTGTCCACCTGAAAGTTGTTCGGGATAGGCGTTGAATTTATCGCCGAGGCCCACGCGTTCAAGCACTTGCTCAGCGGTCGCGCGCGCCTTCGCCTTGTGAACCTTCTTCACCACCGTCTGCGCGAGCATCACGTTCTGTCCTGCGGTCAGATGCGGAAACAGGTTGTACTGCTGGAACACCATGCCGACCTTGAGGCGCAATGCACGCAGATCCGCATGACGTGCGTCCATGTGCTCGCCGTCGATTTCGATCGACCCTTCGTCGATACTTTCCAGTCCGTTCAAGGTGCGCAGCAGCGTGCTTTTACCTGAGCCGCTGCGTCCGATGATTGCCACCACCTGACCCGACTCCACCGAAAAATCGATGCCCTTCAGGACCTGGTTCGCGCCGAACTGCTTCTTGAGGTTTTGCGTTTCAACGAGCGGCATTCCATTTCCTTTCGAGCGTGCGCGCGGTGCGGGTAAGCGGATAACAAATCACGAAATAGATCACGGCGACGAGACCGTAGACCACGAACGGCCTGAACGTCGCGTTCGAAATCATCGTGCCGGCTTTCGTGAGTTCGGTGAAACCGATGATTGACACCAGCGCCGTGTCCTTCACGGCTTGCACACCGAAGCCGACCGTCGGGCCGATGGCAATGCGCGTGGCTTGCGGAAGAATCACATGACGCAGTTGTTCGAAGTAATTCATCGCGAGACTGGACGATGCTTCCCATTGACCCTTGGGAATAGCCTCGACGCAGCCGCGCCAGATCTCGGCGAGATAGGCGCTGGTGAACAACGTAAGTCCAACCGTTGCAGCAATCCACGGCTGAACTTCGATGCCGAGCAGCGGCAAGCCGAAGAACACGAGGAACAGTTGCATCAGCAGCGGCGTGCCCTGGAATATCTCGATGTAAACCTTCACGATGGTCCGCAAAACCCGCGAACTCGACACGCGCATCACAAGCAGCACGAAGCCCACGATCCCGCCGGCCACGAAGGAAACAATCGACAACACGATGGTCCAGCGCGCCGCGAGCAGCAGGTTCGTAAGGATCTGTTCAAACGTAAATTCGATCATCGGGCGCCTCGCAGGTTGCGGGCGAACAGGCGTTTGCCTGCTTCGTTGAGGACGAAGCGCAAGAGGATCGCCATCACGAGGTACGCGGCCGTGATCAGGAAATACGTTTCGAACGCGCGGAAGTTGCGCGACTGGATGTAGCTTGCGGCATAGGTGAGATCAGAGACGGATATCTGCGATACCACCGCCGAGCCAAGCATCGTGATCACGATCTGGCTTGTCAGCGCCGGGAACACCTTGGCGATGGCTTGCGGCAAGACCACATGCCTGAACGTCTCGCCGCGAGTCATGGCAAGCGACGCCGCCGCTTCAAGATGCCCCTTCGGCACGGCCGCGATACCCGAGCGGATGATCTCCACCGAATACGCGCCGAGATTGAGCGTCATCGCGAGGACGGCGGCCACGTATTCATCGATGCGAATGCCCAGCGCCGGCAGCCCGAAAAACACGAAGAACAATTGCACGATGAACGGCGTATTGCGGATCGCTTCCACGTAACCGCCAACGAACGAACGCACCGCCGGATACTTGCTGCCTTTGCCCGCTGCACCGAGTATGCCGACCGCGAGGCCGAGCACCGTTGACACGGCGGTCAGGCCAAGCGTGACTGCCGCGCCGCTCGCGAACATGCCGGCGTACTGCCCGAGATCGCCGAACTGGAGTTGATAAGCCATTGAATCGGCGCCTTGTTATTTGAGCTTTGTTTTTAAGCTTGATGTCGAGTGACGCGCAAGATTACAAACCGGCCGGCAATGGCGCCTTGAACCATTTCTCCGACATCGCTTCGAGCGAGCCGTCCTTTTTCGACTGGGCGATGGCTGCATCGACCTTAGCCAGCAAGCGCGGTTCGTTCTTGTTCATGCCGACGAAACACGGCGAGTTCTTGATGATGAATTTCGGTTCCGGACGGCGCGGCGGATTCTTCGAAAGGATGGCTGCGGCCACGATATTGCCCGCCGCAATCAGATCAACCTGGCCGGAGAGGAATGCCTGGATGGTTGCGTTGTTGTCCTCGAAACGCTTGATGGTCGCGTTCGGCGCCATTTGCGTCAGCGCGATTTCTTCGAGCGCGCCGCGGGTTGCGCCGACCGTCTTGCCGGTGAGATCGGCGGGGCCGGTGACCTTGACATTGGCGGGCCCGAACACGCCCTGGAAGTACGGCGCGTAAGGCGCTGAGAAGTCCATGACCTTCTCGCGATCCGGCGTCTTGCCCAGCGACGAAATCACGAGATCCACTTTGTTTGTCGTCAGATACGGCACGCGATTCGCGCTGTTGACCGGCACGAGTTCCAGCTTCACGCCGAGCGACTTGGCGAGCAGCGCGGCCATGTCGATGTCATAACCTTGCGGCTGCATGTCTGCGCCGACGGCGCCGAACGGCGGGTAATCCTCCGGCACGGCCACTTTCAGGACGCCGGCTTTCGTGACGTTATCGAGCGCATCGGCTTGGGCGGTCAGCGGGATTAGAGCAAACGCCGGGAGGGCGATGAGAGCGGCAACTGCAGAGCGAAGCGCGTGGCGGCGAAGCGTGTTGGTCATTTGATTCTCTTTCCTTGGATCGCGGTGTGGCGCGGTGCGTCTCGTTGATGGTCACTGATGGACGCACTCGTCGGAAAGGGATTTAAGCGAGAGTCGTGCCATTGCTTTTGCGCCTTGCTGGACGGGCTTGAGCGGGGCACAAGCCGTTGCGATGCACAAAACATGGGCTTAATTGTGCGCTTTTGTAGTGCGCATTTTATGAGGAATAACCCGGCTACGTTGTCCAAAGCCGCAACGGTCTGGCATCGACGCGATGAATGAGCGGGCGCAACGTGGTCCAGCATTCGGTCATTAATCGTTGGAGAGGTTCCATCGAGTGGCTGGCGGCACGGATGATCAGTATGCCCGGCGCGACGCAGGAAGCGGCGGCGCGGAGGCTGTCATTGAACGGAAATTGCGATGTCAGGGACTCCGCCAGCGCGTCGTCGCACCCCGCACCGAGTGCCCATAGCGTGCCGTAGGCGGGAAAGCCCGCAAGGCCTTGTGGCGCAAGCCGCAGGGGGTCATTGGCGCTGAGCAGCGCGCGTTCGAACCAGCGCAACCGGCCCTTGCTGTCCTTGATCCGCGCGGTGGAAACCAGGCGGCCGTCCGACCATCGTTCACCCGCTGCTTGCCGGCCCAACTGCATTGCGTCCCAGCCGATAGCCGTTGCCGATTCATCCATTGTCAGCGTGAAATCCAGCGCCACATTTGATGACTCGAACACGATGTTGTTCTGCGGCAGCCAGTCGAGCTTTGCGTTCGCGTCGACGCGGATATGAATGCGCTGCGTGGCAAGTTTGCCGTTCGCCTTGTACCACTTGGTCGCGCCGGGCGTCGTGATGACCGCGTGCGTTTGCTCGCCCAAGTTGATATTGATTGCCAGCCGGTCGCCGCCTGCCACGCCGCCTGGCGGATGCACGATGACCGCGTGGCAGATGGCATCGCCTTCGGGGTACAAGGGCCGTTGCATGCGCAGCGGGCCCATATGCTTGCGATGCGTGAGCGCGGTGCGTTCGGGAGGCTGATGTGTAAAGCCGAGTTCGAGCTGGCCGTGCCACTCGCCGGAATCAGAGTCAGGGTCCGGGACAGTCGAGGGCAACAGCGCAGCGATAGGTTCGTGATGCATGGGGCTTTCTGGAGTAGAGCGAGTCGCCAATAGTACGGCGAGCGTCAGACTGCGATCAACTCCCGCACGCCTTCGGCTTCCATGTCCGTGCCCGCGCCGCCGGCTACGATTTCGCCGCGGCTCATGACCCAATATCTGTCCGCCAGTTCCCGGGCGAAGTCGTAGTACTGTTCGACGAGCAATACCGTCATGCCCATTTCATCGACGAGTTGACGCAACGTGCGCCCGATATCCTGGATGATGGACGGCTGGATGCCCTCGGTGGGTTCATCGAGAATGAGCAGTTGCGGTTCGCTCATCAGCGCGCGGCCGATTGCAAGTTGCTGTTGCTGACCGCCCGATAGATCGCCGCCACGGCGGCTTTTCATGTCTTTGAGCACGGGGAAGAGTTCGTAGATTCGGTCCGGTACTTTCGATGGCGTCTTGCGGCTTGCTGCGCCGACGAGCAGGTTTTCTTCAACGGTCAGGCGGCCGAAGATGTCGCGGCCTTGGGGTACATAGGCGAGGCCGCTTGCGACGCGCTTGTAGGTCGGCATGGAGGAGATTTTTGCGCCGCGCCAGGAGATTGTGCCGCTTTTGGTCGGCACTACGCCCATCAGGCAGCGCAGCAGGGTGGTCTTGCCTACGCCGTTGCGGCCGAGTAGAACGGTTAGCTTTCCATCCGGCACGGTCATCTTCACATCGCGCAGGATGTGGCTGCCGCCGTAGAACTGGTTAAGTGAATCGACTTCGAGCATTTTTATAATCCCGGGGTGGCCAGATCAACGACCAAGATACGACTCGATCACTTTCTCGTTGCGCTTCACTTCGTCAAGCGTGCCGTGCGCGAGTACGCTGCCTTCGGCCATCACCGTCACGCGTCCGGTATCGCCTGAGAGCGCAGCGACAAATTCCATGTCATGCTCGACAACCATCATCGAACACGTACCGCGCAGCTTATTGAGCAATTCCGCAAGCTGCATCGTCTCGTGGTCCGTCATACCGGCGGCCGGTTCATCAAGGAGAAGCAATGCCGGCTGCTGCATCAGCAACATGCCAATCTCCAGCCGCTGCTTCTGACCGTGCGACAACTCGCCGGCATAACGCGTGGCATCGGCTTCGAGATGGATCAGCTCCAGCGTTTCTTCAATGCGCGCTTGCGCTTGCCGATCCAGCTTTGACCTGAGCGATGCAAGCCACCCTTTGTCAGTTTTCATCGCGAGCTCGAGGTTCTCCCACACCGGATGATTCTCGAACACAGTCGGCTTCTGGAACTTGCGCCCGATTCCCGTACGCGCAATGACCGGCTCCGACATGCGCGCGAGATCGAACGTCTGCCCAAGAAAAACCTTGCCGGAATCCGGCCGCGTCTTACCCGTAATGACGTCCATCATCGTGGTCTTGCCAGCGCCATTGGGCCCGATCACGCAACGCAGTTCGCCTACATCAATAGACAGCGTCAGCTTGTTCAGCGCGCGAAAACCATCGAAGCTCACGGTCACATCTTCAAGGTACAAAATCGTGCCGTGCGAGACATCGATCTCACCGGGCTCCAGCACGTGACCGAGACCCGTGATGCCGTTCTGGTTACGCTCGTTGATTTCCGGCAGCGGCGGCAGATCGACGATCAAGGCGTTGTACGCATTCGCTAATGTGTTCAATGTGGATGTCCTCCGGCTTTCTTCTTGCGCAGCGCGATATCGATAAGACCCATGATGCCGTTTGGCAAAAGCAAGGGCACGAGCGTGAAGATCAGGCCCAGGAAGAACAGCCAGTATTCAGGGAAGTTCGCCGTAAAAAAGCTCTTCGCGCCGTTCACCGCGAACGCACCGATAATCGGCCCAATCAAGGTTCCGCGCCCACCCACGGCGACCCAGATCGCCATTTCGATAGAGTTACCCGGCGACATCTCGTTCGGGTTGATGATGCCGACTTGCGGCACGTACAACGCCCCCGCAATGCCGCACAGAATTGCTGATACGGTCCAGATAAAAAGCTTGTACGACAGCGGGCTATAGCCAAGAAACATCAGCCGCGCTTCGCCATCGCGAACGCCCGTAACCACACGCCCGAGCTTCGACGTCACAATCGCCCGTGCCGCGATAAACGCAAGAATCAGCACGCCCAGCGTCATCATGAACAACACCGTGCGCGTACTCGCCGACGTGATCGGAAAGCCCGCTATGCGCTTGAAATCGGTGAAACCATTGTTGCCGCCGAAGCCGGTTTCGTTGCGATAGAACAGCAGCATCGCGGCGAAGGTCATGGCTTGCGTGATGATCGACAGATACACACCTTTGACGCGCGAGCGGAAGGTGAAAAAGCCAAAGATCCATGCAAGCACCCCCGGCACCACGATCACCAGCAACAGCGCGTACCAAAGGTGCTCAGTGCCTTGCCAATACCAAGGCAGCTTGTGCCAGTCGAGGAACACCATGAAGTCGGGCAGATCGCTTTGATAGTTTCCTTCGCGGCCAATCGAGCGCATCAGGTACATGCCCATTGCGTAACCGCCGAGCGCGAAGAACAGCGCGTGCCCGAGGCTCAAGATCCCGCAATATCCCCAGACGAGATCGAGCGCCAATGCACCTATCGCGTAGCACATGAGCTTGCCGACAAGCGTCATCGAATAAGCACTTAAGTGGAACGTGCTCGACTCCGGCAGCACCAGCGCCGCGACCGGCACGTAGATACCCATCGCAATGATGAACGCGATCAGCGCAATCCAGCCGTTGCGAGGAAGGAGAGCTGCGCGCGGCGGCAGGCCCAACGCGAAACCTTCGCGCTTTGCCTGCTCGTCGGGCTGCGGCGCGACGTCGAGATTCGCGGAGACGTTGGGTGTATTCATCTCAAACCTCGGCGCTTCGGCCCTTCAAGGCGAACATGCCTTGAGGACGTTTCTGGATAAACAACACGATCAGCACGAGCACCGCGATCTTCGCAAGCACCGCGCCCCAGAACGGCTCGATCGTCTTGCTGACAAGCCCGAGACCAAACCCGCCGATCACTGTTCCCGCCAGTTGTCCGACACCGCCAAGCACGACCGTCATGAATGAATCGATGATGTAGCTTTGCCCCAGATCCGGTCCGATATTGCCGATCTGCGAGAGCGCACAGCCGCCGAGCCCGGCGATGCCGGCGCCAAACGCAAATGCATAGGAATCCACGCGAGCGGTCTTCACGCCAACGCACGCCGCCATGCGGCGGTTTTGCGTGACGGCGCGCACGAACAAGCCGAGGCGTGTCTTGGTTAGCACGACCCAGGCGAGCAGCACGACGACCAACGAGAAGCCGAGAATGGTGAGACGGTTGTACGGCAGGATCAGGTTCTGCATGACGGAGACGCCGCCGCTCATCCACGATGGGTTCGTCACCTGCACATTTTGCGCGCCGAAAATCGTACGCGTGGCCTGGATCAGGATCAGGCTGATGCCGAAAGTGGTCAGCAGCGTTTCGAGCGGACGCCCGTAGAGATGTTTGATTACCAACCGTTCAAGCACGATGCCGACGACCGCCGCCGCCGCGAACGACACCGGCACGGCGAACAGCGGATACCAGTTGAACGCGCCCGGTGCGTAGTGCTGGACGAGGTTCTGGACCACATACGTGGCATACGCGCCGATCATCAGGAACTCGCCATGCGCCATGTTGATCACGCCGATCAAGCCGTACGTGATCGCAAGGCCCAGTGCCGCGAGCAACAGCACGCTGCCGAGCGACAACCCCGCGAAGATCGTGCCGACAATCTCGCCGCGTCGTTGTATCGAGTTCAGTTCTTCGATGCCTGCCTGCGCTGCGGCCCGCACGCGTGCGTCGGGCTCGGTAAAGGTGCCGTCCGCGTTCTTCGCAACGATCGGGCGCAGCAGTTCGTTCATATCCAGGTCGTGACGCGCGGCGACCAGTTCGACGGCTTCGAGGCGCTTGTTGGCGTCGGTATCGTGTAATGCGGTGGTGGCCCAGAGCGTATCGAGGCGCTTCTTGAGCGCTGGGTCGGTCTCTTTTGCGCGGGCTTTATCGACGAGCGGTTTGATAGACGGATCGGCGTTCTTCAGCAATTCGTCGATAGCCGCGCGGCGCACAGCAATATCCGGCGATGCCAGCTGCAACCCCGACAACGCACCCGATACCTTCGAGCGCAGCAGATTGTTTAATGTGACCGGTTGCGCATCGGGCGCTTCCACCACTTTGTTGGTGAGCGGATCCTTGTTGCCGTCATCGGTCTGGATCAGCACTTTGCCGGCATCGGTGGCGACCAGCGAGCCATCGGAAAGCGCGTTCAGCACCGCCACAGAAGGGGCATCGGCGTTAGCGATCAGCTTGTCGACGGCGGCTGACTTCGCGTCGAAGTCGTCAGCGGCAAGTGGCGCGAGATCGTCAGCTGTCAGGGCCGCGAATGCGGCGATCGGCATGCAGGCAATCAGGATTGCGCAGAGGCCACGGCGAGCGAAGCGAAGCATCGAATCAGTCATGAATGGCCTGTCAGGTGGAGCGGAGCGGGGCGTGGCCTGTTGCGTGCTGCCCGGAATCGTACGAACCGCCGCTCTTGTTGTTGTGCTTCGAGCGCGGCGGTTCGATGTTTCAACGTTGGTACTTACCAAGGCTTGATGCCGAGGCCCAAGCCACTCAAGCTCCTTAAGCCACGCGTCGGCGGCGCAGGAAATCCGGAATCGAGCTGACGACATCCGGCTTGCCTTCGTTGCCCGGAATGTACGGACTCCACGGTTGCGCGCGAATAGCGGTCTTGGTGCGCCACACGACGTTGAACTGGCCGTCCGCACGCACTTCACCGATCATCACTGGCTTGTGCAGATGGTGGTTCCCGTCCATCTCCAGGGTGAAGCCCGACGGCGCCGCGAACTTCTGGCCGACCATGGCCACGCGGATCTTGTCCACATCGACGCTCTTCGCTTTTTCAGCCGCCTGCTTCCACATGTGGATGCCGACGAAGGTCGCCTCCATCGGGTCGTTCGTCACGCGCTTGTCGCCGCCCGGCAGGTTGTTCTTCTTCACCCAGTCGGCGAACATCGCCTTGAACTTCGTGTTCTCCGGGTTCTTCAGCGACATGAAGTAGTTCCACGCGGCCAGGTTGCCGACCAGCGGCTTTGTATCGATACCGCGCAGTTCCTCTTCGCCCACCGAGAACGCGACGACCGGCACATCGGTGGCCTTCAGGCCTTGATTGCCGAGCTCTTTATAGAACGGCACGTTGGAGTCGCCGTTCACCGTCGAGATTACGCAGGTCTTGCCGCCTTGCGAGAAGGTCTTGATGTTTGCAACGATGGTCTGATAGTCCGCGTGGCCGAACGGCGTGTAGACCTCCTGGATGTCGTCGTCCTTCACGCCTTTGGAGTGCAGGAACGCGCGCAGGATCTTGTTCGTCGTACGCGGATAGACGTAGTCGGTGCCGAGCAGGAAGAAGCGCTTGGCGCCGCCGCCTTCCTTGCTCATCAGGTATTCGGTTGCCGGAATGGCTTGCTGGTTCGGTGCCGCGCCCGTGTAGAACACGTTCTTCGACATTTCTTCACCCTCGTACTGCACCGGGTAGAAGAGCAGGCCATTGAGTTCTTCGAACACCGGCAGCACCGATTTGCGCGATACCGATGTCCAGCAGCCAAACGTCACCGCAACCTTGTCTTGCGAGATCAGTTGACGGGCTTTTTCGGCGAAGAGCGGCCAGTTCGATGCCGGATCGACCACGACCGGTTCGAGTTGACGTCCGAGCACGCCGCCGCTTGCATTGATCTGGGCGATGGTCATCAGCGCAGTGTCTTTCAGCGACGTTTCCGAAATCGCCATCGTTCCAGAGAGCGAATGGAGAACGCCGACTTTAATCGGTCCGGTATCGGCGGCTTGCGCCTTTGAAATGGGCAGTTGGCCCGCAATCGCGAGCGCGCCCGACATGGAGCCGAACTTCAGGAGACTGCGTCGTTTCATTGTGTTTCCCCTTGCCGATATGTTTGTTTGAGGCGGGTGTCGGATGGATTTTTTTATATCGCTGACGAAGGGTCAGTGGGTTGGACACTGCAAGGGTTATGCCA
Organism: Caballeronia eucalypticola; assembly: GCF_047608185.1. NCBI lineage: Bacteria > Pseudomonadati > Pseudomonadota > Betaproteobacteria > Burkholderiales > Burkholderiaceae > Caballeronia > Caballeronia eucalypticola. The sequence continues at coordinate 74,267 of NZ_JBLKRU010000004.1, forward strand.
ATCGACGGTTTGTGCTGAGGGAAGGTGAGATTGAAGGTGGGACGGGGCAAGAGGGGGAGCAGCGGTGTCAATGCTGATGCATTGATTTGGTGCAGAGGCGGAAGAGACGCCTTGTGGCGGTGCGTCAGGCGTGGGGGTGGAGCGCGGGACTTTTGCAAATAAGCAGTGGGTCGCTCCGGGCGGAGCTTCTACCCGATTTCCAGATGCGAGTTTCGGGTTCGTATTGCAACAACAGTTTCGCTATTCAATATTTTCGCGAGAAGCTTTTAAAAGTGCGGGCGAGGATTGATTAACCCAAAGATGGCCTTCGTTTGAACCCCTCGCTTGGGCGGTCATTCGGCCGGAGCGCCATTCTTGCCGGCGGCGCCCCGATTGCAAGTGCATTCGGGCTAAATCCTGCGTGACGCAGGTTTTATCGATTCACCATCCGCTTCGGCACGCTCAACGCGAGCAATCCACCCAGCACCATAAACGCGGCGAGCATATACATGCCGCTGGCGTTCGATGCTGTCACTTGCTTCAACCATCCCACGAGATAAGGACTCAAAAACCCCGCCAGATTCCCGAGTGAGTTGATCATCGCGATCCCGGCGGCAGCACCCGTCCCAGCCAGAAATGCGGTAGGCAAGCTCCAGAACAGCGGCAACGTAGTGAGAATCCCCATCGTAGCCAACGTAAGCCCGAACATCGCCATCGGCGTATTCGTGGACCACACCACCGACACCACCAACCCCAACGCCCCCACAACCGCCGGAATCGCGATATGCCATCGCCGTTCGCCACGTTTATCGGCACTACGCGCAACAAGCAGCATGCCGATCACCGCCGCACCAAACGGAATCGCCGACAACAATCCGATAGTCAGCGCATCGGTCACGCCCGTCGCCTTGATAATCGTCGGCAGCCAGAAGCTCACGCCATAAAGTCCCATCACGAATGCGAAATACGTCAGGCTCATCAACCAGACCCGGCCGCTTTTGAGCACCTCAAGCACGGGCATGTCTTCCTTCTCGACGTTGTCCTTAGCAATATTCCTCTCGAGCAACTCGCGTTCTTCAACCGTCAGCCACTTCGCTTTCGCGATGCCATCGTCCATGAAAATGAACACCACAATCCCGACCACGATGGATGGAATGCCCTCCAGCAAGAACAGCCATTGCCACGCATGCCAGCCGTTGACGCCATCGAAATTTTTCATGATCCAGCCCGACACTGGGCCACCGATCAACCCCGATAACGCGATCGCCGTCATGAACAACGTGGTCATGCGCCCGCGCCGTTCAGCCGGAAACCAGTACGTGAGATAAAGAATGATGCCCGGGAAAAATCCCGCTTCGGCCACGCCCAGAATGAAGCGCATGACATAGAACATCGTAGGCGTGGTGATGAACATCGTCAGCGCCGAAATGATGCCCCACGTGATCATGATCCGCGCGATCCACACGCGCGCGCCGACCTTGTGCAAGATGACGTTGCTCGGAATTTCGAAGATGAAATAGCCGAAGAAAAAGATGCCTGCGCCGAAGCCGTAAACAGCATCGCTCAAACCAAGATCCGTCGACATCTGCAGCTTCGCGAAGCCCACGTTCACACGATCCAGATATGCCACCACATAACAGATCAGCAGCAACGGCGAGAGCCGCCAGGCGACCTTCTTATACGTCGCCGCTTCGAACGCGGAGGGTGGCGCGCCCGCGCCCGGTCGATGCAAATCACCCGCAGTACTGGCCATTTTGTCTCCTGACTATTTTTATCGATGGGAAAATATGCTGTCGATTTTAGCCGCTCGCTCCAAGCCGCAACCATCTGTTTTCTATGGGGAATACACCGATGATCGGCATCCGGTGCGCAAGCACCGGATACCGTTTCACGCATGCTTGAAAGTTGCTCAAAAGCGCGAAATTCGAACGCTCAAACGCAGCGCCCGCCGTCCACTTCCAACGCCACGCCGGTGATGAACTCGGCGTCATCGGAGGCAAGATACAGCGCGGCATTCGCAATGTCCTGCGGAGTCGAAAGGCGGCCGAGCGGAATGGTCGCGAGAAACTTCTGACGGTTCGCGGGCGTGTCTTCCATGCCCATGAACTCCGAGAGCAAACCCGTTTCGCCCATCACCGGGTTGATGCAGTTGACGCGAATCCGGTCCGGCCCAAGCTCGACCGCCAGCGCCTTGCTCGCGATAATCACCGCCGCCTTGCTGCCGTTGTACCAGATCAGACCAGGCCGCGGCCGCACGCCCGCCGTCGATGCAATGTTGATAAACGATCCCCCGCCAACCTTGCGGAAGTAGGGCACGAATTGCGCGACGCTGAAGTAGATGCTCTTCACATTCACCGCATAGACGCGGTCGAATTCGGCTTCGGTAATTTCCATCACCGGCTTGTTTCGATGCGTCGTGCCCGCGTTGTTCACCACGACCTGGACGCTGCCGAAGTCTTCGATGGCAGCGTCGAACAGCGTTTGCCAGTCGGCTTGTTTTGTCACGTCGCCGGGGACCGCGATCGCCTTGCCGCCGCTCACCGCAATCTCGCTCGCGACGCGCTCGGCCGCCTCGCCGTTGAGGTCATTCACCACGACGTTCGCGCCTTCGCGCGCAAACGTCTTCGCAATACCTTCGCCGAATCCCGATCCGCCGCCGGTCACAATCGCAGTCTTGCCTTGCAGTCTCATGTCGTCTCCTGTGTTTACTGCTTAACCATGTTTAATGGCGATGGTTTTCAGCACCGTGAATCCATACAACGCTTCGAAGCCTTTTTCGCGGCCATGGCCCGAATGCTTGACGCCGCCGAACGGCAGTTCCACGCCGCCGCCCGCACCGTAGTTATTGATGAACACTTGCCCTGAGCGCACCTTGCGGGCAATGCGCATCTGTCTGCCGCCATCGCGTGTCCAGACGCCCGCGACCAGGCCGAAGTCCGTGCCGTTGGCGAGCCTCACCGCGTCGGCTTCGTCATCGAAGGGCATCGCGCACAGCACCGGGCCGAACACTTCCTCGCGAGCGAGCCGATGCGACGGCGGGACATCGCGCAAGAGCGTCGGCGCCTGATAAAAGCCCGCTTCGGGCGCTTCAGAAACCACTTCGCCGTGCGCGGCCATCGCGATGCCATCGTGCTGGGCATCGGAGAGAAAATCCCATACGCGTTGCTGCTGCTTCGCGCTGATCAGCGGACCGCAATCGAGATCGAGCTTACTGGGGCCCACCTTCAACGCGCTGAACGCCGCCGACAACCGCTCGAGCAGCGGCTCGTACGCCGATCGCTCGATCAATACGCGGCTGCCCGCCGAGCACGTCTGCCCCGCGTTTTGCACGATCGCCGAGACAAGCACGGGCAGGGCGGCGTCGAAGTCGGCATCGGCGAAAACGATCTGCGGCGACTTGCCGCCGAGTTCGAGCGTGACGGGGACGTGGTTATCGGCGGCCATCTTGACCACCGCCGCGCCCGTTGCCGGCGATCCCGTGAACGAGATGTGATCGATGCCCGGATGTCTTGCCAGGGCCGCGCCGGCTTCGTATCCATACCCCGTGACGATGTTCAGCGCGCCTTCCGGCAAGCCCGCTTCGGCGGCGAGTTCGGCAATGCGCAGTATCGATAAACACGCGTCCTCCGCCGGCTTTACGACGCACGCGTTGCCGGCCGCGAGCGCCGCGCCGACGCTGCGCCCGAAGATTTGCAATGGGTAGTTCCAGGGCACGATATGTCCGGTCACGCCGTGCGGTTCGCGGATCGTGAGGACGGTGTAGCCGGTTTGATAGGGCAAGGTCTCGCCGTGAAGCTTGTCGGCGGCGCCTGCGTAGAACTCGAAATACCGCGCGATGCCCGCTGCGTCGGCGTGGGCTTGCTTCAGGGGTTTGCCGGTGTCTCGTGCTTCGAGATGCGCCAGTTCGTCCTGATGGGCGGCGATGATCATCGAAAGCCTGTACAGCACGCGTCCTCGATCGGCGGCGCTTGCGTGGCCCCACGGGCCTTCGTACGCGTGGCGTGCTGCCTGGACCGCGCGGTCGATATCGGCTGCGTTGCCACGCGCGAGTTGCGCGAAGACCTGGCCGTCGGACGGATCGATGACGGCAATGCTCTCGTGGCTTGCCGGCGCCACCCACTGGTTGCCGATGAAATGCTTTGCCTCTTCCATGCCTGACTCCTGTCTCCGTGGCTGTTGGTTAGGGGGCGCGCCGTCGCGTCAGTTCATTGCGCGGCGCTTCATTCACTTTGTTTGAGGTCATTTACGTTAGCGATCACATGTCGACAACCTATTTTGCGCCGTTTTCCCGGCTCGCCGCGAACGGCGGAGCGCACTCTTCGATTGGCTATAATGAAGTAATTGGGCCGTTTCATGGCCAAACGTAAAACTTCCACGCAGCGTTGCAGTCAGGGCGTTCGCGCTTCGCGCGTGTTGTCGCGTTGCAGCAAAATGCGGCGTTGGTGCGTACCGATACGTTTATCTCCGACACCGAATTTCCACTTTGAAGAGAGTGCATATGAGCTTTAACAACGTACCCGCAGGTAAGGATCTTCCGCAGGACTTCAACGTGATCATCGAAATCCCGGCGCAAAGCGATCCGGTGAAGTACGAAGCGGACAAAGACATGGGCCTGCTCGTGGTCGACCGTTTTATCGGCACCGGCATGCGTTACCCGGCGAATTACGGTTTCATTCCGCAGACGCTTTCAGGTGACGGCGATCCCGTCGACGTGCTGGTGATTACGCCGTTCCCGTTGCTGGCTGGATCCGTGGTTCGGGCACGCGCATTGGGCATGCTGCAGATGACGGACGAATCGGGTGTCGATGCAAAGCTGGTTGCTGTTGCCCATGACAAGATTTGCCCGATGACGGCGCACATGAAGACGGTCGATGACGTGCCGGAATATCTGAAAGACCAGATCAAGCATTTCTTTGAGCACTACAAGGCGCTTGAGAAAGGCAAATGGGTGAAGGTCGAAGGCTGGCAAGGCGTGGACGCAGCGCATAAGGAAATCACGGACGGCGTGGCTAACTTTAAGAAGTAAGTTAGCGATTGATTATGGAGATGTTGAAGACCGCCTGGTCTTGCCAATGAGGCAGGACCAGGCGGTTTTTTTATGCTGAAAATCGATGTTGCTGCGATTCACGGCGCTGCCGAGCCATCGCGTAAAAACACCGCGCCTACTAACTTGCGAGTAATCAGAAAGTACGATTTCCATATATTGGTTGCGTATTTACGACAACCCCATCAACGGTCGAAATCTCTCTTTCAGGTTTCGTGTTCTCGCCTCCAGATCAACAAAGAGAGGCGACCTTCCTGCGTTTAAAAATTCTCGACACTCCTGCTGCATCTCCATGCTGACTCCGATACGGCACACCCTGTCTTTTTTCGTAGTTGTTATTTCGTCTGATAAAACCGAAAAAGGATACGTGGCTGAAGTCCGACGACTGCGCAGCGATTAACCATCACGATTGATTTGCGACGGAGACTCGCGGTTGTGCGGCCGGAACGATACAAGCATGCGCATTTGAGGCAGGGAACATCATGAAAGAACTCAACGCAGGGACAAGCACTGGCATGGAAAGCGCCCCACTCATGCTATCGGCGCACGCTGCTCCTGATCAACGTTTGCAGCAGGCTGAAGCCGAAGTCCGTCGGCTCACCAGATGCATGGAGATGAAGGACCGGCAGCTCTGCGAGCTGCGCAAGGCGCTTGCGCATTCGGCGACCGTTCACTACTCATTTGAAAATCGCCTGCAGCGTGAACTCGATGCCCTGCGGATCATGATGCCCGTGAACGAGTTCCAGGAGCATCGGGGCAAGTTCGCTCGTGACCGCCCAGAGGAGGGCATCACCGTGAAACTGCCCTACGTGACGTTGATACTGTCGGTCCTGTTCGATGCGATGTGTACGTTCTGGGCGGACTGCGATTGCGATCATCCTCCGAAGTCTGCGACCGTCGCGCACGCGATCGACGAGCGCCTGGGCTTGAGTTCGCAGCGGAATGGTGATGCTTCGCGCAGCGGGCAGGCCTATGCGTCAGCAATCAGGCCGGACTGGATGAAGGAGGCCGACAATCGGCACCATTGCCGCCCTGCAGGCATGCGCTGATCTCAGGGGCTGGTTGTCGAGACTGTCGCGTGCGTGTGGTCTGTTCTGGTGTCCCAAATTGCGAGGGGCACGTCGCCGCGCTCGCTTCAGTCGAATGCGAATGACCCGGCATGCCAGTATCTGCGAGTGGAAGCTGTCCGAAGCGGGTGATCGAGTTCAGAAGCGTGACTGGATCGCACTGGAGTTTGTGGAACGCGGCAGGGTCCAGATTGATTGAGCACGCAACGATATTGCCGTAGCCCGGTGCCGTGCCAACGCCGATATCGCGCAGATCGAGCCCGAAGCGCCGGTACAGACGTGCAACGGAAGGCGAGACCACGCCGATCACGCGTGTCGCGCCGAACGAGAGGGCGAGCGCCATGGCGTAAGGAAACAACGACATGCCCGACGTTGAGCCGGCTCGATGGTCCGGCAGTCCAGATCCGGCGAATCGCGACATCTCCCATATCGAAGGTAATGACGGCAGTGAATCTGGGCCTGCAAGTTTCGGAAAGACCTCACGCAGCAGATAGGGTCCTGTGGTGGGCATGAGCCGCGCACACCCGCACACCGCGTAGTCTGCGGACAGTGCGACTAGATGGACCGTAGCGTCTCCGTCGAATTTGTCCCATTCGCTCGTCGTATCGTGGGACACGCCGGGTATTTCCCAGTGCAGGCGCTGGACAAAGACCTTATGGCGAAAGATTCCGAGATGGTCACGGATATCCGATGGCAGGTCATCAAGCCTGCCGGCGACGATGTATGACATGGGCTCCTCCCTCGTGTTAGGCGTTGACAGCCGTTGACACGACGCTATCAGCGTGTCTGTGCGCCAGAAACTCTGAGCTTTGGGAGGGTGTCGACGAGTAGCCGCGGGCGTGCAGTGATGCGCGCCTCTTATAAGGCGACGGGTTGGAGGTGCGGTGAAAATCGCAGGAAAAACAGATTTAGGGTTTTATGATGCCCTGTATGGTCGCGTGGACTGCAGCGGCCGTCCTGCTGCGGATGTTGAGGGCCTCCATTGCTTCTTCGATGTGGTAGTCAACGGTATGGCGGGAGCACCCAAGGATCTCGCCAATCTCGGCCGAGGTTTTCCCCCGGGCGACCCAGGTCAGACATTCGAGCTGACGCGGTGTAAGCAGGTGTGTCGCTCTTCTTGAAGGTATTAGTGCGAGGCGATGCAGTTCGAAGTGAAACTGTGCGCTGATCAGGTATGCCAGCCGAGAGTTGCTTGCATTGTTGACGGAACGCAGAGAGCCGGACAGGTTGAACAGCAGGATACTGCCATCGCACTGGTGGGCCGGGATACTGATTCCCGCGGGTAGTCCGGCCTCTCTGGCTTCGTCAAGTAGCCGACGCTCGGCTTTGCTCAGCCCGATGATGTCATGCCACCGGTAGGGAGCCGACTGGAGGAACGCAGCCCGATGAACGGGGTCGGTGGCCGCATAATCCCGGCTTTCGTAGTGCCGCACCCACTCTTGAGGATAGTGTGAGCCAATCATCTCAAGCGCTGTTTGCCGGGTACAGCTCGAACGGCTTCGCGTAACGCGGCTAATCACGTAATGCGGGAAGCCGAGTTTCCCAGCTGCATGGCCGAAAGACTCGACGAGGGAAGGAATGTCAGTGGCATTTGCAAGACGCATGACCGGTGCGCCAGGTTGCGGACGATCAGATGTGAGTGACGGCCTGCGCTGGCCCTCCGTCGAACGGCGTCGAGAGACGTGTTTCATGTTCGCTACCCCGGCGCTGCGCCACAGAGTATGGAAGTTCAAGTGCCACATGAGAACGAGGCCCGTACTCAACGGCGGAGCGGTTCATGCGACACACGTTTCCGGGAGTGAGTCACCAGTCACAGGCCCGCCTACGATTGCCGCAGGTCGCGGCACCGGTATTGGCCAACTCGACACGTACTATGCGCCCGCCCCAGTGCATTCACTTTTATTATAGTCTGCAGATTGCCGCGCAGTGAATTATGTAAGGGACTACAACCATACCAATGGTGCAGGTGGGGCAAGCGGACCGAAGCGGGGGCCGAGCCGGCCTAACGATGGCCTAATGGACCAGCAACGCTGCTGCTGAAAACCCTCCGACGCCCCGGGCAAGGAGCAGCAGCGGCCTGCCCGGCACCAGGTCATGACACTGGGCGAGATTGATGAACGCATCGCTGACGGTGACGTGGCCGATGCGGGCAAAATTCTCCGCGAACAGTCGGTCCTGCGGGATGTGAAGCGAATCGAGCAGGCGGCGCCACGCAGGCAGGTCCAGATGGTGAGGCAGGATGCGCTGGATGTCGTCCAGTGTGAAATGTGTCTGTTGGACTGTCTGCCTGATCAGGCTGCGCGTGCTGAAGAAATTCTGCGCTGCCAGGCGCGGTTCGTCATTCGCCAGCACCCCTCGCCAGCCCAGGCCGCTGGCGTGCGTCGCGACCGCAAGCAGGCGGTTCACGGCAGCGCCGCGCTCAACGATGACCGCGAATGCGCCGTCACTCAGAATTCCCTCATCTTTCATTATTCTTTCAGATTCGATCGGCATGACGTCGGCGCCGACGAGCAGTACCCGTTTCAGATGGGGCCGGGCGATGAACATCGCGCGAATCACACGCAGTGCACCAAGGGCGGATGCGCAATGCTGCTGCGCGAACGAGAAGGCCTCGGCGTTGGTGAAACCGAACCGGTCACAGAGCAGGCCGGGTAGCGACTGCGGCGGTGGCGCAATGCTGCCCTGGAGCGTATGCACGTAGACGATGCAGTCGACTTCACCAGGTGAGACACCGGAGGCAAGCAAGAGGCGCTGGATTGCGCTGGCGGCAAGTCCGATTGCGCTCTGCCCATCGGCGCTGCGGTAGTAACGCACCCCGGCTCGCATCAGGTTCTGCACGGTGGCGGTCTTCTGCCGGGTTCGCTCTCCCCAGTTCCGCACGTCGTGGATGCGTCGGGGAAGATGAAATGCGACGTGCGGTATGCCGAGATCGGGAATCATGAGATGGACCGGAAATCGTCGTGCTCATAAAGGTAGGGTGAGCCGTGCGCTTCAAGCAGCGCTGTGCCCACAAAGCCGCCCATGCCGTGGCCCCACAGCAGCACGCGGCGTGTCCCGCAACAGGCGGCGCGGCTGAGCGTGTATGCAAGGCGTACGATGGATTCGGCGGCGCCGAGATGAACCCAATGTTTGTGCTGTACTCCCGTGTCCGGTCGGCCGAGCAGCTCGCATACGGCGTCCGTGAGCGAAGGAATACCCGGGTGCCCGACAACCTCGTCAATTTCACCGTGACGAAGACCGTGTCTTGCGAGCACAGACTCGATCATCGATAGCAGGGTGAATGTCCGGGCATCGGGGGATCCGCCTGCACGGTGGTGGATGTCAACGGGAACGTGCCGGGCTGCAGCATCGAGCAACTGCAAGCCACTTGCTCCGGGGGCGGTTCTTTCAACGAGCAGGGCGCCTGCGGCGTCACCGTGCACGATGCCAGGTGCGCGTATTCTGGAAAACGGTGGGCGCCACTTCTCCGCGGCGACAACCAGTATCGTGTGGGCATCCGGTTCAGCGACGAAAAGGTCGGACGCAAGCCGCAATGCCGTGAACGGCGACACGCCACATTGCTGCGAGAGCGAAAAAGCAAAGCACGGGGTACCGACTTCGGCACACAGCCGTCCGGCAATCGTGGCCGAAACGTGTTCGTCCGGACTGCTATGGCAGAACATCACGACATCGACCGGGCGTGCGCTGCGCGGGCGGGCGGCGCAGATCACGTTCGCCACTCTTGCGGCGAGTCCCGAAAGATCCGTTTCAGTTTCGACCGGCACCGCGCAGGTCATGTCGGGTGGTGGCAGATCGCAATGCACAGGGAGTGACTCTGCGCTTTCCTCACCCGGCCATGCCTCCAGCCAGTGCCCGTAGTCGGGATGCCAGGACCTCATCCATGCGTCCCAACCGGGATGCCCGCTCGCGCGCAGTGCTGACTCAAGCGCCCTCCATCGGGACAGCGGTATGGGGTCTGGCACCCAAGTCGCTAATGCGGTGATGATGGGCGTGTTCATGCGCCACCCACGGGCGAGCCGGAGTCATTGGCGAGATCAACTGGCAGCAAATCATAGAGTACGCGCCCAAACCGCGATCCGTGCATGACGTGGCAATCGCGCTGCAGTCCGATTAGGCGAAAGCCGATCCGTTCGAGCAGGCGGCGCGAGCGCACGTTGCAGTCCACGGCCCACGCGGTGATGCAGTGCAGCCGGTCGCTTGCGAACGCCTCGCGCAGAAGCGTGGTGGAGGCGACAAACGTCATGTTCCTGGAGGCGGGCCGCCGGCTGTCGCGAAGTACCCAGAACGAGCCGGTGCCGAATGCATGTGCTAGATCGCTGACGGCAACAAGACCGCTTGCGGCCTCCTCGCCCGCGCATCCGAACACCCGCAGGCGATGTCGACCGCTCTGGATCATGAGCTGCACGGCGAGCACGGGAAGCGTCTGGCGGCCCTGAGCGAAATCGAACCACTGGTTGATATCCGGATCGGCCAGCCAAGCCGCGATGTCATTCACATCGTTGCTCTTAGGTTCACGAAGCCAGCACGAACAGGATCCTCCTCCCGTCTGGCGGGATCCTTCAGTCTGGTGCGCTTCTGGTTGTGCCTGATCTTTGCTGCTCACGTCGAATCTCCTGCTGGTGAATGCCTCACGCAGACGCGGTGAATGTGTGCAGTGCGGCCTCGACCTTGATCAACAGCATCGCAAACCAGGGCACCGTCAGTAGCCGTGCAGCTGGGGGGAGGCCTTCTACGTAGCCATGACCACCGCAAAGCTGCACAAGGTCCCGCGCAATTTCCATCGCTTCGGTGGCAACGTGACGGGCCATGTGCGAAACGTGGGCGCTCTGCGCCTGCGTATCCTGCGCTGCAACCGAGCGGAGAACGAGGTGTATGGTGTGCGCGGACATGAGCATGTCGGCGAGCCGGGCAGCGACAAGTTGATAGGCGACGATCGGCTTGCGGAAGGCCTGTCGGGTCACGCTATAGGCAAGAGCGAAGTCAATGCACTGCTGCATGGCGCCAGAAAGCAGCGCGGCGAAGTAGACGGCTGTATCGACGAGCCATTGCCGTACCGGATCTCGGCTGACGTGCCTTGCGTTCTTGAATTCGCCGAGGAGGGGAGCGTCGCCAGCGGGCACGGTTGTGCATCGCTCGATGTATAACGCGCCGAGCATGGCAACAGGTGCGGCCCCTTGGGTGTTCGGCTCTCCAGGCATCGTCGCGAGCACGAGCTGCGGACGTTCATCGTCCATGCGGATCATTATTGCGGGCGATGCTGGATGTTGACGCAATACCCAGAGGCCCGAAGCATCGACGTCCGGGATACCCAGCGCAATGGATGTGGTGCCGTCAAAGTAGTGCTGGATATCCCGATCGGGTAGCAGGTCGAGTGCATTGTATTCGCGCAGCGTCAGCAGTGCGGGGCTGCTGAGGGTCAGCTCCGCCGCGCGTTCCAGCGGACCCGCTGCGAACTGTTCAACGACAAGTGCCAGGTCGTGGCGGCTGATTCCCATGCCCCCCGCCTGCTGCGGCAGGATCATCGTCGCGAGGTCGAGCGTCGCCGCGAGCCTGACGCTCTCGCTCCACAGGGCAGGGTCCAGTGGACGGCCCAGCAAAGGCTCGAGGCGCTCGCGTGCAAACTGCCTTGCGGCCATAGCCAGCCCTCGCTGGTCGTCGCTGAGTGCCCAGGATGGTGGTGTCAGGTCTGCCACAACGGACTCACGGGATGCCATGATGTTTCTCCGGATGTCGCCGGCTCACACGAGCATTTCGACGGGTTCGGGATGACTGAGAAAACGTAGCGGGCTTGCCGAGCGCCCATACGCGCCCGACTGTTGCACCACGACGAAATCACCGATATGGACTTCGGGAAGTTCAATGTCGTCCGCAAGACGGTCGAGCGGCGTGCACAGGCAGCCCACCACGTGACAGCGTTCGCGTGCCACACCCTCGGGACGGTTTCCGATGATGACTGGAAAGTTACGGCGAAGGACCTGACCGAAGTTGCCGGAGGCAGCCAGGTGATGATGCATGCCGCCATCCGTGATGACGAAGGTTTTGCCGCGCGAGAGCTTTCGGTCGATCACGCGGCATACGTAGATCCCCGCCTCACCCACCAGGTAACGGCCAAGCTCCAGGATCGGCGTCGTTTCGGGCAGACGTTCGTAAAGCCGTGGTAGCCAGTCGTGCATTGCCTCGCAGACTGCCTTCACGTCGAGTGGTGTTTCTCCCGGGAAGTAGGGGATGCCAAAGCCGCCACCAAGATTCACAAACCGCAGCGGTTGAGGCAGAGCGCTGGCCAGCCGGAAGATGAGTTCAACACTCTGGCGTTGCGCCTCGATGACGGTCGCAGCGTGCAAGCACTGCGAGCCCCAGAAGATGTGAAAGCCGGCGAGTCCGACTTCCCGCGCTTCGAGTTCGCGCAGCAGCGCCGGCACCTGGTCGACATCGACGCCGAAGGGCGCCGCACCGCCACCCATGCGCATGCCACTGTGCGCGACCTGAAAGTCGGGATTGACGCGGATCGCCACGCTGGGCGTCACGCCGAGCTCCCATCCGAGCGCGGTGACGAGCTGCAGCTGGGTTTGTGATTCAACGTGCACGTTGACCCCGCTGGCGATGGCACGTCGCAGGTCGTCGTGAGACTTGCCCGGCCCGGCAAAGCCGATTGCGCCTGGCGTGGTGCCGGCATCGAGCGCGAGCGCCATCTCCTGTGCCGAAGCGACATCGAAACCGTCGACCCGCGCGGCGAGGTAGTGGATCACGGCGGGCATTGGATTCGCCTTGATCGAGTAGTGCAGGTGTATGCCGCAGGGCAGCAGGCTGCGCAGTTCTCGGATGCGGGCATCGATCACTGAGCGGTCGTACGCGAAAAACGGTGTGCGCCCGGCACGGTCGGCCAGCTGGCCCACGTCCACGCCACCGAACTGCAGGCCCAGAGGCCGCCGGATGAAAGTCAGGCTCACGATGATTTCTCCCCTGAAGTGCGCTCAAACGAGGTAAGCCCTGTGCGCAACGCCACCCGGTCGAATTTCCCGTTGGGATTGCGTGGGATCTCCGCACAGCTCACGATGTCTCGGGGGACCATGTAACGTGGCAGGCGCTGCATGCACCAGTCGCGCAGATTGTCGACACCTGAGCCACCTGCGAGGACGACGAGCAGCGCGACAGCTTCGCCAAGCTCGTCATCAGGGATACCCACGGCGACCGCTTCCACGACTAGCCCGCTTGCGTGGATCGTTTCCTCGATTTCTTCCGGGCTGATCCGGTAGCCCGAACTCTTGATCTGGGCGTCATTGCGCGCGATGAAATAGAGAAAACCATCGTTGTCGCGCCGCACGAGGTCTCCGGACCAGACCGCCACGTCACGCGGCGTGCCACCCGCTTTTGCTTCGGGCGAAGGGCGGTAGCGTTGTGCGCTGCGTGCGGCGTCGTTCCAGTAACCGAGTGTGACGCACGCGCCCACGTGTACCAGCTCGCCGGGTTCATCGGGCGCGCACGGCGAACCGTCCTCCCGGACGACGAGCACCCGCGCATTGGGCACGGCCTTGCCGATCGAGTCGGGCCGCCGGTCGACTTGAGCTGGATCGAGAAACGTGGAACGGAACGCTTCGGTCAGCCCGTACATCAGAAAGGGTGCGGCCTGCGGAAACAGCGCCCTGAGTCTCTGCAGTACCGGCAGCGGCAGGCGACCTCCGGTGTTCGCGAAGTAGCGCAGTGTGTTGCGCGGGCCGTCCGGCCACGTCGCGGCTGCGAGTTGCATCCACAGTGGCGGCACACCCGTAATCGCAGTGATGTGTTCCCGCTCGCACGTAAGGACGACATCGTGTGCGGTGAGGTAATTCAGAAGCACCGCTGTCGCGCCCGCGGACCAAGCCGAAGTCAGCTGGCTTAGCCCCGCATCGAAGCTCAGGGGCAGGACGGCGAGGATGCGGTCAGACGGCTCGTGACGCAGATAGTCGGCCACGCTCCAGGCACCTTCGAGCAGATTCCTGTGGCTGAGCATCACGCCCTTAGGCAGGCCTGTCGAGCCGGAGGTGTACAGAAGGGCGGCCAGGTCGCTGTCGATCGTCGCTTCGGACAATTCCGGGATCGGGGCATTGTCGGGGCCGGCGGTCTCGGCGCGCGGCCAGCGATGCACGCGGACCGTGGTCTCGGGGCCCGAAACTGCCGGGTCGACCCCATCGACGAGAATCAGATCGGTTACCGGTGCAACACCTTCTGCAGCGAGGGGACCGGCGCGCAATCCGGTGCTCACGAGGCACCGGGCGCCACTGTCGCGAAGCACGTGAGCCACCTGGTTCGGTTTCAGGAGCGGATTGACCGGGACGAACACGCAACCCGCCGCGCAAGCGCCGAGCATCGAGACAACGGTCTCAATACGTTTGTCGAGAAAGATTGCGACGCGCGCGCCTGGAGCCATGTCGAGGGAAGACAATGCTTGCCCGAACGCGTGGCTGCGCCGCAGCAGTTCGTCGTAGGTCACACGGACATCGCCGCAAACGAGCGCCTGCGCATCAGGTGTGCGGCGTGCTGCCGACTGCACAAGGTCAAGGAGGTTTCTCATGTCCGGGTCGCAATGAAGGTCAGAATCAGTGGCGGATTACCATCGCGCCAAAGCAGCCGGCAAGTCCGCTGGAGAACAGCAGGGAGCAGGAACCCGGTTGCCCGTTTGGCGCGGTGTGTAAGTTGATGAAGGGGTCTGCGCCGAACACGTGGCCGAGGCGCCCGAAATTAGCGGTGAAAAGGTGCTCCTGGGGTACGGAGAGCATGGTCAGTAGGCGGGACCATCCGGGGAGGTTGACGTGGTGAGGCAGGACATGGAAGAGTTCATTAGCCGTGATGCCTGCCTCTGCCAGGGCCGCACGCATCGTCGTGAATGCCGACCAGTAGTAACGGTCATCCGACACGGGCTGCAGGTCGTCGTCGGTGCCGCGGAAGTAGCGACCGTCCGTATAAAGATGCAGCCCCACAATGCAGTTGCGGCCGGTACCACGCTCCAGGAGGATTGCGCACGCCCCGTCGCTGTGCAGCGCAAGGTCCTGGATGGCGCGCAGATGATCGCAGCCTGAGCCCATCACATCCGCGCAGACAACGATCGCCCGCTGGATGGGCAGACCTGCGACGGTAAGCACGCGCAGCATGCGGATGGTGGCCATCGGCGAGACGCAATTTTGCTGCATCACCGAAAATGCGAGTGCGCGATTCAGTCCCATGCGGGACTGAATGAACGCCGCGGTACCGGCCGGCGGTGCGAGGACGCTGCTCTGGATTGTGTGCGTGTACACGAGTGCATCAATGCTTGCCGGTGTCGCGCCGGTGTCTTCGAGCAGGGCGGCAACCGCTTCGCATGCAAAGGTGACCGGTGACTGCGCTGCAGCATCGTGGAATTGCTGCACACCGTTGCGCAGCAATGCACTCGCGCGCGCCTCGGGCAATCCGCAGCGACTCGCCCAGGTGGCCACATCGACCGTGCGGGACGGAAGGCTGAACGCGATTCCGGACACGGACAGCATGGAGTCGGGCAGGGGCGCAGACATCGCTAGCTCCCGCGAAACTCGAGGATCGCGCAGGCGGCCTGTCCCTGGAAGCCGACAGACCAAAGCAGGATGCGTTGACCGTGCGCCGGAGCAGCCGACTGCAACAGCATGTCGAGTTGCACGGGCGCGTCTGCGGCACACAGGTACCCGATGTCCCCCGGGTCCGGATACCACATTCGCTCGGCAGGCAGTCGGGCCCGTGCGTTGACCTCACGTGCCAGGGTTGCGTTGATACGCGGAGGCACGATCCAGTCAAGTGCGGCGGGTTTCAGGCCCGCCTGCGTACACGTCGCGCCGATGACTTCGGCTACAGCCGCTTCGTCAATAAAGGCATCGTGCGGCGGAGTGGAAACGGAGGTGAAGGGTGTACATACCATAACGCTGCGCACGCGCCATCCGGGTCCGGCCCGGCGCTTGACCAATACGGCAGCCGCCCCATCACCCAATGCGGCCAGCGAACCTGTCTGGCGGGAGAATGGCGGCAGCCAGCGTTCAGCCGCGACGATCAGTGTGGTGGACATGCGCTTCTCGCTGGCCATCATGTCGGCCGCCATCTGCAGCGCAAGAAAGAAGGACACGCCCTGGAGCTGTCCGATCGCGAACGGCACGCCCGTCGACCCCAGTTCGCTGTGTAGGCGACCCGCGCACGAGAGCGCGAGATCGTGCTCGAAGCTTGTCGCACAGACGATAATCTGATCCGGCGCGAGTTTGTCTTTCCCGGGGGGGCGCCGGATAGCTTCCCTCGCTACCATTGAGGCCATTTCCGAGAGGAGGTGATGTGGCTCGCTGGCGAAGCGCACCGACTTCGACGAATGATCGACGGGACCGGAGCCTGCCACCTCGCGGCTCCAGCGCAGCGTATCGGCATAAACTGATCGCATGATGGTCTCCCGCGCCAATGAAGGCGTGTCCGCTGGCTGCTCAAACGTCACGTCGGGCTGCACGCGCGCTTGCGGGACGTACCGCGCGGTGGCCGCGATGCATGCTCGCTCGCGAACGTGGTTAGTTGCGACAGACATGGGATTCAACGAAGGAGACGAGGTTGTCGAAACGCATGAACAGATCGGCAGAAAGATCCTCCGGCGCGAGCGTGAAGCCAAAACGCTGCTCGAGTTGAAGAAGCAGGTCTGTCATGTTCATGGAGTCAACGCCGACATCGAACAGGTTCGTGTCGTCCGCGATCAGGTCGGCAGCCATCGTGCTGCCGATCGCCGACAGCAGGCATGACCTGATGGTGGCTGCGATTTCCTCGAATCTGGGGCCGTGCGGGTTATGCGTCATGAGATGTCTCCTGCCCGGATCTGTGGGCGTTGGAATTGTCCGGCGCGCTGGAGCAGTCTCCAGGCACGTCCGTGATGTCCCACGAACGTGCCGTCGATCGCTGCGCTGCCCGCGCAATCATGAGTCGCTGCAGGTCGCCGGTACCTTCCATGATGTCGAACGCCTTGGCATCCCGGTAACCCTGCTCAAGCGACGGACAGGCGGCGATGCCATCGATACCAGCGAGCTCCATTGCAGCGCCCGTCACCCGTGCGGTCACACGCGAGGCGAACGCTTTGGTCATGGAGGAGTCCATTGACGTTGCGATGCCTTGATCCGCCTTCCAGGCCGTGCAGTGACAAAGCAACCATGCAGCCGTGATCTGGCGATCGATATCGAGCAGCGACGCCTGCACACTGGCCACGCCTCGATGCCGGTTCGCGGGCGTGCCGCCCGCATCGAGCCAGACCTTAAGGTCCGCGCGTACTCGCCGACAGGTACCGACCATGACTGCGGAAAGCAGTGGCCTGAAGTAGTCCCAGGACCGCTGTGCACCCGAGAATGCGTCATCGAGCGGCTTTTCGTCGCCGCGGGCGAGCAGCGCGTCATCGGTGAGTTCGCAGTCGGTGTACGAGAGCACGGCAAGTTGGGTCGCGCGCAGGCCAGCCATGCGCTCGATGCGCGACACCGTGAATCCAGGTGTATTGCAGTCCACTAGGAATGCACGGATACCGTAGCGGCCCATCTGTCGGTTGATCGTTGCAAACGTGATCACGCAGTCGGCGCGCGCACCGTTCGTGATAAAGCACTTTGTTCCGTTCAGAACCCAGCCACGACCGGTCTTTATTGCGCTGGTACGCATGGCAGTCGCGTCGGAACCACAGTCGGGCTCGGTGATGGCAAAGGCTCCCCAGCGCGGCGCGTCGGATTCGAATCGCCGCAAGAACTGCTCGCGCTGCTCCGTCGAGGCGAGCGCGACGACAGGTGGCATGGCGAGCCCCGGGCCCGGCAAAGCAAGCGCCAGGCTTGCGTCGGCTTCGCCGAGGTAAGCCATCAATGTCGCCTGCGCCACGAGGGACTGGAGGGCCGGGCAGCCCCCGTGGTCTGCAGGCACGAGGTTCATATTCAGAGCTCGCACGTCATCTGAGCGCCACGGAGGACCTCCGATTTTGCCCGTTGCGTCCGATTCGCGACTTACGGCGCGCATGCTGTTGGCGAGCCGTTCGAGATCAAGTCCCCGATCCGCGAGAGCTCTGCCGATGTACTCGATCGCATGGACTTGTTGTGACGTCGGTTCGTCTTGAGTCATGACGTGTTTCCCAAAATGGCGCGCGTGCGCCGAGGCGTAACGTGCACCGGAATCACGGGGCAGTTGCCCGCGTGCCGTTCGTCTAGAGCCTAGGAGCAGGAGCGTCGCATCGCCACCCCCGAACTTTAGGAGGGCGCGGGCCGGCGTGACGTGGCGTAAGGTCGGCCATGTCGCCAGTAGATGACCGATAATGATGTCCCTATTGAACGATGATTGGCCAACCACGGGTGTGACGAATGGCAGCGCGAAAACAGACGACAGCAAAAAAGCCGTTGCTGCAACCCGACAGCAGGGGACCCCGCACGACCAAGCGGGGAGATCGGGTGGCCGAGCTCATCAAGAGCTCGATTACCGATGGAAAGCTGCGCTCGGGCATGCGATTGAACAAGGAAGCCGAGCTCCAGGAAATATTCAACGTTAGTCGGGGTTCCATACGTGAGGCGCTGAAGGCCTTGGAGGTACAGGGGCTCGTGCGTCTGAGTACGGGTCCAGATGGCGGGGCCACGATCACCCGCGTGCCGCTTACCCGCGCTTTCCAGGCGCTGCAGAACTATCTGTTTTTCGAGAGCATGACTCTGGAGGACATTTACGCTGTCCGGCGAGTGCTGGAGCCGCGACTTGCGGCTGGCGCGGTAGAGTATCTGACGGATGCGGAGCTGGACGCGCTGGAGGGCAGTGTTGAAGTGTGCGAGCCGTTTGTCGCAAGTCACGAACATGCGCTTGGCCAGCGACACGAGGACATCCACTTTCATGATGTGTTGGCGGCCGCTAATCCCAATGCATTCCTTCGCTGCGTGTGCCAGATCATCAACCAGATGCTACACAGTCTGGTGATCGTGGCGGGCAACGTCACCCAGCAGGAATACCAGGCGTTCGGGCGGCAGACCGTCGCTGCTCACCGGGCGATTCTGGATGCGGCAAAGCGGCGCGACGCCAGCGAGGTCGAACAACTCATGGCGGCGCACATGGAAGAAGCGGAAGCGCAGCTTCGCAAGGTTCATGCGGCTTTACAGCAAAAGCTGGTACTGGATTCGGATCTTGGTTTGCATGCGGGCAAGAAGGGAGGATCGTGATATGACATTGGGCCCCGCGTCCGATAGGCCCGTATGTTCGCCGGACGCAGGGTCTCAGTGCGCTTTACCGCCAGCAACGGACAATGAAAGTGTATGTGCCAGCTCGGCAAACGGGGCCCTTCCAAAGGCGAGTTCGAGAATGTGGCTTGCCCAGAGCACGAGTGCATCCGCGTGGCGGCCTCCCACGATCTGTATGCCGACGGGCAGGCCTTCCGACGTTGTACCCGCATAGAGGCTGGCAGCGGGAAGCCCGAGCTGATTGCACCAGGCGGTGAAGTGGGGGAACAGTTTGTCACCGCGCTGAAGTTCGGTGAGTCGCATCGCTATGCGCGGATATACCGGACAGATCACGAGGTCGTAACGGTCGAAGAATGCGTTGACGCCGGCGCCAAGCTCGCCCCTCTCGATCAGCGCGCCAAGTAGCGCTTGGCGCGATATTCCGGAACCCGCGTCGGAGTAGGCCCGCAATGACGGATCGAGTCCAGCACCGCCGTCGGCCATGCCTTCGGTGAGCTGGCGGCAGCATGCCGGCCAGAGGGTCGCGTGGATTGCATTGCAGCGATCGATACCAGGAGGGTCGTCTGGCTGGACTCGCGCACCGAGCTGACACAAGGTATCGGCTGCTCGCATTACCGCGTCGTGGATGGCAGCTTCCGGCGTGATGCCAAGCCCGAGAGACGGACTGTACGCTATGCGGATACCACCGGGCGCCGGCTTGCACTTAAGACCCAGTTCGTAGTCGCTCGCGTCGAATGGCAAGGCGTACCAGTCGCGGCTGTCAGGCCGGCTGATCACAGTCAGGATGCGCGCGGCATCTTCCACGCACCGGGTCATGGGGCCGATATGGCTTAAGAGGCCAAACGGGCCGCGCGGGGCATGCGGGACGCGTCCAAAGCTTGGTTTGAAGCCGAACGTGCCGGTGAAAGCGGCGGGAATCCGGATGGACCCGCCACCGTCGGTGCCGATTGCCGCTGGCGCCATGCCGAGCGAGACGGCGACGGCGGCACCGCCACTGCTCCCGCCTGGCGTGCGCTCTATATCCCAGGGATTGCGTGTCACGCCCGTGAGCGGACTGTCGGTGACGATCTTGTGGGCAAAATCGGGCAGGGTGGTCTTGGCAAAGCAGATCGCGCCTGACTCGCGAAGTCTCGCCACGCACGGACTGTCCTGGGGCGCCGGTATTTCGGCCGTGACGCGTGAGCCGTATCGCGTGGCAAGCCCCGAGACGGCGACGTTGTCCTTGATGCTAACTGGCACGCCGTCGAGGGCGCCGAGGGGGCGTTTGCGATGCCATCGTGCCTCGGACGCCCGTGCCATGTCGAGTGCGTCTTCGGCTATCCGGCAGAACGCATTCACGGCGGGGTCGAGTTGCTCAATGCGACGAAGCACGGCGTTCATGACTTCCACTGGCGAGGTGCTACCCCGCACATAAAGCGCATGGAGTTCTTGCGCTGTCAGATCACACACGTCGCTGCTCATGTCTTTTCCTATTTAATCATCATAAATAGGAAAATAGGTGAAGCGTTCAGCTAAGTCAAGGATTCCATATGCGGAAATTTATAGGGTAAACGAGCAATTTTTCAACGTTGACAGGCTCGTTTTCAAGACGTAAATTTAATGCTCATAAATTATAAACAAGTGCGATGCCGACAAAACGTTACTCTCGGCACGGAGTTCAACGGATTCGTGTTGCGGCGTCACGAAGAATTTCGCCCGGATGGTCGTTCGTTCAAGATCGATGTCGTGATTGACCCAATCATGGGCCGTGAGCGCTGGCCCCGAGACTCAGGAATTCTTAGTCTATTCCTGCGCGAGCTTTTCTGCACTGTCGAGGAGCGCCTTTTTCTTTTCCTTGCTGAGCCTGCCGGCGATTGCCAGAAGGTTCGCGAGCAAGTCGTCCTCCTCGTAGAGGAAGCCGGTGGGGACAAGGAGTGCGCGCGCCAGGCGCTGACCCGTCTGTATGGCAGGGGTGTGCTTGCCCTTTTCGTACTGATTCACGCGGGTGCTGGCGGAGAACTCGTCAATGCCGGCATGGATGCCAAGCTGCTCTTGGGTGAGGCCCGAGCGCAGCCGCGCCTGTTTCAGGCGTCTGGGGAAAACTGCATCAGGGGTAGGTGTATCGTGCGGCATCCGGTGAGTTTCCCGGATTCGTTCAGGGATTTTACTAAGTAAAACTTAGTCGAGGGATTAAATGTTACTTCGCTTTACGAATTACGGAAGACGGTTGTGTCAGGGCTTCGGCATTCGCGAGGAGGATTTTCTTCTTTCACCGCGTGATTCGGGCCGCAACTGCAAGAACGGCTGCAAGCTGATCGCCTTTCTCGCAGAGAAAAGACGTCGGTACGTGCAGCGCCTTGGCTAGACGCTGCATCACTATGAAAGGGGGTATGTGCTCGCTTCCTTGGTACTAGTCGATGCGAGCACCGGCTGAAAATTTCCTGATGCCGGTGTTGACGGTCAGCTGTTCCTGGGTCAGCCCGAGCGTAACCGGGCCTATCCCAGGCGTCTGGCAAAAACAGAAAATATTCTTGATCGCTCTGAATCTTCGGAGTTTCTAGAAATTTTTCGCGGTCTAAACTAAGAGTTTCTTAGTTTTCTTCCTAAGGAATTCTTTGGGTGATGACGGACAGCGTGTCCAGACTGAAAAGCTGTTCGTTTGCCAGTTGAACGCATCGGGCCGGCGCCCCGCAGATATGAAGACGACTTGGAGCTATGCCAATGACGACGATTCTGAACATTCTTGGTTACGTGAGCATTCTGGTGTTGGTGGCGCTTGGCCTTGCCGTCGTATTCGGCATGATGGACATCGTGAACCTTGCACATGCAGAGTGGGTCACGATCGGCGCTTACACACTGGCTGTCGCGCAGGCGGTTGCTGGGAAGGAGGCGTTCTGGGTTGCATTGCTGGCGGCACCGCTAACCGGTGCACTCCTCGGATGGTGCCTCGAGCGTTTCATCATCCGGTGTCTCTACGACAGGCCACTGGATACCCTTCTCGCGACCTACGCGATCAGCCTGATCCTGCAGAAGGCACTGGAACTCATCTTCGGCACGCAGCCGATGCTGGTGTACGCGCCGTTCGACGGAGCGGTTCCGGTCCCTGGGGGTAGCTATCCAGCCTACCGGATCTTCGTGATCGTTGTCGCACTCATCGTAACCGCCGGGTGCTGGCTGCTTTTTGCCCGCACGCGCTTTGGTATGCAGTTGCGCGCTGTGATCCAGCACCCGGCGATGGCCGAGGCCACTGGCATCGACACCCGACGCCTGAATCGCATTGCGTTCTGTGGCGGCGCGGCGCTTGCCTCGCTTGCTGGTGTGCTCGTTGCACCTATGGTTTCGGTGGAATCGCATCTTGGCGTCTCTTATCTCGCCAAGGCTTTCTTCGTGATTGTGCTGGGCGGTATCGGCTCGATTGCGGGCAGCATCCTGGGCAGCGCAGTCATCGGCACGGCCGAGACGCTGCTGGGTTATCGCGTCGATCCCTCGCTCGCATCGGCGCTGGTGCTGGTCCTCTCCATCGTGGTGATCCGGTTCAGGCCGCAGGGCCTGATTCCGGGATTCAGCGCGGCCCATCAGCTTCTCGGTAAAGGATAAAACGTATGTCTGAAAAACGCGCAACCGGCTTGCGTCTGTGGCTCGCACAGCCGGCTCTCGGTCCCAAGGATGCTCCGCCCCTGCTGATGTGGGGTGCGGCGGTGATAGCTGCAGCAATCCTGCCATTGTTCGTTGGCCCCTGGCTGCTTTCAACCGCGCGTGATGCGCTGGTCATGGGGATTCTCGCGTTGAGTTATGACCTGCTCTGGGGCCGCGCCGGGGTGCTGACGCTCGGGCACACCACGTTTCTCGGTCTCGGCGCGTATGGATTTGCCGTGGCGACCGTACTGTTTGGACAGGCACCCATGGCGGGACTCGCTGCGGGGGTACTGTGCGCTGCGGTTGTCGCCGCAGTGGTGGGTTATTTCCTGCTCTTTGCGGGGGTAAGGCTGCACTTCTTTGCGATCATCAGCTTGGCTGTGCTGATCGTCGCGCAGCAGCTCGCCGTCAGCTGGCAGTCGGTCACCGGAGGAGACACGGGAATCCTCGGCATCTCCGGACTGTCGGTGGGTGAGGGCAGTCACGCATTTGATCTGAGTGGGCCTCGCGCGTCCTGGTACGCCGTGGCCGTGGTGCTCCTCGGAGCGATAGCCCTAACGTGGTTCGTGTGCCGCAGCCACTACGGCAAACTGCTCGATGCGATCGCAACCAATGAATGGCGGGCGAAGGCATGCGGGTATCACACTTCGTTTCATCTGCTGTCTGTTTTCGTCGTGTCAGCAGTGCTGGCGGCTATCGCCGGCGGCCTGATGGCGTCCTGCTCGGGCGTGGTGGCGCCCGACGTTTTCTCGCCGCTGCTGGCGACCGAGGTCATTCTATGGGTGGCCATTGGCGGGCGAGGTAGAACGGGTGGCCCTGTCGTCGCCGCGGTCGCTCTGACGCTCCTTAAGCAGACCATCGCGAGCTACAGCACGGACGGTTGGCCACTGATCCTCGGTGGCCTGTTCCTCGCCTGTGTGCTCTTCATGCCTAACGGCTTGCGAGTCCGTGGTCTCGCAGCGGCTATACGCCGCATTCTGAGAGCGAAATCGAACAGGCCGCTGCTTCGCCGCGCGAGCCACGCACAGGAGGAACGGTAATGGACGCCCACTTTCTTCAGGGCACCGGCCTGTCGCGCGCGTTTGGCGGAATCAACGCCGTGGCGGGCGTAGATATCGCAATCGGGCCGCGGGACCTGCTGTGTGTGATCGGTCCGAACGGGGCCGGCAAGAGCACGCTCGTTGGTCTGCTCTCAGGCGCAATCGCTTCAGGTGCGGGCGAACTGTATCTCGGCGACGAGCGGATGACAGGCCGCCCGATGTACGCGTTCTGCAGGCGTGGCGTGGTACGCAAGTTCCAGGGCACCAACACCTTCCTCACGATGACGGTGCGCGACAACCTGGTGGTGGCTGGTCTTGGGGTTGCGGCTTACCGGGCTTCGCCGATGCCTGATCCCGAAGCGGTGCTGGAGGAGGTGGGTCTGTCCGGGCAGGCGAACGAGCTCGCCTCGCATCTGCCGCACGGCGAGCGCCAGTGGCTCGAAATAGGCATGGCCATCATGTGCCAGCCCGCCTTGCTGCTGCTCGACGAACCTGCAGCCGGGCTGTCCGCGAAGGACGCACAGCGGCTGGTGGGCCTTATTCACCGGTTGCGCGAGCGATGTGCGGTACTCGCCATCGAACACGATCTTGGCTTCGTGCGGTCTCTCGCATGTGAGACGTGGGTCATGCACCGCGGAGAGGTGGTCCGACGGGGGGCGTATGCCGAGATTGCGGACGACGACGAGATCCGCCGCATCTATCTGGGACGGGGGGGCAACCATGCTGCGCATTGAAAACCTGTGCGCCGGATACGGCGACGTGGATGTGGTTCGTAACGTCACGCTCGACGTGCTACAGAACGAGGTGGTCGGTGTGCTCGGCTGCAACGGTGCCGGCAAGACCACCCTGGTGAAGGCGATCATGGGCTTGCTGCCGCGCGTGAGCGGGGAGGTCTCTTTCCTCGGGCACTCAGTCGCGGGCTTGCGCACGCACGAGATTGCACGCCGGGGCATCGGACTCGTGCCGCAGGGACGCTGGATCTTTCCGAAACTAACCGTGCGCGAGAACCTCCTCATGGGCACGCAGGCCGCCGGTGGTGCCTGCATCCTCGATGAGGTGTTTGATTACTTCCCGGTGCTCAAGGAGCGCCTGTCACAGCAGGGCGGCACGCTCTCGGGTGGCGAGCAGCAGGTTCTCGCCATCGCCCGCGCGCTGTGTGGCCGTCCGAAACTGCTCCTGCTAGACGAGCCTTCCGACGGTGTGCAACCCAATCTGGTCGAGCGTATCGGCGAGGTGATTCCCGAACTCTGCCGCCGCTCAAAGCTCGCCGTGCTCCTCGTCGAGCAGAACCTCGAGCTTGTCCTGCAGAGTGCCCAGCGTTGCATCGTGCTAAGCAACGGCCGGCTCGTGCATGCCGGCATCGTTGAACCGCGATCGGGCGGTACGGGCGAACACCCGCTCGCACGCTATCTTTCCCCGGCCGCGGACAATGCGCCGGAATTTCTTCATGAAAACGTTCAGTGAAATCGAGTGAGAAAAAACCATGAACCGTCGTGACTTTTCCCGAACTGTGCTGCTTGGTGCGGCTGCGTCCCTTGCTGCATCGGCCGTCTCCCCGTTCGCGCGCTCGGCCGAGCCGCTGAAGATCGGCGTGCTTGCACCGCTCAGCGGTCCCCTGACGCGCGTGGGGCAGACCAACCGTAACTGCGCAGCACTTGCCGTGGACGAGATCAACGCCGCGGGTGGACTGCTTGGGCGCCCCTTGCAACTGAGCGTCGAGGACACCCAGATGTCTACCGCGGTCACACTTGAGAAGGCGCGGCAGCTCTTCATGCATGACGACGTCGCGATGATCACGGGCATGGTGCTTCCGTCGGAGCGCGAAGCTGCTCTCCAGGCGGCAAGAGCCGCACGAAAGTTGGTGGTCTATCCGAATTTCGACGAGGGACGATGTGACCCGCGACTGCTCACGACAGGCCTTACCGCAAGCCAGCGGATCGAACCGCTGATTGCATGGCTCATGCGTGACGGGGGACGGTCCGTCTGCGCGGTCGTGTCCGATATCGGCAGCAACAGGAAGGTGCTGATCCCGCAGTTACAGGCAGCGGTGGCGCATCACGGAGGGAAATTCCTTGATGTCTACTGGCTACCCTTCGGCACGCGCGACTATGGTGCGGTCCTGCAGCGTGTCGCGAGCTTAAACGCGCAGGTCGTGTGGCACAGCATCGGGGATGACCCGGTGACGTTCGTGAAGCAGTACCGGTCATTCGCAATGAAACCGCTGCTCGTGACAGACATTGCGCACGAATCCCTCTCGATTGCGACCACGGGCGCCTCGACCGGCACGATCGGCGTGTCGTCTTACTTCATGAGCATCGACAATCCGGAAAACCAGGCGTTCCTCACACGCTATACCGCGCGTTATGCCGATGCCCGTGATCCTCGGCTGGGACGTTATGCCGTCGTGCTGCCGCACGGTGAGAACACTTATGCGGGGATTCGTCTATTCGCCGAGGCCGTCAGGTCGGCAGGGAGTGTAGACGCCGAGCGCGTCAAGGCCGCGCTGCCTGCTCTCTCTGTCGCGCTGCCGCGTGGCAGGACCGGGGTGAGCCACGATGGTGGCCACGTGCTCTGCCAGACACGAATCGGTCAGGCACTCGCCGACAACAGTTTTTCGATCCTCGACTCCACCGGACCGGTCACGCCGGTCTGTGAAGGCTAGGAGGGTCCTCCTACGCGAGAAGGTTTATGCATCAAAAATTTAGGAATACATAATGAACGACATTGTCAGGCTCGACGCAAGTCAGTTGGTTGCCGGCTTCAGGCAGCGGACACTCTCGCCGGTGGAGGTCATGTGCGCAGTGCTGGATCAGGTCACAAAGCACGATTTCGTCGTCAATGCGTTTTGCGCGATCGACGAGGAAGGGGCGATGTCAGCGGCTAGGGACGCTGAGCGACGGTGGATGCAGGGTGAGCCGCGCGGTCCGCTCGATGGCGTGCCAGTCTCGGTCAAGGATCTCGTCGCGGTAGCCGGTTTTCCCACGCGTCACGGCTCATTGACCTCATCGCCGCAACGTGAAGGTGAGGACGCGCCGGCCTTGGCGAGGCTGCGCCGCGCGGGCGCCATACCGTTTGGCAAGACTACGACCTCGGAGTTTGGCAACAAGATCGTCACCGATTGTCCGCTGACGGGGGCTACCCGCAATCCGTGGGATACGCGGCTCTCGCCTGGGGGCAGCAGTGGTGGATCCGCGGTGGCGGTTGCGCTAGGGATGGGACCGCTGTCGCTCGCGACCGACGGAGGCGGGTCAATTCGGATTCCTGCGTGTTGGAGCGGTGTGGTCGGGTTCAAGCCCACGTTCTCACTCGTACCGGCCGGCAAAGCGGCGTCATGGACTGCGCTGTCCACGCTGGGACCGATCGCGTGCAACGTACGCGATGCCGCGCTCATGCTCAGTGTGATGACGCACGATGGCGTCGACCGGCATTCAGGCATCGCCAGCAGTTCGGATTATTGGGCGGATTACTGCGTGGGGCTCGACGACGGTGTCGCGAGCCTTCGCATCGCGTACTGCGCGGCTCCCGCTGGCGTGCGCATCGAGCCGGCCATCGAAGCGTGTGTCAGGCAGGCAGCCAGTGCCTTTGAGGCGCTTGGCGCGCATGTTGTCGAAAGCGATGTGACGCCGCTTGCGGACTATTACGGCGATGGGCGCATGCATTCGGTCCAGTGGTCGGTGTACTTCGCGCAGCGTGCCCGACATATGGAGGCGGCGCACCGGACATTGCTCGATCCCGAACTGAAGGCGCTTGCCGATGCAGGTGAACGGGTGGACACCGCAACGTTTGCTGACGCATTGCTTGCGCGTCATGCACTCACTGCGGCGATGAAGGCTTTCTTTCAGCGCTACGACCTGCTGCTCACGCCAACATTCCACTGTGGTCCGCCGCCCGTACCGGGCCTGCCCGCCGGGCTGCGTACGGCACCTGCGCTGACCGCGTGGTGTAACCAGACCGGGCTTCCCGCAGCGAGTGTGCCGTGTGGCTTTGCCGGAGGATTGCCAACCGGTGTGCAGATCATCGGCCGACGGGGCGGCGATGCCTTGGTCCTGCGCGCAGCGCGGGCGTACGAGTCAGCAAGGGGTGCGTTCCCGGCACCAGGCGCAACGCTTGAGCGTCCGGCAGACGGGATGGAGGCGCGACCATGAGCGTACAGGTTACGAGGGTGATCGTTCACCTGGTTGAGCGATGTGCAGAACTCGGAGTGCCGGTCGTGCCGCCGCACCGCCAGGCTGTCGCGGCGGCCGTGCTGACGATGGCAGGCGAGGGCACTGATGACGCACTGGACATGCTTTACGCGACGGGTGCCGAACTCGGAGCGCTTCTCACCGGGCGCGCACTGCAGGCTTTGGGTTGCACGCCAGGCGACATCCAGGGCTACGGGAAGGGGGCGCTGGTGGGCACGGGCGTGCCGCTGGAGTATGGCGCGGCGCTGCTTCATCCGCGGCTGGGCAAGGCGGTGCGTGAATGCCTGCCCGGTGCGACCACGATCATGCCGTCGGTGACCAAACGCGGCGCAGCGGGCGCCTGTCTCGATATACCCACGCACGGCATTGCCGATATGTGGAGCTTCGACCATTTCGACACGGTGTCTCTGTCGGTGCCCGACTCACCGGAGCCGGACGAGCTACTGATTGCGATCGCGTTGGCCGAGCGTGGCAGACCGCTTGCGCGCGTGAGGCCGGGCTGAGACTCGGTCAGGAAGCTTGCTCGGCAAAAGGCGAAACCGCAGGACAGATCACCCAAAAAGACGAAGGAGAACACATGCACACGGATTGTCGGGGAAGATGGAGTAAAGGCGTCGCAGCACTCGCGCTATGCGCATTGGCCGGGGCAGTGCACGCACAGTCGTCCGTTTCGCTTTACGGGCTTGCCGATTCGTTCGCGGGCGTAGTACGCACGCCAGGGGCATCGGGCAATACCTGGCAGGTGGGCTCTGGCGGGATGACAACGTCGTACTGGGGCATGTCAGGCTCCGAGGATCTGGGCGACGGGCTGAAGACGGTCTTCACGCTCGAAAGCTTTTACCGCATCAATGGTGGTCAGACGGGTTCCTTCGACGGGCAGTCGTTCTTCGGACGCAGGGCATTCGTCGGACTCAGCGGGCGATTTGGGGAACTGACGCTCGGTCGTAACGATTCCCTGCTGTTCGTATCCACATTGCTGTTCAACCCGTTTGGCAATTCGTTCGTCTTCTCGCCCATGGTTGTTCACAGCTTTCTCGGGTCCGCCATGGGGGCGGCGTCAGTACAGAGCGATACAGCAATCGACGACTCGATCGTGTACCACACGCCGGAAGCGGGCGGCCTATCGGGAAGTCTGCTCTACAGTAATGCTGGCATCGCGGGCTATGCGGGACAAGCCAATTACAGCGCGAACGTGCTCTACTTCGCTGGGCCTTTCTCCGCGACGGCGGCAGTCCAGAGCCTGCACACGGCATCGCTTTTTCTCAATGGTGCGACCGAGCAGACGGCATGGCTTGTCGGTGGTGCGTATCGGTTTGACGCGCTCAAGCTCTATTTTCAGTACGAACGGGTGAATAACAACAACGAGGTGACCGACGATACCGTGCAGGCCGGCGCGAGTGCCCAGCTCGGCACAGGCAGCGTACTGGTGTCATGGGCGGGCACGCGCCGGCGGCCGGTGCAAGGCAGTGACAGCCGCTGGTCGACGGTGGCGCTCGGCTACGACTATCCGCTGTCGAAACGCACGGACGTGTACGCGGCATGGCGTTATGACACGATGACCAGCGTGTCGTCAGGCAGCAGCGTGGGCGCTGGTATCAGGATGAAGTTCTAAACATGGAGACGTAAATATTGCAGAATTATATGATTGCGTGGTTACTCTTTTGGAGAGGCAACCATGCGCAAGCTCGAAATTGCAGACCCGCAGATCATGCAGGTTGCGATTCAACAGGAGATCGAACGGAGCGAGGAATCGCGGTATGACCATCGTCTCCATGCGGTGCTGCTGGTAAGCAGCGGTTACTCGTGCACTTGAAGTGGCCCAGTTGTTCGGTCAAGCGGCCACGACAATTCAGCGATGGGTCCGACGTTTCGAGCGCGGTGGCTTCGACGGATTACGGGAAGGTGAGCGGCCCGGACGTCCACGTACGTTGGATGAATCGCGATGGGCTCGCATTGAGGCTGACCTGCGCAAGACACCACGCGACTTCGGATTTGAAGCGGGCCTGTGGGACGGACCCGTTCTGTCGGAGCACTTGCGTCAGTGCTACGGCATCGAGCTGGGCGTGCGACAGTGCCAGCGGCTGTTTCGCCAGATGGATTTCGGCTGCGCATACCGCTCCCGCAAGTCGCCCAGTCTGATCCCGTATGGGTTGCGACACTGAAAAAACTGCGGTGCCTGGCAAAAGCGCGACAACGTTGAGTTAAGGAGCCTGGACGAATGCCATTTTCAGCAGCATGGATCGCGCTGTCGCATGTGGGTGGCCCTGGAGGTTCGCGATCCGGTGTTGATGCACGCGCCCACGCGCAAGTCGGTGGCGCGCTTTGACGCCGTCAGCCTGAGCACCGGGTGCTTCGCCTGGCAAGCGTGCCCTGTCTTCAACGCAGAAACGTTTGTGTCCTTTCTGCGCCGGCTACTGCGTCATCGACGTCGTGGCAAGCGCATCGTCGTCGTGCTGGACAACGCCAAGTACCACCATACCAACATGCTCAAACCACTCCCGCGCAAATACAGGCGGGACCTGACGTTGCTTTGCTCCCGCCATACAGCTCGCAACTGGCACCTATTGAACGGGTCAGAAAGCTGACAAGGCGTCTGGCGCTGCATAACCGTTACTTCGCCATGCTCGTCGAAGTCCTCTCGGCCGTCGAGGCCTGTTTCCAGCACTGGATCGGACCAAACGAAGTTCTACGAAGATTATGCTGCATAATTTAAGGCGCTATGTTGACCCGCCATCTAGCGGGCGGCCGTATTTAAGGTCTAGCGGCCAATCAACTGTCCCATGCGCCTCGCAAGCAACCAACGCCGGGTGTCCTATCCCGTTTCCGGCGCATACCCCAGCTCTCGCTGGTGGCGAATGGACAGCAACAACACACGCGTGTCCGAGTGCGCGTACAAAATCAGATAGGAGCGCATGATGTATTCCCGCAGTTCAGGCAGGTTTGCTTCACTGGCCAGCCGCAGCACGCGTTCCAACCGGCTCTGACCTTCGACCGAATTCGCGGCAAGTACGCCTGCTGGGCGGCCAATTTTCGGATGGATTGCCACGAGATCGCCGAACCGGTAGATCTCGCTCATCAGGTCCTCTATCCTGCCTGCTGCTGAACTCACGTCTTGCACCAACAAGAATTCTTGAATCGTCTTAAGCCGTTCTTCCAGGGTCTCCGCAAAATCAACACGCATCATTTCTTGGACGGAGCACGACGCCGCATTGTGTCGCGCAGTTCAGCCAAAGGTTTGGTCCGGCCAGCAAGTGCATCCCGGAGACCCTTCTCGGCGTCATCCAGCATGACCAGTCGGCCGTGTTCTGCTTCGAGGGCGTGGTAATAATCCAGCTTCCGTGCGTCGACAATCGCCACATACGCTGAGCCGTTCTTCGTCAGAACCTTCTCGGCGCCTGCGACCACATCCTCCGCCAGCTCCGTCAGCCGTGACCGGGCTTCACTAATTGGTACCACATCATGGGTTCGGAATGACATAGTTAAATCCCGTACAAAATTCGTTAACATAAATGTACAAACATTCGGGCAAACAGTCAACCCAACCCGTCCGCGCGCTGCTCCATCGGGTTTCTGGTTCATTCGCCGTCGAAGTTGAAGTTGAGCCTCTTCGGCGCGAGCCATGCCACCTAATTCAACCGGCTCCTGACAGATGATCCCGGCCATGATGGTCGACAATATTCAAACGCCGCTGCCTCTCGGGTTTTTCTGTTGCGGAGGCATGATCACCCCATTTCGCATGCGAAATAACGCTGTTGGCTTCTGAGTATGAACCGCGTTCAACCGTAACGTACAAAGGCTAGGAATTCAACTGACCCTACCGGCGTCAGCTCGACGAAAGCATAAAAAGGTCGAGATCGTGCTGATTAGCTTTCGCAGCATATTCAATCAATGCCGGGAAGCGGCATTCGTTAGATTGGCTTTATTGGCCCCGTCGTAGCGGCCTTTGTGCCGCCGTCAACCAATCGACAGGCGAGTCCAACGCCCGGCTGCTTGCAACTCCATGCACGGCGATCGTGCTCCAGATCGTCGCCAATGTATGGAGCGCACTATGAAAATCGTTCGCCGTTGCCTAGCCTGCGGAATTCCGTTTCGTCCTCGCTCGCAAAACCCTAACCAGCATTACTGCTTCGCCCCCGCCTGTCAGCGCGATCGCCGACGCGAGTGGCAACGGCAACGCCTCCAAACCGACCCCGACTACCGTGATAACCAGGCGAGAGCCCAGGCTAACTGGCGCGCCCGTCACCCCAATTACTGGCGTCAGTACCGCGCGACGCATCCCGCCTATCTCGACAGAAATCGCTTAATGCAACGCCAACGGAACATCTGCCGACGCGCGACGCCGATTGCAAACATGGACGCGTCACAGCTGGATGGTCCACTAGCGTCCGGATTTTACGTTTTGCGGCGTGTAGTGGGGACCAGCATTGCAAAGAAGAACGCGTACGTGGTGCGCATCGAGGTTGTGTCAGCGCCTCAGCGACCCAAAACGTGATTGCAAATAGATGACTTGATCGACTTTAGCGCGGCGACTGCTATCTTTTTCATGTAGCGCTCTCAGTCGGTGTCGCCGCTATATCTGATGCGGACGAAGCGACGTGGAGACCTGCGGTGTTCGGCAATCGACTCCACACGCAGGCTCAGAGAGCCAGAACTTGTCGCTGCCCGGAGCAGGACCGTGTCACTTGATCTCACCGCCAATGCAACTGCCTCGCAGCCTCCAGCGACGCGTGCCGCGAAATATGTTCGCATGTCGACCGAGCACCAGCAATACTCGACCGGAAACCAACAGGCCAAGATTCGCGACTATGCTGTCCGACGAGGTTTCGTGATTGTTCGCACCTACGCCGACGAAGGTAAAAGCGGTCTGCGGATCGACGGGCGTCAAGCCCTTCAACAGCTCATCACCGATGTTGAAAGCGGTCATACCGACTTTCAAGTAATCCTTGTCTATGACGTGAGTCGCTGGGGCCGATTCCAGGATGCCGATGAGAGCGCCTGCTACGAATACGTATGCAAGCGCGCCGGCATTCAGGTGGCCTACTGCGCGGAGCAGTTTGAAAACGACGGCTCACCGGTCTCGACCATCGTCAAGGGGGTCAAGCGTGCGATGGCCGGTGAATATAGCCGCGAGCTTTCGGCGAAGGTATTTGCCGGCCAATGCCGGCTGATTGAACTGGGGTTCCGGCAAGGCGGACTGGCTGGCTATGGACTACGCCGCGTGTTGATCGACCAGCACGGCATCATGAAGGGGGAACTGCACCGCGGAGAGCGCAAGAGTCTGCAGACCGATCGAGTTGTCCTGATGCCAGGGCCTGAAAGTGAGATTCGGATCGTCAATCTCATTTACAACTGGTTTATCGAGGAATCGCTCAACGAGTATGAAATCGCCGCTCGTCTTAACGCGATGTGTGTGCACACCGATCTGGATCGCGAATGGACACGGGCGACGGTAAGAGAAGTCTTGACCACCGAGAAATACATCGGCAACAATCTGTACAACCGAGTCTCGTTCAAGCTGAAGAAAATGCGCGTGGTCAATACCCCGGATATGTGGATTCGTAAGGAAGGTGCATTTGAGTCGATTATCCCGAGCGAAACGTTCTACACGGCGCAAGGCATCATGCGGGCACGTGCCCAGCGTTATTCGAATGAGGAGTTGATCCAACGCCTGCGCAAACTGTATTGCAGTCGTGGCTTCTTGTCCGGCCTAGTAAACGTTGCCCAAGGCGCCTGACAATTCCGCCTTGATCTGATCCAGCAGCCCCGTGACCGGAGCGTAGCTCGTGTAGACGAGGTGCAGCCGGTCATTGAATGTCGCAGCGCCAATCACCTGCCCGCCCACCAGACCCAAGGCGACAGTCGGTCCCCAGGCAGCGTCGAGGCGCAGCGCGCCAAAAGCCTCCGGCAGAGCTACGATGCCCAGATTGGTCACGGCAGCCTCACTACCGAACATAGCCGCGAAGACTGTTTTCGCTTAGGCGGTCTCAGTGACACCAGCCAGCGCATCGCGACTTGCGAGCGCTGCTTCCGCCAGCGTCGAAAGCGTTTCAAGGCGTGCGAAACCCTGTCCGAGATACGCGCCCGGCCGCACAAATCATCACCGCCGGGTCCGTTATCGGCGAGAACGACGGCGCTTGCACGCATGCCGAGGTGGTCGCTGTTATCAAGCACCGACGTCGTAGATCACCCGGCGATGCTATCCGCATCGGTTCCGCGTCAACATGCACCCGTAAAACGCGGCGACGGTTTCCAGTTTGTTCGTCAGATGCAGCGTGACGCGATCGCCCGGTCTCAGACCCTGAACGAGCAGGCCTTGTGAAAGGCGTCTGACGTACCGTGCCAGACAATCATAGGTCCACGTGTTATTTCCGGCGATCAGCGCAATGGCGTCGGGGAGGGCGGCGGCAGCCTCGAACAAACGATCGTGCAACCTAACGAGTCGCGGCGTCTGGATGGATTGGAAGCGAGTGGCGGGACAAGACATGGCGGCTGCTCCAGAAGATCTATTGAATGTCGGTGACGGACGTGTCTTCAGAAAAGGCAACGCTCGCACTTTATTCCTGCGCTTTCGCTGCTGCGGCCAATCTTCAACCTCCAATCTCCCGTCTCGTTTCCACGCCGATGACAATGGCATGTATATCCAGCGCGATCGTCTAGTCCAGCGGGACGGTAATAACGGCACGCCCTGCGACACGTTTCACCAGCTCTGCGTGGTTCGATGGCTGAGCCCACCACCTTGCCAGTCCGCGCGGATTCCGGTGCCCCAACACAAGCAGATCCGCGTTGATCAGGCCAGCATACTTGGCCATGCTATCAACCACGTTACCTGCCGCGATGTATCCCCGTGCAACCGTCCCGCTCTCTCTCAAATGATCCAGCGCTTCCTCCAGGAGCCGCTTGGTCGCCCCTTCCATCTGCACACACGCTATGTCCGATACGTATCCGACACTACTGCCGATAGCCGAGCCAATATCCGTCACCGACAGCACATGAACGGTAGCGGTTAACGCACACCCCAGACGGGTCGCACGCAGCAATGCCGATTTGGATTCAAGTGATCCATCGTAGTAGACGAGCAGATTGTAGTGGTCAGGCATAGGGACTCTCGGTCGTGCGACGAAGGAAGTTTCGCCGGATCTGTAAATCCATAACATCCTGAGGGACGCGGTATTCCAGAAAAGCGTAATTGTTTTTGTCGCACGCCAAGCGGAATAAAACTGCAGCAACAGATGTTCAGAGAAGGACTATCCAGAGCCAAGGGAGCCAAAGGGATCGGGCAATTCGGACTGCGGGATTACCGTCTCTCCTTGCCTGTTTCTTTGCGCGCGCTTCGGGAAACGTTCGTTCGCGTGCACCTGCGGACAGAGACAATCGCGGCGGTTCCGTGTCGTCTGCGCCACCGGAAAACCCGCTTACAGTCCGGCGCCTTTTGCCGTTGCTTCAAGCTCCGGACTGAACGCCCGATATCTTCCATTGCTTGTGACGAGCGCCTGTCCGGCCTGAACATTGTTCCATTGATCGAGCGACATTCTTCCTTGCCTCTTCGTCTGCAAGATTCCCCATGGCTTCCGATAGTAGATAGCCCAGGACGTGATGGAAGCGTTCTCGCTGATCAGGAGATTGATCTTGGCGAAACACGAAAGCGGCTTGCCGGAAATGTTATTGCTCGCCTTGTTGCCGTCGTAGAGGGTGCATGGGCTATCCGACAGATACAGCTTGGCCGTGTCGGGCTGCTCGCCATTGCGAGCTTGCGAGTAGTCTTCCATGATGTCGGGCCATGCAAGGATCAGTCTCTCCTCGGCGTGGCCAACCGTATCCCTCAGACCCTGAAGCCCGACCTCAGCCGCGATCCTCTCATTGATGTTTCGCCGATGCACCGCAGAGATTGCTTGCCCGGAGTTCCGGACGGCCGCCTGCTCGATTCGATCCTTGATCGCTTGGCCGATCACCTGCACGACATTCTGTGTGGAACGCGTGGCCCAATAACCGCTGTTTCCAGATGCCGAGTTGGATAGCTCGACGACGGCCCAGACGCAATTACGTCCTTGGTTGGCCGCAAGAATTGACTGGAAGGACTGACTCAAACTGTTCGAGGTAACGATGTGATTCGGCAGCACTCGGATTCTCCTTTAGAAGTGGGCATGAACATATCGACGTCGGGCAATGCGTCTTTATTCAACATCCCATGAGCCTTTTTATTCCGCTGCATGATGGAGACGCTATACCGAGCCCCCGGTTTGCCGCGGATAGATTCTATTGCGCGGCCATGCATCGAAGCGCACCCTGTCCGATACTCCTTTCTTGGATCGACTAACATGCTAAATAGCGGAGCCAAGCGGCCGTCTCTGGAGCTAAGGTCAATCTATCGGCGATATCTCAAAAAACGCGAACCACAAGGTTATCTCCGTGGAAAGTACGAGCTATGGTTTTTTCGGAAGATTCTTACATCGTTCACCCGCGATTTCAGCGATCGTGAGAAGGCAAAACTGTCGGGTCTGAAACGAGCGACTCCAACCTGGACGCTAGCGCTTGCCGGGTGCGTTGAATCGTTGGCGAGTCTTCTCCCGTGTCCACGAGATTTGTCGGACTTCCTGGACAGGAAGATCGTCCCAGCGTGCGGGACGGCGCGACTCTAATAATGCGGGAATGATGATGCGCGCGCGAGATGGAGTCGAATGGCCGGTGTTGATAGGTTGGTAGGATAGAGATGGGGCGCCGCGTCTGTTTGCAGTCGCGAAGACTCATTCGCACTTCGTCGAAGCCGACATCGATCTACACGGCAACTCCGATAAAAGGCAAAGCGGCATACAGTCGCCACACGGCGCTTGAACGGCCGATGTTTAGCCAGTGCCATGATTCGTTGGGGATCGATGGTACGTGACGGTTGTCCGGCTGTATTTGCTGCCCTCCAGACGAGCGGTTCGAAGGCCGCAACGGGGGGCGGGCATCAAATCAATGGCGTCGGCACCCGAAGTTCGGGACTACGACATCGCGAACGACGGCAAAGCGCCTCTCAGCGGCCAATACTCCCACGTCCGCGAAGGCCGAAGTTGCGACAAAAATAATCGACCGAAAGTCACTTAACTGGGTGAAGCGGGGATTCGAATGTCCAATCAAGTCGACGTTCTGCGGTCCCCTCCCGGCCGAACCCGGTCCCATATCGAACAGCCGAAGTCGACTCGTCGTAGCTAGGCGCTTACGTTCAATGCGCGATCCGCAAAAGACGCACTGCGCTCTTGCATTGTCAGATCTCAAGCAAATTCGATTAGAAAATTCAATTGACCGATGCGAAGTTCGTGATCGCCCTATAACCTTGTGGTTGGTAAATGATTGAACTAATTAACGTAACTAATTAGGTCGACAGCAAAGGGCAAAAGTGCGAGACTACGTTCGACTTCCCGGTGCGCGTTGGTATTGGCACGAGCACTCGGCGTTGGCAAACCGCAGCCCTGCCGTCGAGAATGAAGTGTCAAACCGCCCGCCATACGACGATACGAGTCAACATGCGCTTTGGAACCGGAAGAAATTCACCGCGATCCTACCGCTGTTCCGTCGAGTGATCGTCGCGCATGTCGATGCGCCGGCCGGCAAGTCGATATCGCTGATGTTGGGTCTCAAAAACTTTCCGTCCATTTATGCACCGGATCTAGGCTCGACACGCCGACTTCTCGATGAATGGGGCGCTCAAGTCATGCTTTTAGATACGCGTCTCGACATCGATGCCGATTTCGCATTCGTCCGCGGCTTCACTTCCAATCCGACAAATGCAGACCGGTTAGTCATTGCACTGAGCAGCATCTATCCCGAAGACTCGATGGAAACGCTGCATGCCGCCGGCTTTGACGGGCACTGTCGTCGCCCATGCCCAATTTGGAGGCTCTCAGATATTCTCAGCGAATATTTCGACCGAGCGCCATACCCTTAAGCCAAAGGCCACGGGAACCGGGCTGATCTCTACAGACTTTGTCAGGATTTCTCGCATTCCGCGATACCGGCAAGACGGTCCAACTCGAAACATTGACAGGCCATCGTCATTGGCCACACTCTGCGCACGAGCGGCTAGGCTACGCGCGGAATCGGAAAATCAACGACCGATTCTGGAAGAATCGATCCGCATCGGAGCTTCGTTCTTGCTCCGCAGCAGACATTTGGGATCACCGTGAGCACGATGCTCTTTGAGGCCATCTCGGGAAAGGTGTAGATCGATCTATTGGTTACGACGAACAAAGTAGACGTTGCGTAAGCTAAGCGCCAGTCGATACTCGTAGGCGAGCGCCAAATGCAGCCGACAAAAGGGGATAGTGCGCCATGATGCATGAATTCCTTTCGAACAATCGTGATGATCTTATCGAGCGATGCCGGACAAAAGTGGCGCACAGGCCCTCTAGAGATGCGACCGCGCAGCAATTGCAGAACGGCGTGCCGCTTTTCCTTGATCAACTTATCCGGACGCTTCGTTTTGAACAGACGGCAGAGCCTATGGATCGTCGTAAGATCTCCGGCCCTGTAGGAGGCCGGTCCTCGTTTTCGGAGATCGGAAAACGCGGCCTCAAAACATGGAGGACAACTCTTAGAACTCGACTTTTCAGTTGACCAGGTTGTCCACGACTATGGCGACCTGTGTCACCCATTAGCCGGCCCAAGTCAAGGGGTTAAATAAAATCCTCGCAATCCTCCGCGATAGTTAATACGGCCATCGCTCAGGTCTCCACATGAAATGATGTTCGTGCCCTTCGCCTCTTCGTGTGGTTGCATGAATCGCACCAGTCACCCATGTGGATCAAGCGGAAGCGTTGAAATCCTGTTCCACCCTGACGGCTGCGCCGTCCCAGAAGCATCTCGGTACCGTCTTGTGTCCAATTGTTGGGCAGACTTGTGGCTTCCGCGAGGCGGGTCCAAACGCAGGTGGCTCGCAATCCGGACGACTCATTTCATTAAGACATGACACGATGGCAGACGGCGCGGCGTCCAATCAGACTAGGTGGCTCAAAGTCCAACACAGGGCCTGGCTCGCTGGCCGTTGCCAAACTTAAGTGAAACAGCGCTCCACAGAGAATTCCTCTCCCGTTTTTAGCATCAGAAAGCAGGCACGCGCCAGTTTGTGCGCGACCGCTTTGGTCGCGACGATTGCATTCCGTTTGGCCTTCTTACGCTGGTAAAACTTGCGCGCCGGCTCGCAAAATCGGATGGCGAAATTGGCTGCCTCGATGTACGCCCACGCCAGATAGCGGTTGCCATTCTTGGTGTTGCCTTCGCCTTTTTTCTTGCCGTTCGAGAGGTGGGTACTGCTGACACAGCGGCAATAGGAGGCATAGTTCCCGACGTCGGCAAAGCGTCCGACATCGCCCGTCTCCAGCAGGATGACGGTGGCCAGCGTTGCGCCGATGCCGGGCACGGTGTTGAGCAACCTATATCCCGGACTGTTATGGCAGTGCGCCATCAGCACCTTCTCGATGCCGTCGATTTGCGTCTGCAGCGCATCCATGACCGCCAGGTTGGCCTTGACGCCGATCGCTTCGGTGCTGCCGATCGGCATCTTGTCAATGTCAGCCTCCGTCAGCCGTTTGATGCTGTCGCCGCTGATCTGGCCACCCGTTTGCTGCGCCAGGCATGTCCCTATTGAGAGGAGCTGGGTGGTGCGCTGCTGCACCAACTGCATCCGTTTGCGTGACAGGTCGCGTACTGCGCGCAGGGGCGGCGGCATGATGTGTCCTTCCGGCAGAAGTCCGAGCCGTAGGATGTGCGCGAGGTGGCGGGCGTCGGATTCGTCGCCGCGGTACTTGAGGCCATCGTATTGCTTGATCGCTACGGTGTTGGCGAGGTGGACCGAATGGCCCGCCTCGATCAGGCCGTCGACCAGCCAGTACCAGTTGAATGTCGATTCCACGACGACGCCAAATAAATCCTTCAGATACGGGCTGAGCGCATCGCAGATTTCCGTCAGGTTGTTGGGGAGTCGCCTGGAGTACAACACCTTGTCGGCATCGTCGGTGACGACCACGACGCTGTTGTTCGAATGAAGGTCAATGCCACAAAATAACATGATGCTTTCTCCCAAAATGCCCCGCTGACCACCTCACAAACCATCACCCGTTAGCCAGAATTCTTTTCAATCCCTTGCAGACGAAGTTGGGCAGTTCCGTTCTGCCGCGCTTCCAGCCATGCGTCGCTTGCCCCGCCATAAAGCGGGGTCCGGCCGCCCGACCGGCCGGACGACATGGGCTGGCCACGCTCGTCAAGGAACAGGCGATAAGTTCAGGAATCGTACTTTCACTGTAGTTCCCAGCGCTTGCCGAAGGGAAGGCCGGCTAGATGATTATCAGGCTATTATTGATCTTGCATTTGAATGTGACGCGCCCTTCCACGCAGACGAGTTTCGAACACTTGATCGCTGCTTGGACAACGCAATCCCCGATGCAGTGGCTGAGTTTAGTTATCAGCGTGACTTAGTTACGACGGACAAGTACGCCGCGAGATGAACGAACGAATAGGATTTTTCGCTCACAAATTACGCAACTTTCTCCAAACCAACGCTTGCTTTTTGGTGCCGCGAAGGCCGGGAATCTGAGCCTGTCCGGTGCGACGGGATCAGCGCTAGAGCGCAATTTGAATGGGCTGCGTGATCTCGTAGACGATTCGCTAGCAGAAGTGCGGTTGACAGTTGGGAGCGAAATGCCGCCGCGAATATTCTCGTTGGCTGACTTCATTGACGAGATCAAACAGGCGGTGGATCTCGTGGCTCAGGCTCGCGGGTGTGCATTCACGGTTTCGGCCGTCAAGGCGAGACTTGCTGTACGCGCTAATCGGGATCTGCTTTTCTCGGCGCTAGGAAGCCCGCTACAGAACGCATTCAAGTTCACTCACCTTGACACAGAAGTGACTCTCGACGAGTACGCAGTTGCTGACCGCGTCTTGATCGACGCGAAGAACCATTGTGGCGGTTTGTCGGTCGGCGATGTAGAAGGCATGTCCGAATCGTTCAGGCAGAACGGCGTCGGTAGAACGGGCCTAGGGTTGGGATTCTCGATCGCTCGCCGGAATGTGGAAGCAAGCGATGGCGTGCTCAGCGTTCGCGACATCCCGGATACGGGCTGTATTTCACTATAAGCCTGCCGCGAAATGTGATGGTTGAGCAGTGACGCGAGCCAACGCCCTTGTCGGTTTGGGCCATCGATATCCGGCGGAATTCGTCATGGAGCCGTGGGTTGCGTTGGCTAATAGCGGCTGCTTTTATGCGGCACCGAATTGTACGGGAAGGAGACGCGCTTGTGCGTTTGGGCGAATTTGATCTGCTACAGAATTGCTATCGCAAGGTGGGAGAGGTAGGCGGAATGAGAGGTCGGGCATCTCATTCCTCCCCCAGAACCATCGCCGCCTTACGACAATTGGGGCGGCAGCTTCGCGTCGCCCCCTCAGGCCTATACTGCAGAGTATTACGGAAGAACTTAATAAGCGAGACAGGTATGCCCTCGGAAACCATCGCAGAAGCAATCCCAAAGCCCAGGGAACAGACCGAAAAGTCTCTAACAAAGTCCTTAAAGCGGAGCATCGGGATCGGGCGCAGCTTCTATGAGCTCATGCATTTCGTTTTGATGCAGCCAGATTGGATCTGCACTTCGTCGGATGAACTCATCGACATCGATGCCATCAATTGTCTCTGGTCGTCTAATTCGCACTTGTTTGCCATTCCTAAATACAAACATGAACTTCCTTTTTCTTTCCTGTTTCGCGACCTTTTGAGCAGCTGAGAGCTTCTTCTTTTTTCTCACCATTTTGCGAGGATCCTTAATCGGCCAAACGCGGAATTAAGTGGACCACATCGGCGTCGTCAGGATGCCGATGTGGTCCCCAATCGATACATATTATTCCGACTTCTCAGACCGTCAAAAGTCGCTTCGGAGCAAATTTGGGGGGAGGCCCGGACGTCTTGAGTAAGCCGGTTACTGCCATGCGTGAGGGACGCGCGTTGGACGATCCGTAAGCGTCCGATTTTGACCGTCTAGATTTTTTGGTGGCATCGCACCCTATGCTTTCGCTGGGCACAAATTTCAGTGTGTCCACAAAGGGAAATGAACCGACCACTCTGTTCGTAAAAATGGCTCGACCAACGAAGGCCCACATAAGAGTCGCCTTCGTTCATCATCTCTGTCAGCTCACTCACGCAGCCCGCTAAGCTTGAACGTAACCTAGCAGGACGTCGATCGGTGCCTCCAAATCCGCTCAAGCCTGGACCCCGTTGGCCTTAGGTACGTGGGCCGTCGACAGGCGCTTGCTGAGCGTGCTCCCGCGCCAACGCGTCCTCCTTGGCTTTCTCTTTCGCCATATGATGACCCGCGATGCACCCTCCGGCTGCGCCCAGCACTGCGTGGCCTTTACCGACGTAGTGGCCAGTCACGCCGCCCACGACAGCACCCTTCAGGCATCCCGCAGCCTGAACCTGGGACGCGAAGCTCGCTGCTAAAAACGCGACGGCCAGCATTGCAGATTTTACTTTCATCGAATTACCTCTTCTTTATCAGAGTGATGCTCAAGGTCCTTGAGTTCACTAAGGAACACCCCGGGCTCTTAGTCAGGCAACTTTGTAAGCTCACCGTTAGCCACATATCCGTTAG
Source organism: Caballeronia eucalypticola (assembly GCF_047608185.1). Lineage (NCBI taxonomy): Bacteria > Pseudomonadati > Pseudomonadota > Betaproteobacteria > Burkholderiales > Burkholderiaceae > Caballeronia > Caballeronia eucalypticola. Next base: position 116,989 of record NZ_JBLKRU010000004.1, read on the forward strand.
CGACATATTTCAGGACCAGCGCTTAACGTGCATGACACAGGAAATTCAAACGCGTCGTCCCCACGTCAAGCTAATCAATGGGGTCAACCACCACCCATTTCAATCCCGATCAAAGCACGGCCGGCCGTGAGCGTAACCCCAACCACCCTGTAACGCCCGCGACCGCAGCACCGATCAAAAGAATCACGACCGATCCCCACGCCGCCGTCGATACCCCTCGCGCCGCCGATGCCGCCGCCTCACGCGCCTGCTGCTCTGCCTGCACTTTGAGTTGCTGATACTTGGCGAGCGCTGCGTCATAGGTTTGCGCGTAGTTGTCGACGATCGCCTGCGCTTCCTGGTGCGACTTTCCAGTGCGTGCCGCCACGATGTTCACCAGCGCGTCCCTGTCCGCTGCATCGAGCGCCGGCTGAGCCTTTGCCTTGACGCGGGCAAACCATTGCGAGAGATCGTCGCTGCCGCTTTGCGGGGTCGAGCTCGCTTGTTGCGCCGTTTGAGTCGCGTCGCTGGCTGCGCTTTGTGCCGTCGCTTTCAATTGCGAAGGCTGCAAAGCGGTCTTGCCCGAATCGCGCAGCAGGCCATCCAATTGATCCTGCAGGCTGGTCCAGTTGAAATCGATGCCGCTTTGCTGAAGCTGGCCCTTCACGCCAGACGCAAGATCGGGCGCGGCGGCAGCCACACCACGGCCGACCATCGACAAGCCGCCGCCCACCATATTAGCGGCAGCGCCTGTCACGCTGGACGCGAACGAGGCGAGCAACCAGGTGGTTGCGACCGTCACGACCGACCACGTCAGCAAGCCGTGCAAGACGCCTTGGCGGGGCGCCGTGCGGCCACTGACAAATGCGCCGACGAAAATGGAGACCAGTGTGGTCACGGCGAGCCATATGCCGACGCCAGTTCCCGCGCCGGACAATGGATTCTTGGCTAATGCACTAGGCGATCTGATGCATTTGCGCCTGTCGGCAATCGAACTGATCGAGCACAATGAAAGCGTTCGTCGGGTTGAGGGTAATTGACAGAAAGCAGGCGCAGTCATTCATTCCTCGACGTACGTTTAGCACGCAAGCTCTCTAAAGGAAAACGTCATGGATAAGAATCGGGTTGAAGGTGCAGCCAAGCAAGTGACCGGCTCCGTCAAGGAAGCCATCGGCAAGGTCACAGGCAACAAGACGACGCAAGCCGAAGGCGCTGCGGAGAAAGTCGCGGGCAAGGTCCAGTCAAAGGTCGGTGAAGCAGCCGACGCCGTGCGAGACAAATTCAAGAAGTAACTGAAAATTAGCACGCTGAAAGCCGACCGGTCAGGTCGGCTTTTTTTGCTTGGGGTTAGCCGGGGAATCTCGTTGCAAGGAAACGCGTCGATTGAGTTCCGCTAAGTCGGAGGACGAACTTTGGAACTTTCACCACACCGTTTAGTCTTTTGAGCCCCCACGCAATGTCGGGTTGCAAACTTGAAAAAACCGATTTCGCTTCAGGGCGCTATCCAATTGCCAATCCATTCGTCCCCTGCGCGAGAGAAACTTGCACGCTTGTGGGCAACGGGCACTGATAAGTCCAACACTTCGAGTGCTTTCAAGATCACTCGAACGATGCAGAAATTTTCATAACCAGCAAGGCGGATATCGTGACCATCAGGTTGCGCGGCGTGTGCATCATCAGGGCGCTCGATAGACGTCCCAGGCGGACATGGAGTTCGGTAGGTGACAAGACTGTGCGGACGGCTCGCGTCCCACGCGTGCTGTTTATCCGGCCCTTCGGCCAGCACTGATGCAATGCCCTCTAGACGAATCTGGATCATGCCCTCGGGGTCATATCCTACAAGGGCTATACGAGGGTCGGCGCGCAATTCAGCGATCTTCCCGGATCGGACGTCGGTGTAGAAAGCGATAAGATGCTCCGCCTCATGAACGTGGCGTAGAACAACGGTCCTAACCGATGGAGCGCCTTCCCTGCCAATCGTGGCGGCCTGCATGAACGTGAATGGTGCCCTCCCGTCACCGGCCCCTGCGCGAAGATAGTCCCATGCGCGTCCTTGAAGCTTTATTAGCGTCACCTTCTTGCTCCTTCATCAAATGATTCACTTTGCACTATGAGCAATGCGATTGCGCAAACCTACCCACACTAGACGCTAGCATTGTCCCTCCATGCAGTTCGATAAGGCTTCGACTAATGGCTAGTTCGATACCAAGCCGGTCGCTCCCGGCGTTCGTTCCGCGCGTGGCGGTCGAGAAGAAGTTGAAGACGTATGATAGCGATTCGGCCGTCATTTCCATGCCCGTGTCGCTCACGCGAATCTGCAGCACGCCACTTTGATTTTCTATCGCGAGCCCGACAGAGTCCCCCATGATCTTTCAGCGCGCAAGTACGCGACCCAGTGCTGTTGCCGTTCGTCGATTCGCGGCTGACCGCGTTAAGCGCATGCCTCGCCTGGTGTCAGGTCTCTGTCCAAGTAGGTCAGCTTACTGCCGGCAACGGCGGTTTGCATTTTTGCAACACAATCGACGACCTCGAAACGACTGAGCAAGCCAACAGTGATGGCTATTATGAAAACAGAGTGCTTGGACCTCGAGGCGGGCATTTCGGACACGCGCGAGTTCCACTAAAGAAATAATGCCTTCTGTCCGATAAAGAGAAGACGAAAGTGTAGCAACTGGCAGTTGCTTGCCTATTCAATTTTCGTGAAAATGGTCAACATGATCAAAATCCTTGACGCAAGCGAGCCGGCCGTACGAACTGGCCGCTGCGGTGGTTGCAATACCGGCGACACGGCACAGATCGCAATGGCGTTCGCGTTTCAACCCATTGTCGATCTGACGTCTGGGCGGGCCTATGCCCACGAAGCCCTTGTGCGCGGCCCAAATGGCGAATCGGCGGCATCGGTGCTGTCGCAGGTCGACGATTCGAATCGTTATAACTTTGACCAGCGTTGCCGCTCCACTGCAATTGCACAAGCTGCTGCGTTGGGAATGGACAGCTTCCTGTCGATCAACTTCATGCCGAACGCGGTCTATCAACCTGCCGCATGCATCCGTAGCACATTTGAAGCAGCCGAAAAACACGGCTTTCCGATCGACCGGATTATCTTCGAGACAATCGAAGGTGAAAATATTATCAGCCGTCCGCACCTTGTAGAGATCTTTCGCGCGTACAAGTCGTTCGGTTTTCAGACTGCGATCGACGACTTCGGCGCGGGCTATTCCGGCCTTACGCTACTCGCAGAATTTCAACCGGACCTGGTCAAGCTCGACATGGCACTTGTCCGAGGCATCGACTCGGATTCCGTGCGTCAGCGAATTGTCTGTGGCGTACTAAGAATATGTCGGGACCTTGAGATCCGCGTGATCGCCGAAGGTATCGAAACGCAGGGTGAACGCGACTTTCTCGCAGCGAACGGCGTCACGCTGATGCAAGGCTATCTTTTCGCCAAGCCCGCGCTCAATGCTATACCGCCGATAACCGACGCAGGCTGACACCGACGTCGGTACTTAGCAGCGTGGCGCTGGACCACGCGGAAAGTCGCCTGGTCGAGTACGACCTTTGGTGCTCGCGGATTCGCTGCCATGAATACTGCATATGGCTCGAAAATAAGCACTGTTCGGCTTTCTCGTCCAACCCCTACCCGTCCGTTTTGCCTCTGCGGAACAAAGCGAACGCCTTACTATAGAAGCCGTCATTGCATCTCGGTGCATTGAGTCGGGTCACACTTTCTCGTTCAGGACATTTGACGATCCGAGGCTACTGAAGGAAGCAGGATCGATCGAGTCAGACTGCCCGTCGCCTTCATGCGCCATGCTATCGTTGCCGGTGCTTGGTCTCGTTCTTGGCGAGCAGGGATTGTCGGGAAGCGATGATTGTGCCTTGTGACTGCGGAAATCATAGACCGAAGATTATGGAAACTGTTGCGTTTATCTCGACTGAGAACGGGGACGACTTGATTGTGTCCTTTTCGGTCATCGACCCAGCGGATCCGACTGAGATCGAAAGCCTCACCCTTCTGCGCACGCCGAAATACGAACACCTGCTGGCAGACTCGGAGCGAGGAGTGAGCGTTTCGTTTGGACGGTACGTAGAAGACGATGAGGAATTGCTGGAGGAACTCCACCTTGATCGAAAATCATCCGTAGTCCGCCTGACAACCAGTGTGCGGAACTATGAGCTGGATCTTCGAAAGGTCGACGAGAAAGAGGTGAAGGCTATGCGAAAGGTGCTCTCTCGGATGAACCATGACCGCCGGATTAGGCTATTGGGCATATAACGAGTTCTTCGATCAGACTAACTTCTGCAGCGGACACCAAAGACCGGCCGCTCCCTATGAATGCGGAACAAACTAGCTCTCTACTTTGGGCTGGCTCGGCTCACGCACGAAGTAGATGTCCCATTCTGCTTCGGCAGTGTGTATGAAGCCATACCGCTGGTAGAAGCGGTGCGAATCACTGCCGCGCAAAGAACCTAGGCAGCTCGGCATGCGTTGCGCGTCGGCGTTCGCGAAGACATCGCGCGAGACGGCTGCGCCGATTCCTTTCCCTTGGTGCTCCCGGCAGAATGTAAAGGTGGTCCAAGAGCCAGTGGTCTTCCTGTGGGCGAAATAGGATCAAGCCTGACTGAACACCATCGAGCTCTAACAATTGACACAGCGCAGGGTCGAACGGCGCGAGGAAGCGCTCGAGAGCACGTTGCGGGTCGAAACGACCGATTCGCTCCAAGCTTTCACGCATCGCGGCGATACGAACGGCAACCAGCGTGTCGGCATCGGGTTGGGTTGTAGTGGGGGAAGCGATGTTCACCGGGAACGGCGTCTGATCAAAGGTTTGTGTCGGCAAGGCTTACTCTTCTGCGAGTGCATTCGCTTTGATTTGATTGTCGACGATTTCCGCATTGATCTCGAAGGTCCGCTCGCTGGACGAGCCCGACCGACATCTAACCGACTAGCCAGACCGCGGCCGCTCTGTGATGCGTTTGCATCTGCCGCGCCGTTTGCGCTCTTCGATGAAGTTAGTCGAGTGTCTCAAGGTCGGGATTTTCGGCGCGCTTGTGGACCCCAGACAAAAGGCAGACGAATACCTTCACGTATCCCGGCTTCCTAAAACCCGCTTCACCGGGAACCGTTTGTCACCGTTCGCGCTTTCCCGCACAAACAAATGTTCGTGGATTTCGCGGCCCGTCGCTTTCGCGAAGATCGGCTGCATATGATGCGCGTCGAGGTAGCGCTTCACGTGGTCATACCCAACCCCAGAATGCGGACTAGGTTCCGGAACTTTTCTTCGTTTTCAAGCCGGACCACCAGTTGTCGATCACCGGCGCGTAGGCACAAACCGGCTGTTTCCTTGCGCGTGGCGATCATCGAGGCGATTTCAGCGTTCTCACAATCGATCAGCAATGCAGTTCCCAAGATTTTCAGTGCTTTGCCCTGCTTCTCAGTGGTCTTGATGAAGGCCTCCACCGTTTCTGGCAGCGGCTGGTCTTCGCGGGTTTGCAGAAACGCTCGAAGTTCGGCAATGTCGTGCCCTTTTTCAATAGCTCCGACAGCTTTTTGACGCTCCAGCCGCCAACTTTTTTCCGCTGCCTCTACGGCCCAGGTATCGAGTGTCAGGGATTCTTCCGTCGACAGGCTTCCGCCGACGACATTCACGTGCAGACTGGGCAAGACAGACAGCTTGACGCTCGGCTGGATCGCAGCGGGCGTGTAATCGTCAACCAACCCGAGGCAATAGGCGCCCAGCGGCGTTACGCGGAAGTAGATCAGGCCGTCGTAGCGGCTGAGGAATTCCAGGTCGTCCGTCCCCCACAGGTCGCCAAAGTCGTTACGCGCGCCAGTCGCTTCGATGTAGGCGACATCAATGATGCCAAGGGCGGCGGCGTACTCGTGCAGGAAGCAGAGCAGATAGCGAAACTGCAGAATTTCCCAACTATGATCAAAGCCGTTATTTCCGAGGCTGCCATATTGCGGGTCGCTGATGTAAAGCTTCCAGGGGTCGTGCGTGACATCAAACGTGTCACCGGTCGCCTGCATGAATCGGGAGAAGTCGTCGACGTCGACCCATGCTCCGACCGGACAGAGCCGCAGTATTTTGGTAATAGCGGCACGACGCGGTGCCACTGCGCTCATGACGCGACCTTTCGATTTCTGCCCCTTGATGACGTCGATGCGGGTGAACTCGTCAAAGAGACTGGACTTAAGCCATTTGTTCCAGATCGCGCTCAATACGCTGGCTGGGGAGGACGTCAAAGCTTTGCGCCCCGCTGTGCTCAAAGCTAGTTTGCTGCCGTTGCGTTGCACCAATCCGGCGGCCTGAAGCAGCAGGGGCCACGAGAATGCCTTGATCGGGCCGACTTCTTGATCCCGTTGACGCTCTGTGGGTTTGTGACCGTAAAAATCGCCGCCAGCGAGATTCTCTGCTAATAGGCGCTGTGTGGCTGCGCCGGGCAGTGATGTCTTGTCGCTGACCTGGATCTTGCCCTGATCCGTCAGCCGCAGCAAAACCGACAAATCGACCAGCGCATCGCGCTCGCTGTGCCGCACCGTCAGCGGATTTTCGCCGATGTTCTCCGGAAGCGTTTCGACTGTGTTCAACCTGACGGGCTCAGGTTCTGGCACGAAGGTCCTTAGTCGCTCACGCATATCAACGGGGAGGCTGTAACACCCATCCTGGTAATACAAAAAGAGGCCCAACGCCGTCGGCGGTCCATAATACGAATAGCGTCGTTCATTGTCTTTGACCGTGAAATCGGGTAACCGGCCGTATTTCGCGCGAAACCGGTTTCCATCAAAGAAACCCTCCAGCGCGTACGCGGCCTCCGCCACCGCCGTTCGCTGGATGTCGTCCAGACGATCCCAGAGTGCGCGCAGCCCGTCCCCGGCGAGACTTCGCAGGATCGCCCCGACCAGTTGGTCTTTCTTGCCGGAGGGGACGGCATCCGGAAGCCAGCGCATCAAGGATTTCAACTGCTCGATGGTGAGGCGGGCGAGCACTTCGTTCAACGTGTTCATTGGCAAAATTGGTGTGCTTATCAGGGAAGATGGTCGGCATTATCTTCGACTTGTGCGGCTCGCTCGCCCTCTCTGGCGGTAGGATGCCGATGCTCTCAACATTTTAGCTGTGGCACAACAACTCGCGCTTCATTCATGTCAGCAAGCCCGCCCAATGCCGCACCCAGGCCCGAACCGGGTCGTCTCGCGGGACTGGTCGAGCGCGTCACGTTCCACAACGCCAATGGTGGCTTGTGCGTCCTGCGGCTGAAGGTAAAGGGCGAGCGTGAACTCATTACTCTGGTCGGGCACACCCCAACCGTAGCGCCAGGCGAGTACGCCTCAGTGTCGAGTACATGGGTTACGGATCGCGAGCACGGTGGACAGCTCAAGGCGGTCTTCGTCAAAATTTCGCCACAGCACACGCTGACCGGCATCAAGCGAAACCTCGGCTCCGGGATGGTCAAGGGTATCGCCCCGTTGTACGCCGGTCGGTTGGTCTAAGCCTTCGGCGTTGCCGTGTTCCATATCATCGAGCAGACACCTAAGCGGCTTCGGGAAGTCGAAGGGATCGGTGCGGTACGCGCCCGAACGATCACCTCGGGCTGGGCCGATAAGAAGATCATCCGCGAGACCATGGTCTTTCTGCATGGCGACGGCGTCTCGATCTCCCGCGCCGTGCGGTTTTTCAAGACCTATGGTCAGTGCATATTGCGGTGATCGTGACTGCTCATTCCGGCTGAACGTGACCGTTGCGCATGAGATGGTGCTACGCGGTTAGATCGTAATATCTGCGGTCACGATGCCCCGGGATACCCAATCGCCGATACCGTCGAAGGCGTTCCAGGGGTTTTCCTCGCAACGTTAAACAACGCCGAGCGTTTCATCGTCTCACAGGTGAAGCGCCTGAAGTCTGGATCGCCGCGGTGGACCGCATTTTGACGCCGGCATGGCGATTCGGTGGGTTGAACAGAAGCTCCAGATTCAGCTTGCCAATAGCCAGAAGCAGGCGATCCGTGTGGCTTTCTCGTTATAGCTGCTGGTCATCACTGGCGGCCCTGGCGGGGGGAAGACGACACTGGTTAATTCAATACTGACAATCCCGCGCGCAAAGCAGGGGAGGGCGCTGTTGTGCGCGCCAACCGGACGGGCAGCCAAGCGATTGTCGGAATCGACCGTGCTTGAAAGTGAAGACGATCCACCGACTGCTTGAAGTCAATCCAGCCAATGGATGCTTCAAGCGCAGTGAGGAGTCGCCGCTGGAATGTGATGTGCTGGCGTCTGACGAGTGCTCGACGGTCGACTTGCCGCTGGCAAACCAGTTGCTGAGGGGCGGTGGCAAGCACCACCGCGGTGATCTCCGTTGGGGACGTGGCTCACTTGCCGTCCGTTAGCCCCGGACAGGGCCTCGCGGATCTTATCGAATCGGAGATTTGTGTTTTGACCAAGTTGAAACGTGCTCGATATCTCAGAACGACGGTAGCCTGCCGTTTCAATCTGCTCGAAACGCAAGAGTCGGCAGTCACGAAGCCGTATAACTATGGCGGTGCATTTTTCAGAGCTGCCAACACGGGTGCGCTCGCGTCGTAACAGGCTTGCGACTTCGGACTTAAATGACGCGAACGGGTGGACTGCTTAGAATAAGGTTGGCCGGTACACACCATTGTCAACGAAACACGCTTACCGCCTCCACCAGTCTTTTCGCCTGGTCATTTAAGCTTTGTGACGCGGCCGTGCTTTGCTCAACCAACGCTGCATTTTGTTGGGTTACTTGATCGAGGTGGCCGATCGCCTGTCCCATCTGTGCGATACCTCCGCTTTGTTCATTTGTCGCGAAACTGATCTCCGCGATAAGGTTCGACACCCGCTCCACCTGATGAACGATATCGTCCATCGTTTTGCCCGCATCAACGACGCGTTTGGAACCCGACTCAACACTTACGGCACTCGCACCGATCAGATCTTTAATTTCTTTGGCGGCATCGGCGCTGCGCCGCGAGCAACCTCCAGGACTGCTTTTCCCCCTCGGGCTGCTGCGCCGCTTGCCAAACTCGACAGTTGAGTTGCCTGCGTCACGGTATCTGCGTTGCTTTGCGTTGTCGCTGTCATTTGCTCCATCGAAGAGGCCGTTTCCTGGACACTCGAGGCAGCCTGTTCAGTGCGCGCGCTCAAATCGCTGTTTCCCTGTGCGATTTCGCTAATTGCATTTTGAACATTACGCACCGGCGCTGACGTCATCAATGATCCAGCGGAACATCAGACCAAGTTGACCAATCGTGCGTACCGTCATGCCAATCTCGTCAACACGGTCTAAGTGAAGAGCACTGTGCGCGTCCCTGGAGGCCACGCGCAGCGCCTGCTTCAGCGCCTGCTCAAGCGGCCGGGCGATTTGGGCTTCCAGTGCCCACGACGCGAGAAGCAAGCCGATCGTGGTCACCGCAGCGGCACTCACGAGCACAATGCCCATTGACTGAGGACGATAGGCACCAACGCGATGAGTAGCGTCCAACGGATGCGCCAGCGCATCGGCATGGACTTTAACGTGTTCGTCCACTTCCCAATGCCCGTGCGAATAATCAACCCTTTATGAAAGCGTTGACCGCCGCCTTTACCCTCACGGAAGGCGCGGTAGAGCGTTTCCGCAGCATTGATTTCTTCGCGTGACGGTTTGGTACGAACCGACATATAGCCTACTGTTCGGCTGTTACGCACGAGCGGAGTGGCGTTAGCACGCACCCAATAGTGGTCGCCATTCTTGCGTCGGTTCTTGACCAATGCTGTCCACGGCTCACCACCCTTAAGCGTCGCCCACATGTCGGCAAAGGCCTCTTTGGGCATGTCGGGATGTCGAACGAGATTATGAGGCTGTCCTTCGATCTCATCGCGGCTAAACCCGCTCACCTCGATAAACGCGTCGTTGGCGTAGATAATGTTGCCGTGAGTGTCGGTCGTCGACATCTAGGCCGCCTTTTCGGCAACGCGACAAAACGGTTAAAGTCGCATCGCCGTCAAAACAAAATACCCACGATCGGATGTTGCAGTTGACGATATCGGTCGGGCACTGATCATCACGATTTGTCCCTTCACCAGGCTCGATGCTGGACTTTTCGATGACAGATATCAAGTTGCGTGGTCAGCGCACTACCTCTCGCACCAGCCTGCCCCACCGGCTTGTCGGGAGATCCCGTCGATAAGACGGGTTTGGCTGACGGGCGAATTCGCTGCTTGAATACCCTCGCGTTCTGGCCGTCTGGAGCCGGCGCCTTCTGGGGGCAAGCCATGTCAAACAAACAAAACGAACCGCTCGTCATCCTGCGTCGGTGGCAGGTCGAGGCGAATACGGGGTTGTCACGCTCAACCATCTACCGGCGTATGCGCGTCGGCACGTTTCCACTGCCTATACAATTGGGTGTTCGGATGGTCGGATGGCGTGCCGCCGACATCGAGCGCTTCCTCGCAAATCCCACCCGCTATCGGGCTTCGCTGCCGCAATGTCCTGCCTATGCGGAGCCGAGGTCATGAGTTGCGACCTTGGTGCTTTGCCCCTTGCTGGTCGCCTCGAGAACTGGGGAAACACGTCACGCGGTGCCTTTGATCCGGTCGATGCGGCGCGGGTGACGAAAGCCTGGCAGACGTTGCATCCGAGGCACCGGGAAATGCTGAGGATGGTCTATCTCTGGCATGCACGTCGCGAAGTTGTCTGTCGGCGACTGCGCATACCCCGACGACCAGCGCAGCGCTTCGAACTGGAACTCGCGGCGGCGCGCCTGGAATTGGCGCAGGCGCTTGCCGGCAATAGCCAGAGACTCGGCAACATCGGTCAGCCTCCAGCCGGCGAAGGGTAAGACGTACGACCCTCCTTGTGGACGAGAGCGGCTCGGTTCGCCGACCGGTGTTTCGGTGGTTGGTGTCGTCGGCCGATGTCGACCTGGGTGTGAAAGCCCATGTACGTGAAAATTCTTTTGGGAACACCTAGGAACGCCTGGGAACACGTGGGAAAGCGGAAAGACCGCGAGGCGTCTGAGGGCTCTTGCATTGCACCGCGCGCTTGCCTACAGTGAAACCAACAATCTGATCCGGTCAACGTGCGAAGCACGACCGAGTACGCGTTAGCGGCCCCGAAGTACCGACGTCACTGCGACGACGTGGTGCGCCGCAAGACATCCCAAAGCCTGCATCCGCAGGCTTTTCTGTTTTCTGGCCCAATGCAACGTTCCTGCGTTGAGCCCGCGGTCAGCCTCCTCGGCGCCGCGGGTTCTTTTTTTCATCGCCCGTGACTGTCTGGTGTTTTCGGTCGGCCTGTCGATGGGAATGACTGACCATGAAAACACTTCTGATTGCAGCGGAAAAGGGCGGCACCGGCAGGAGCGCACTGCTGTGCCAGTTCGCGCATTATCTGCGCCGGGTGCGCGGAGCCAGGGTACTGGTGCTCGATCTGGCGCAGCCCGCCTGCAGCACGGCGTCGCTCACACGCACCGCCCAGGCGGTGATACCTTGCGGCGAGCGCGGGCCCGTGAAGCCGCACACGCAGACATGCAGAGCGCGCGCACCTCGCATCCAGGTACTGCCGGCGCGCAGAGTGCACGGACTCGCGTCGGAGGCGGGCGAGAGCGGCGCACGCTACTACGCGAACATGCGACACCTGCTGCGCGTGGTGGCGCCTTTCGTGGACGTCTGCTTGATCGACTGTCCGCCACTGCCCGACCCGCGCGCCGTGTGTGCCGAGGCAAACGCGGATGCGATGCTGAGTCCGATCGTGCTGTCAAGGGAAGCATTCGACAGTACACATGATCTGATCAACGGTCCGCACGGCGTGCGCAATGTTCGAGCCAGGCTCAACCCTGGGCTGCGTTTCTTCGGACTGTTGCCCAACATGGTGGAAGATACGCCGCTTCAGCGGGCACAGGCGCGGGCGCTTCAGGCGCAAATGGGTGAGTGGTTGATACCAGATCCGCGCGATCCCAACGGTTTTCTTCGGATGCCGCGCCTGGATGCGATTGCACAGGCACAGGCCGCAGGGGTGTCGGTATTCGATATCGCCTCGAGCGACGTGCCAGCACGCCCCGCGTGGCGCGCGGTGCGCCACTGCTTTGATGAGATTGCGCTTCGGCTGGACAGCGTTGCCGCGTGCGGGCCGGGCACCTGCACGGAGGGTGACCCCGCTGCTAAGCCTGGTCCAACGGAGATGGCCCATGTGTAACGTGTCGATCCGTTCATGGGCGTCACGCCTCATGCGCTGCCTATCGCTGGGACTTGCCTGCTTGATCGGCACCTCGGTGATCGCACCCAGGCTCGCCCATGCCGACGACTGGGGCTGCCAGGTGATCCTCTGCCTCGCCAATCCGGGTGGCTCGGAACAGTACGCCGAATGCGTGCCGCCGATCGAGAAACTTTGGCGCGCGTTGCGACATGGCGATGCGTTCCCGACGTGCGATTTCGGCGCAGGTGGCTCGCGGAGGACATCCGCGTCGGACACCTTCGCCAGTGCTGAATATTGCCGTGGGGATCTTCTTTACTGGGGTGGGCCGGAGCAGAGCGAGCTGCTCTGTGGTGCGCGCGGCGCCATCAACATCGAGATCGACGGCGAGCTCTACACACGGGTCTGGTGGGACGCGGCTGGCGAGGACCGGACTATCACGGAATTCTACGGTGCCGGAAGTACCGAGGCACCCTACGACCCGACGCAGTCGGCCCGCCTGTTGATGGAGCGCATGCAACGCGAAGAGGGTGGTGAGGACGATGAGGCAGGAGGCCGCTGATGATGGCGTTCGACTTCATGACGCTCGCGCAGCAGTGTGCCCCTCAGGTTTCGCCGGCAACAATGGCGGCGATCGTGCGCACCGAGTCCTCGTTTAACCCCTACGCCATCGGCGTGGTGCACGCCCTGCTGCTGCGCCAGCCAGCCAGCCTCGAGGAAGCCACGGCCACAGTGCGGGCACTGGAGGCGAGCGGGTGGGACTACAGCGTGGGCCTGGCACAGGTGAACCGGGCGAACTGGTCGCGCTATGGCATGAGCGTGCAGAACGCATTTGATCCTTGCCTCAACCTGGCCGCTGGAGCCGCCATTCTGCATGACTGTTACGCACAGGCGCGCAAGTCGCGCTCCGACGTCCAAGGCGCACTGCGAGCAAGCCTGTCCTGTTACGCGAGCGGTGACTTCGCAACGGGATACAGGACGGGATATGTGCAGCGCGTGGTCCAGAACGTGGCTGATAGCGTGTCCGCGCATCTGGTCCCCAGCGTACCGGCGATCGACCCGGCGGTGAGCCCGATCCCGGTGACCCAGGCGATTCCCGTCGTGCCGCTGGGTCGCGGTGGTTTTGCGCAGCGGGTGCAGCGCCCGCTCCCGGCGCAACCGGCTTCTGCTGATGCTCCGGGGCCACAGTTACCCCAGGGCAACCCACCGGGGAAACCGCTGGGCGAGTCCTCGGACATCAGCGCGGTGGTGTTCTGAAGCCTAGGTGAAGGCAAGGACCTGCTTATCGGCGTACAAGGAGATTGTCATGAATGTAGTTATCCTAATTTATAACAAGTCCAGCAAACGGATCTGCAGGATCCGGGATTTCGCCCGCTGGTTGGGAAAGCTTCTCGCCAGCGCCGTCCTGGCAGCGGCGCTGGCCTCACCGGCCTACGCACAGCTCTCCCAGGTCAACACGCTGTTGACGACGATCCAGACGACGCTGCTCGGGGTAGGTGGCGTGGTGTGCTCGATATCGATCATCTGGGCCGGTTTCAAGATGATGTTCCAGCACGCCCGGTTCGGTGACATCGCGAATGTCTTCATCGGGGGTCTCTTCGTCGGCTGTGCAACGGTGATCGCCGCGATGCTGATCCCGGCTTCTTGATCCCCGAGAAACGGAGCAGAACCATGAATGCGCTCAAGGATCCCTTATTCAAGGGCTGCACACGCCCCGCGATGCTCTGGGGCGTGCCGCTCGTGTGCGCGCTGATGGTCGGAGGCGGCATATTGATCCCGGCCATCTGGGCGCTCTTGGCAAGTCCCCCGGTCGGCGTGGGCATTCTCCAGCTGATGATCCCGATATTCGTCGCGATGCGCGTGATCACACGCAACGACGACCAGCGGCTCGCGCAACTGGCCTTGCGTCTGCGCATCGGCCTGCGGCAGCGCAACCGTCGGTTCTGGGGTGCGCATGCCTATATGCCGGTGCGCCTGAAGAGGAGGGCATGAGATGAATGCCGATCCGAAGCTCTCGGCCGTGGCGAACCGGGAAGTGGTGCTCGCTAACTTCATTCCGTATTCGACGCATGTGACCGATCAGGTCATCCGCACTCGTGAGGGCGACTACCTGCGTGTCTGGAAGATCGCTGGCATCGCGTTCGAGGCGGCTGATCCGGCCGACATCCTCGCGCGCCATGAGGGATTCAACCAGTTGGTGCGGGGGCTGGCGGGCGGCCACGTCGGCCTTTGGGCGCACCGACTGCGCCGGCGCGTCACGGATCGCTTCGCCACACCGTATGCCAACCGGTTCTGCCAGGAACTGGCAACGCGTTATTACGAGAGCTTTAGCGGGTACCGGATGATGGCCAACGAGCTTTACCTGAGCGTTGTCTACCGGCCGAAGCGGACACGAATCGGGCGGCTGTTCAGTCAAGCCGACCGGCGCACGCTGGACGACATCCGGCGTGACCAGCACGAGGCACTCAAGGTGATGGCGGACATCGCCGCACAGGTTGAATCGGGCCTCAAACCGTACGGCCCAGTGGCGCTCGGGGTCAATACGAAGCAGATGCAGTACACCGGGCGAGGCCGCCGTTTTTCCGCGGCGCTGGAATTTCTCGGCTATCTGGTCAATGCCGTGTGGGAGCCCGTGCCGGTGCCATCCGGCATGATCCGCGAGGCGTTGCCAACCTCGAGGCTATTCTTCCGTACCGAGAAAGTCGAAATTCGCATGCCATCGGCGACCCGTTACGCCGCGTTGCTAGACCTGAAGGATTATCCACAGCAAACCGAGCCTGGCATGCTCAACGGGATGCTGTATGGAGATTTCGAGTACATCGAGACGCAGAGTTTCACCATCCTCGAGCGGCCCGCCGCAAAGGAGGCGCTGCAGCGCCAGCGCAATCAGCTCATGGCGGCCGAGGATGTGGCGGTGTCGCAGGTTGTTGCGATGGACCGAGCGCTCGACGAGCTGATCAATGGCGAGTTCGTGCTGGGCGAATATCACTATTCGCTCGCGGTGCTGGGCGAGACGCCGCATGACGTTGCAAAGCACGTGGCGAAGGCACGCACGCAGCTGGCCGACGCGGGCTTTCAGGCTGCGCTGGTCGACCTGGTGGCGGACGCCGCGTGGTTCGCGCAACTGCCGGGTAACTGGCGCTACCGCCCACGTGAGGCGAAGCTGACCTCGCGCAACTTCTGCGGGCTGGCGAGCCTGCACAACTTCGCAACGGGCAAGCGCGACGGCAATCCGTGGGGCGAGGCGATCACGATCGTCAAGACGCCAAGCGGCCAGCCGCTCTATCTCAATTTTCATGCGACACCCGAGAAGAAGGACTCGACCGACGAGAAGGCACTCGCCAATGTCCAGATCATCGGGCAGGCGGGCTCAGGCAAGACGGTGCTGGAACTGATGCTGCTCGCGATGGCGATGAAGTTCGGCATTACCGCGGTGCTCTACGACAAGGACCGGGGTACCGAGATCGCGATCCGCGCGATGGGTGGCATCTATACCGTGTTCCGTCGGGGGGAGCCAACAGGGCTCAATCCCTTCCAGCTTGAGCCGGACGAATTCGTGATCGACTTCTGGGAGAGGCTTGTTCGCAAGCTGGTGGATCACGGGGTGCTGCCGCTGGCGAAAGACGAGATGGATATTTCGCGGGCCGTGCGTGAGGTGGCCCGCATGGAGAAGCGGCTGCGACGCCTGTCGGTGGTGCGCCAGCTGCTGCCCAACGTCGGGGAGAACAGCCTGCATGCGCGGCTCGCGAAATGGTGCGCGGGGGGGCGGCTGGGGTGGCTGCTCGATAACCCTTTGGACCGACTCGATTTTACCCGTGCGCGTCTTTTCGGCTTTGACGACACTGAGCTGCTCGACGATCCCGAAGTATCAACGCCCCTCACGATGTATCTGCTGCATCTAACGCAAAGCCTCATCGACGGCCGGCGCTTCGTCTATGTAATGACGGAATTCTGGAAGCGGCTCGGCGATCCGGTTTTCACGGACTTCGCGAACAACAAACAGAAGACGATCCGCAAGCAAAACGGACTCGGTATTTTTGATACGCAGTCACCTGCAGATGTGCTGCGCAGCGACATTGCGCGCGCGCTCATCGAGCAGACCGCGACGTTTTTCTTCCTGCCGAACCCGCGCGCCGATTATGACGATTATGTGCGCGGCTTCAAGCTGACCGAGGCCGAGTTCAACATCGTACGCACCCTTGGCGAAAACAGCCGGCTCTTTCTTTTCAAGCAGGCTCACCGCTCGGCGATCGGCCGCTTAGATCTTGCTGGTCTTGGAGACGTGCTCGATGTGCTGTCGGGCACGACCGATAACGTCGCGCTGCTCGACACCATCCGCGCCGGGGTGGGTGACGACCCGGATGACTGGTTGCCGATCTTTCACGAGCAGCTTGCGAAGCGTCGGGCCGCAGACGCGCAGATGTCCCACGCGCTGTCTTTGCGCACAGGGGACTTGAAATGAGCGGGCTCTTTAGCGCAGTCGGCGGCACGCTGGAGAACGGCATGGGCACGTATGTGACCAATGTTTCGTCGGCGCTCTCCAGTGCGCTCGTGCCGGCGGTCACCACGGCAGTCACGATCTGGGTTCTCGCATATGGTCTTGCGGTGGTGCGGGGTGAAGCGCACGAGTCGGTGCCTGCGTTTGCGTGGCGTGGCCTGAAACTCGCAACCATCCTCGCCTTCGCGCTCGGCTCGGGCATCTACCAGGCGCAGGTGGTCACCACCGTCAATGATGTCACCGCGGGGCTCGCACAGACGATCCAGAGCGCGGCCGCGAACACCGCAGCGGGCAACCCCGGATGCGGCTCGGTCAGCGGCAGCAGCGTGACGGGCTCGAGTGCGGCGGCCATCTATCAGACGCTCGACTGCTACGACCAGCAGATCGACCTTGTGATGGACGCCTACTTCGACCAGGCGATGCACGAAGGCTTCAGTGCAAGTGGCATCGTCGCGGGCGTTGGTGACTTCCTGTGTGGGCTTGTCGCGGCCCTCGGCGGTTCCATCTTCCTGATGGTGCTCGCATTCGAAGTCGTCATGGCGAGGATGCTGCTCGCTCTCGTGCTGGGGCTCGGGCCGGCGTTCATCGCCTGCGGCGCGTTCGGTCCGACTGCACGCTTTTTCGAGGCATGGACGGCGAAAGTCGCCAACTATGCCTTGCTGCAGGTACTGATCGCCGCCTTTCTGGGCATGGCACTGACCGCCTTCTCGAGCGATCTCGCCACATTTCACGTGACCACATCGGCACCTGACGCAAACGCGGCCAGCCTGGTTGCGAACGCACAGCAGCGCCTGACCGGTGTGGCCACGCTTGCCTCGGCACTGGGACTTTTCGTGACCGGCGCGTTCCTCGCCATGGTGGGCTGGCAACTGCCTGCGGTCGCCTCGGGCCTCGCTGGCGGCGCAACGCTGTCGGGTTTCGGGGCATTCGTCGCCGGTCTTGCCTCGCGCCAGGTGGTCGGTGGCTTCATGTCTGCGCTGCGCTGGGGACATGTCGAGCGGCGCCCGGGCGGTGCGATCGACAACCGTGGCCGCTCCGATGTTGGTTCCGGTGGTGGTCCCGGGGAAAGTACAGATGGTGCCCCGGGCGGCGGCGGTGAAGTGCCGGCGTATCAACGTGTGGCCCGTGAACATCTGGGTGGCGAGGGTGACTGAAGCGAGGGCAAACATCATGAGCAAACCATACGCACTGGTGCGCGTTGCCGCAGCGGCGGTCTTGGCTGCTGACTTCGCGGGGCCGGTTCATGCGCAGGGGATTCCGGTTTTCGATGCGCAGAACGTCGCGCAGGCCATCTCAACGGTCGCGCAACTCGAACAGCAAGTCCAGCAGGAGATCCAGCTCTACCAGTCGATGAACGGGTCCCGCGGATTCGGCGCATTGCTCAGCAATCCGGTGCTGGCGAATTCCCTGCCGTCGAACTGGACGGGCGTCTATACGTCGATCCAGAAGGGCGGCTACGCGGGCCTCACGGGCAGCGCGCAGGCGCTGCGCTCGGCAGGCGAGATCTACAACTGCGAGGACCAGAGCGGGATTGACCAGCAGGTCTGTCAGCGGGCACTAAACAAGCCCTTCCAGGACAAGGCGTTCGGCATGCAGGCGTATCAGACCGAGCTTCAGGAGTTGAGTCAGATCCAGAGTCTGATGCAGCAGATTGATGTCACGCAGGACCCGAAAGGCGTCGCCGAGCTGCAAGCCCGCATCCAGTCAGAGAGTACCGCGGTGGGTAACGAGATGACGAAGCTGCAGCTGTTCAGGATGCTCTCGGATACAGAGGATCGGCTGATCGCCGAGCAGCAGGGTGAGCTTGTGATGAGCCGGGCTGGCAACACGGCACGGTTGCAGGACCAGATGGTACCGGCCACGTTCGGCAACTGAAGGAGCGCAGCATGAAGAATCTGATGATGACCGTATTGGTTTCCTGTTTAGTCATACTTATCGAATCGTGCAGCGCAAATCCACCGAAACCGGTGTTGCCCGATGGCTCGCATCGCGTGCCGGTGAATCGTGTACCACCGGTGCCGCCCGCGCCACCCGCGCCACCCGTGACATCGACGGACGGGGTCAGCTCATGAAAGCCAGCCATGACTACCGGCGCGTGCTGGACATCGAGGCTTCGCTCACGGATATGCAGGTACGCTCCGAGCGGCGGGCATGGCACGTGGCCTACGCGGCAGCGGGCGTGGCTGCACTCAGCGCAGCGGCACTCGCGGTGATGGTCCCGTTCTACCGGGTGGTGCCGCTACCCATCGAGGTTGATCGTCTGACAGGCGAGTCACAGGTGATCGATGTGCTCGATGCGAAGCACGTGCATACAAGCGAGATCCAGGACAAGCACTGGGTTGACGTCTATGTGCGCTCGCGCGAGCGCTATGACTGGGGCCTGCTGCAGATGGACTACGACCGGGTGCTCGACATGAGCGCGGATACGATCGCACGGGATTACCGCCAGTTCTACAGCGGTCCGGATGCACTTGACCGGCAACTTGGCGCCGGCACCGAGCGCCGCGTCCGGATCCTGTCGACCACACTGCCACCCGATGAGCCGGGTCGGGCGGTGGTACATATCGAGCGCACCACTCGCAAACATGGCGAGGACAACGCCGAACCGCCCCAGCGGTTCGTGGTGACGCTCGCCTACACGTACCGGCCGCCGGTGTTCAAGCGGGAGAGCACGGCGCTCGAAAACCCGTTTGGCTTCACGGTGACGGCCTACAGCCGCGATCCCGAATACACACCACCCACACCACCGGCCTCGTTATCTGCAGCGGGAGGTGCCCGATGAATCCGCGCTTTCTGATTATGGCGCTGTTCGCCTCGCTGGCGACCCAGGTCGCACACGCCTACGACGTGCCCGGCTGGTCACGCGATTCGCGTGTGCGCCAGGTGCTGTACCGCGCGGATGAGGTGGTGCGCATCGACGCACAGCGCGGCTTTGCCACCCATATTGCGCTCGATGCGCATGAACGTCTTCTGGTTGTCGCCCCAGGAGACCGCGACGGCTGGCAGGTCGTGGCAAACCGGGGCGAGCACGACGTGTGGCTCAAGCCCCAGCTTGCCGCGCACGACACGAACCTGGAAATCCGTACCGACCTGCGCAGCTACAGCTTCGATCTCGTGGTGCTGCCCCTGAAGGCGAAGTTCGCTAATCACGAGGAGGTGTATCGCGTCACGTTCAGCTATCCGGATGAGGGACAGGAAAAAGCTCGCGCCGATACGGATCGGGCACTTGTACAGCAGCGCCTTGCACAGCCGCCGATTGTGCGCAATGCCCGCTACTCGATGCAGGTTATGCCGCATTCGGACGACATTGCGCCGGTTGCCGCATGGGACGACGGTCGATTCACGTATCTGCGCATCCCCAACAACCGCCGCGTTCCTGCGATCTTCCGGATCGCGCAGGACGGTAGCGAGAGCGTGGTGGATCGGCACATGGAGAGTGACGTTGTCGTCATCCATGAGGTTGCACGGCGCTTCGTGCTGCGGCTCGCCGATGAAGCGGTGGGTATCTGGAACGACGCGTACGACATGGACGGTGTGCCACCGAAAGATGGCACGACGGTGACTGGCGTGAAGCGTGTTCTGCGAAGTGACGGCCATGAGTGACAATACCCCGCACAATCCGATGGAGCCGGACGGTCCCGCTGAGCGCAGCCGCAGTCCCGATAACGCGGGCAACCTGCAGAATTTGGCCATTGCCGAAGGTCCAGACGGGGCATCGCCCGAGCGCGACATGCCGGAGCTGGGGCAACACGGTAGCGGTCGTCCACGCGCGTGGTGGCTGACGCCACTCGCTATCGTAGCGGTCGTGCTCGCCGGTGCGGTCTGGACTGTGCACGGCTTTCTGGCACGGCACGACGCGGCGGCCCAAGCCCGACGCGATGCCGCGCTTAACCAGCCGGTGCAGGGGAGGATCTTCGACGACCCGCAGGCATCGGCCGCTGGCAGGCCGGCATCGGCTGCGCACCCTGCAAGCGCGCCTGAGGCCAAGGGCGTGCCCGCGTCCGCGGCGCTCACGCGTTCTCCGGCGAATTCAGCGCGCGTGCCGACTGTGCGCAGCTACTACGACGCGCCGTTAATGACGACCGGTGGCTCCAGCAGTGCGGGGACACTGGAGAGCGCACCGACCGCCGCACCGCAGAGCGGTGCCGGTACGCCTGCGCCCGCGTCCTTGTCGGGCATGGTGAGTACACCCACTGCTGAGCGTGGGCAGGCCGGCAGTCCGCTTGGCCAGGCGCTGACGCCCACTTTGACACCCCGGGTCACAGCGGGACTTCTCGGCGATCGCAGCCTAATTCTGGCCCAGGGCGCGAAGATCGACTGTGTGGGGGACACCGCCTTCGATTCGACGCAAGCCGGCATCTCCACTTGCACGGTCACCCGCAACGTGTATTCGGATAACGGGCGCGTGGTGCTCGTCGAGCGTGGCTCGCAGATCAACAGCGAATACCGCTCCAATTTGGCACCGGGGCAGACACGCGTATTCGTGCTCTCAGCCAGAATCAGGACGCCCCATGGCGTGACGATCGAGATTGACTCACCAGCTGCTGACGCGCTGGGGCGCATGGGTGTTGGTGGTTACGTGAACAACCATTGGGGCGAGCGCATTGGCGCGGCGATGCTGCTCGGCATGACCCAGGATGCAATCGGTTACCTCGCGACGCGTGGCGGGAACGGCAATGGATCCGTCGTCTTCGAGAACACGCAGCAGCAGGGCAACGACATGGCCACACGCGTACTCGACAGCACGATCAACATTCCGCCGACACTCACGCAGGACCAGGGCGCGGAATTCACGATCATCGTCGCACGGGATCTGGATTTCAGCACGGTCTATGCATTGCAGCCGGAGGCGCTTCGATGAACACAGGCGCATCCACACCAGAGCGGCTTGACGAAGGGCTTCTCGCGCGCCTGCCGGACGATGCGTCGGTGCGTGAGCTGATGCGCCCGTTTGCGCCGCTGCTCGATGACACGGATGTGACCGAGCTGGTGGTCAACCGGCCTGAGCGCGTGTTGACCGAAACACACCTCGGTTGGCGGGCGCACGACTGCCCCGATCTCGACTTCGAACGGCTGATGTCGTTTGCGGTGGCCATTGCGACGCTGACCAGCCAGGCAGTGTCGGCCGAGCACCCGGTGCTTTCAGCGCTCCTGCCGGGCGGTGCGCGCATCCAGGTCGTGGTGCCCCCAGTGGTGCCGTCGCGCACGGTGTCACTCACGATCCGCCGGCCCTCGTCCAAAGAGAAGACGCTCGGCCGCTATCGAGCAGAGGGCCTGTTTGACGACACGTCGTGGCTTCGTCCGGTAGGGCTCGATGACGACGCGCTCGGATTGCTGTGCCTAGCGGACCGGCAACTCGTAAGCCGCCTCGACGAGCGTGACTTTGCGGCCTTCTTCGCACGGGCGGTCACAGAACGTCTGAACATCGTGATCGTCGGCAGTACCGGATCGGGCAAGACCAGCTTCATGAAGACACTGTGCCAGCACATCCCCGTGGGCGAACGCATCGTGACCATCGAGGATGTCCGGGAGCTGTTCCTCCGACATATCGAGAACTGCGTGCATCTTGTCTACAGCAAGGGTGGCCACGGCCAGGCCCAGGTGACGCCCGCGGACCTGATCGCCAGCGCGATGCGCATGCGCCCTGACCGCGTGCTGCTGGCCGAATTGCGCGGGGCTGAAGCGTACGACTTCCTCAAGCTGCTGACGACCGGGCATTCCGGCTCGATTACGAGCTACCACGCCTCCAGCGCAGCGGTTGCCATCGAGCGGTTTGCGCTGATGGCGAAGGAACATCCCGAAGCGCGCGCCTATGACGATGCTGCGCTCAAGCGTCTGCTGTTTCTCACGATCGATGTGGTGGCGCACATGCAGGCGCAACCAGTGTTCGACGATACCGGCACGCAGGCCGCCAAACGCTGGGAGATGACCGAAATCTGGTTTGATCCGCTGCGCCGATACCGGGCCGCGCTCGGGTAACTGGAAATTGGAAGGAGAAATTCCGATGAAAGCATCAATTCCGAATCCCGCAGGACAGTGCGTCGTGCAGCCTAGCGCACAGGGCCGGACCACGTCTGCTACTACAGCGATGATGATGCCGGCCGATCAGTCTGACAGTCAGTCACCAGATCGGCATGAACTCTGGCATCACGTCCGAGGCGGCGCGATCACGCTGATGGTCGTGGCCGCTTTCGTCGCCGGTCTCGTGGCGGCCATGTGGTTTGCCTCGTTTTTCCTGTACGCGAGCCTGCGAATCAATCCGTTCCATGCGGGGACGTGGGGTTGGTTCGACGCAGCGCGGGCTTGGTACGCGGGTGGCCTGCCGAAGGAAGGCCGCCGTATCGCCGGTTCGGCCCTGTTCGGGCTGCTGCTCGCCTATGGTGCGCCGGGTGCCGCTGCGTATGCCCTGTTGTGGGGTGCCTCCGGCCGACGGCAACTGTATGGCAGTGCGCGCTTTGCGAGCGAAGCGGAAATCCGCGCGGCGGGGCTGCTGTGAACACGCCCACGATTCGCAACGCCGGTCCCGCGCTCGTTGTCGGCGTGTGGCGAGGACGTTATCTGCGCTTTGCCGGACAGCAGTTCGTGCTGCTTGCGGCACCAGCGCGCTCGGGCAAGGGCGTGGGCATCGTGATCCCGAACCTGCTCAGCTACCCTGACTCGGTAGTCGTGCTCGATATCAAGCAGGAGAACTATAACGTCACCGCCGGGTTCAGGCGTGCACACGGTCAGGCGGTCTATCTGTTCAATCCGTTCGCCGAGGATGGCCGCACGCACCGGTACAACCCGCTGTCAGCGATCTCGGGCGGTGTATTTCGCGTGGGAGACATCCTCGCGATCGGCTACGCACTGTATCCAGTGGGCGGTCACGACGACTTTTGGAAGGACCAGGCGCGCAATCTCTTTCTCGGTATTGTGCTGCTCCTGTGCGAGTGGCGAGACGCGCGCCGCGCAGGCAACATGGCTGTGCCGGTCCATCCGGTCACGATGGGTGAGGTTCTGCGGCAGTCCTCGGGCAACGGCATGCCGGTGAAGGCGTACTTGCAGGGGGCGCTGCTGCAGCACCGCAGCCTCCTGAGCGGCCCCTGTGTTGACGCGCTGAACCGCTTCCTTGCGAACGACGACAAGGTGCTCGCGAGCGTCCTCGCAACCTTCAACGCGCCGCTCACGATCTGGGCCAACCCCATTGTCGATGCGGCGACGAGTGGTAACGACTTCGATCTGCGCGACGTGAGAAAGCGCCGCATGACTATCTATATCGGCATCACGCCGGATCACCTGGCCGAGGCGGCGCTGCTGGTCAACCTCGTGTTCTCGCAGCTGGTCAACCTTAATACGAAGGAGTTGCCCGAAGGAAATCCCGCGCTGAAATTCCAGTGCCTGCTGCTGATGGACGAATTCACTTCAATCGGGAAGATCCAGATCATCGCGCGGGCCGTCCCTTACATGGCGGGGTTCAACCTGCGCATGCTGTCGATCGTGCAGTCGGTCTCGCAGCTTGAGTCGGTGTACGGCCGGGCCGATGCGCGCACGTTCGTGACCAACCACGCGATGCAGATCCTCTATGCGCCGCGCGAGCAGAAGGATGCAAACGAATATTCGGAAATGCTCGGCACCTTCACCGAACAGTCGCGCAGCGTGAGCCGCTCGAATGCGATCTTCGGTGCCCGGGGCGGCTCGAGCGAGAGCATCTCTTTGCAACGCCGGCCGCTGCTTCTGCCGCAGGAGCTGAAGGAACTCGGGCGCGGCAAGCAAATCATCCTGCTCGAGAACACCAAGCCCGTCCTCGCCGACAAGATCTGCTACTGGCGTGATCCTGCCTTTACCGCACGCCTGGCGGCGCCACCGATAGTCGCGGCGATGGATTTCGCGTGCTTTGCCGCGCAGACCGAACGGCGCCTGCGCGATCTCGATCCGTCAGAGGTCGATGCTGCCGGAATCGGGCTCATCGATGTGCCCGTCGAACAGCTGGAGGTGTGGCAGGCCTGGGATCCACGCGAGCTGCCAGCGAAACTGGCCGAGCTCAGCGAGGACGACGTGAGTGCCTATGTCGAGCGGCATTTCATGCTGCTGGGCGTGCCACGCGATCGTATTGTGGCGGCAAGACGCACGCTTTCGCTGTCCGAATTGGACGTGGCGGAATTGCGTGCGGCTGCGGCTACGCGGAAACGGCGCGCGGGCGGCAACGCGAGTGGGGCAAAGGAAGAGGCCGGCCCGGCTTCACGAGCCGATCTCAAAGCGAAGCGCAGGCGTGAGTCACAGTCTGAGTCGAACGTTGGGCCGATCACGGGAGGCCGTTGATGAACGCACCCTATGTCGATGAGCCAAACCGTGTTCGTGCCGCGCTCGCGATGATCCCGGCCGACGACTACGCCACCTGGGTGGACATGGCGTTCGCCGTGAGGCAGGGGTTGGGTGACGCGGGCTTTGAAATCTGGGATGAATGGAGTCGCAGCGCGCAAAACTACAACGAGCGTGCGGCGCGCACGACATGGCGCTCCGCACGCGCGTCGGGTGGCAAGACGTTGGCTTCCCTCTTCTGGCTCGCTCAGCAGCAAGGCTTCGATGTCAAGGCCTCGCGAGTGCCGGTCACTGTCCCCGCGGCTTCACCGGGTCCGGAACGCGAGAGCTTCGCGCGTCGAGCCCGGGAGGCGGCACGGCAGTTGGCACATGAGCAGGCCCGTATACGTGCGCGCCACGCAGCTGTGGCGCACACGAGCGTGTCGATCTGGGAATGGGCGCGGCCTGTTGCGCCCGAGCATCCGTACCTCGTGCGCAAGCAGCTCGAGCCGGTTGCAACGTTGCGCGAACTCGAGGCACTCGAGCTGAAGGCGCTGCTTGGCTACATGCCGCTGAGTGCCGAAGAGCCGCTTGAGGGCCGCGTGCTGATCGTGCCCGCGCGGGTTGACGATGCGATGACGACGCTCGAGTTGATCGATGGTATGGGACGTAAATCGTCGCTGGCCGGTGGTGCAAAAAAGGGCGGTTATTGGGTGAGTGGGGTGAGCGGACCTTTGACGGGGCAGGCGGGCAACACGCCGATCCTGATCGCGGAGGGCATGGCGACGGCGCTGTCAGCACATCGGGCGACCGACTGGGTTGCGGTGGCGGCGCTGTCCGCTGGCAACCTGCCCCGGGTTGCTTCAGGCCTGCGTGAGCGATACCCAAGTGCTCCGCTCATCGTCCTTGGAGAACCTGGCAAGGGCGAGCGCTTTGCGCGCCAAGCCGCGCAGGCAGCACATGCGGCTCTCGCACTACCATCCTTCGCCCCGGATGCCCGCATCCATGGCATGGAGCCGACCGATTTCAACGACATGGCCGTGTTATGCGGTCTGGATGCCGTCGGTGGGCTTTTACGTGATGTCGCAAGCAGGACCACGACGAACCTCCCCGCGTTGACCGGTGCACCACCCGGTGCCGATGCAGGGAGGGCGGCTCGCGCGACAAACTTTGAATGGATGGAGGACGCAGACATGGGACGCGTGAAAGAGGAACTGACTGACGCAACGACGGATGAAGCCGCAGGCGCGAAGCGGCGCAGGACGGGCCGTAGGCGGCAGACACGCGATGTGCCAGTGCAGGACGCGCCGCTGGAAGCGGGATCGTCCGGTACGCCGCAGCCGGATGCCGGTCGCGCAGGCGCGGACACGGACAGCGCGCTTGCGTTCGTACAGGACGCACAGGACGCGGGGTCTCGGGGTCAGGCCCAATCCCGCGCGGCACCGCGCCGCGAGATTGGGCAGGCGTTGTACGGCCTGGAGGATGTGCCTGGCGAAATCCGAGCGCTGGCGCAGCACCGGTTCGGCGCGCAGATCCGGATGGCGACGCCGCGCGAGAACGGTGGCCCCTATCGCGGCGAGGTGTTGAACACCGAACACTACGTGATCCAGGAGGTGGCGTCGCGAAGCGTGGTGTTCCACCGCAAGGATCACATGGAATTCGTCTCGGATCGGCTGAAGTGGATGGACCAGAACCAGCGGATGAATGGCGCCGAGGTGCAGATTGGCTACGACGGTGAGCGGGCGAAGGTCTATCCGTGGGACCGTGCGCGTGACCAGCTTGAACGTGTGGTGGCGTCGCTGAAGAAATCGGCGCGCGAGGCAGGTTTTGGCACGGACCTCGACCCGACGCTCGAGCAGTTGCAGTCGGTGTCGTGGACACGGATTCGTGAGGCGCGTGCCGTAGCGCTCGCGCAAGTCCGTGAACGCGCGGAACGCGAGACTGGTGGAAGTCCTGACCGGTAGGGCGTGTCTTCAATCGGGGAGGGCGCGCGCAAGCGTGAATGGACCATACGAGGGGTAGATCATGAGCAAAACGACTTTGGCTGAGCGCGCCGCAGCGGACCCGATGATCAACATGATCGAGCGGGCACCGTTGCCGAAAGAGGGCGGTGCGGGTGGAGGTGGTGAAAGCTTGGACCGAGCGGTGGCAGAGGCAATCGATGCGCGCCGGCGCCGCGAATTCGATGCGGTGCGGGCGCGTCTAGGTGAGCAGGCGATGCCCAACGATCTTGGGCAGGTGCAATCCGCGGATTCCCGCAACCAAGCCACAGACCGGGCCTCAGCACCGCTTGGAGAGGCACGCTCGGCTGTCGATGGTCAGCGGGCACTGCAGATGGCGGTCATCGTTGCGGTCATGCGTGCACGGGGCTTCAGTGACCGGGCGATTAGGCGGGTGGAACCGCACGCCGGCAAGCTCTACGACACGTTTCGCGCCGAGGGCGTACGTGTACCCACACCGAGGGTGTTTGACCCGAAGGCACCGTCCACGCGCTTGCGCGCACTGCGCCCGGCGCCTGGGCGGTCGGCCGAGCGTGAGGTCGAGCGTGAGGTCGAGCGTACGCTGTCCGGGCCTGAGCAGCCGTCGCTGTAGGAGCATCCGTGAACACCCGTGCACGTCTGTCCATTGACCTCGGCGAGATAAAGCCGCGCTGGGATGACTGGTGCGCCCTGCATGATGTCACACCAACCCAAGGTGTGCGGCAACTGATCCTCGATGCAGTTGCCGCAGATGAGCCGAACTGTCGGGCCGGCTGCGCCGACTTCATGCGCTCGCCCCCCGTTGGCGAGCATCGCGAACGCCTCGAGATCCGCCTGACCCGACCCGAATTGCACGCGGTCGAGCGGCAGGCAACGACATGCGGGTTCACCGCGAATCGCTGGGTCGTTGCGATGATCCGCGCGCAGTTGACGCATGTCCCCCAGTTCGGCGAGCAGGAGATGGTGCTGCTTGCCGCCTCGAACCACGCGCTCGCGAGGATCAGCCGCTCACTGGGACCGGTGATTCGTGAAATCGACCGGGATGGGACGGCTGCCGATGCAGGTAACGCTCGCCTGCTCGTGGAGCTGAAGACGCAGATCGATGCCCATCTGCGCGCGGTGTCGGGTCTGCTTCGCGCGAACATTGATCGCTGGAGTCGCTAGCATGCCTTTTCCGAAGATCTACATCGACACGATGCTCCTGAACTGGGGCGACCGGTTGTTCCACGATCCGTTGCGGCACGTCGGGGCGCCGCAGCTCTCGCACGTCCAGATCGGGAGTCAGGCGGCACGTGTGCGCGAGCAACTGGCGCGCACGCTGAAACATACGCCCGAGGTGATGGTGAAAATCACCAACAGGGCATCCGGTGGGCAGGGCATGGGTGCCGTGCGTCGGCATCTGCGCTACATCTCCCGCAACGGCGAGGTCCAACTCGAGGACCAGGACGGGCAGACCATTGTGGGCGCAGCCGCTCTGCACGATCTGGCCGATGCGTGGCAGTTCGGCGGCTGGGGACTACCGGAGACCAGCACGCATCGCGAGGTGTTCAACATCCTGCTGTCGATGCCCCCGGGTACGGAGCGTCGTGCGGTACATGATGCGGCGCGCGATTTTGCGGCGCTCGAATTCGGCGATGGTCGCGACTACGTCTTCGCCGCGCATGACGACCAGGCGCATCCGCATGTGCATCTGTGCGTGCAGGTGAGGGGCCCGGACGGGCGACGGCTCAATCCGGCCAAGCGTGACCTGCAGCGCTGGCGGGAGCGGTTTGCGCAGCAGCTCCAGGCGCATGGTGTGGAGGCGAATGCAACGTCACGGCGCACGCGCGGGGCGGCGCGCCGCTATCCAAAGCAAGCCGTCGTGTACATGCTGGAGCGCGGAGAAACGCCGCGGTACTGGCGCGCGGTGGCGACGGACACGCAGCGGCGCGCGGGCTGGGAGGCACATTTCGGCGTGTTCGCCGCGTGGCGCGAGATGGCGCTGGCGATGGCCGCGTCACGGGAGACCGATGACCGGCGTCTGGCCGTGGAGATCGTCGACTTCGTAAGGAATATGCCCGTGCTGCGCGATGGGCCGGTGATCGCGCCGATGGCGCCGGCTAGAGGCGAGCGGTCAGATCCGCGGCTGTCCGATCGTGGCCGTCAGCCAGACCATGACGCTCCGGAAGTGGATCGTTGATACGCGAGGCGATGACTGTGGCGATACCAGTTGTTCCACGGGTTGGTGGCAAGCGACGTCTCACCGATATCCTGATTCCGCGATTTTCCCGCGCATAGCTGCTACGTTGAGGTCTTCGCGGATGTTGCGGTGCACTTTTTTATGCGGCCACTAGCGGAGCTCGAAGTCTTGGGAAGACATCCGTCTGAGCGCACCCCTCATACGGTCTCATAGGGCGATACATCCGAGCAGTTCAATTTGTTGCTCAAAACGGATGGATTGTCAGTAAGCGGTGGTTTCTCCACACCACGGATGAAGCACGAAAGACGGCGCTCCCCTAGAACGGCATATCGTCGAAGCGCGGCGTGGCTAATGACCGTTTCACGGCCTTTAGCCAGCCCTTCAGTTGCTTGACGTCGTCGAATACGAGCAGGTCATGTTCAAGGGCCTGAAGGCTCTCTTGCAGCGAGAAGATATCGGCGCCAAGATTGCGCATGATGGTGCTGGGAGACACGTCGATGAAGGGCGGAATTCCATAGCTGTGCTTGAATCCGTTCTCGACGTGCAGGATTTCGTGGTCGAGTTCACCGACCTGTTCCTTTAGAATCTTGTTGTAGTGTTTCAACCGGTCTTCGCCGATGTTGTTGATGGCGCTCTGGTCGATGTGTTCTAACTCCAACTGCAACTCAAGCAATTGCAACAGGCTATTTTTGCTATACGCTTGATTGACCCTCTGCATCAAAGTGGTCTTGCGCTCACGTTCCTGCGGATCGGTTTCGCGGTCCGGATGCAAGGCGCTGGCCAGTTTGCGATAGACCTCGCGGATAGATAAGCTAAGCTCGGCCTGCTCAACTTGTTCTCGCGCCTCTGCTGCGAGTTGTCTAGGTGTCTTTTTTCGTTTGGCGCGGCGCGCTTCCCGAGCCTGATTTTCGAGTGCATCTTGTGCCTGCATCCGTTCCATTTGCGCATGGGCACGCTGCAACACGTCCTCGGGAGAACTCATATCAACGTCGTCGCCCAACTCGACCCCGAGCATGGCCTCAAGCACCGATTTCATGTCGTCCAGCTCGGCGGCAGCTTCACTGTCAAAGTCAGATTCGCTATACCGGTTGTAAATCGTTTTAAGCTCCGGATCGTCGCTTTGCGCGACCAGCTCACCTGCCAGGTCGCTGATCAGCTCTGCAATCGTGCGTCGCTCGGATTTGGTCAGCCCCTTCTGAGCGTACGCCTGGTCCAGGCGATGCACGAGCTTCTTCCGCAAGTCGTTGGAAGTCTGCTCAAGGGGCGCGAAATCGCTTACGTATTTCCGATGGAAGGCGGGCATTGCAGCCTCCCAGGCACTCAGTCTGGCGCGTCGCTTTTCAATCTGCTTGATAAGCGTGTTGAACGCCTTTTGCCCTTTCGACAGATTAGACTGGTTACGGTCCGAAGCAATGCTGAGGGAGCTGAGATTTGGCCTGGTCATGGAATGATTTCCGATGGTTGATGCGAGAGCGAGCACTCCGCTATTTTAGCCGAGGTCGCAGTTGCACCGCGCTGGCGCCCACGTTGCGATAGCGAGCACGCCTACGTTGCCGATCGATGATCGACTTATGCCCAAGCCCGTGGAGAACGCGGATTGGACCCCAGATCGGGGTGCTTCACGCGCGGGTGTGTTTTAGCCAACTGCACTCGTTTGGCGAAGTTAAACGGCAGCAGGTCGCTAATTTAATGTCAGCATCCGATGCCCGTTGTGGCATCTCGGTGAGCACATAATACAGATACGCATAGGGCTCGACGTTGCAGGCCCGGCAAGTCCGCACGAGGCTATAGACCATAGCACTCGCCTTCGCGCCCGCCACTGTGTCAGCGAAGAGTCATGAATTTCTCGATGTTGCAAATGGCCTGATATCTCTTTGCAGAATGTTATGCCGACGCCGCCATTATGCCGCGTCATGGTTCTCCGCACACACCGGTGGGAGGATTTCTGTTCCCGCTCGCTCGGATTGTCGGCATTATTAGAGAGCCTCCAAGAAGGCGAGCAACGGATCTGGAGACAAGCATCGACGGCGCTGTGACATGGAGTGCATTGACGATTGCGGATGCCACGCGTAACGCGGATCTTCGTTTCCTCACCCCAGCGTACGGATTCGCACTCGAGATGTTCGGTCATGTCTAGGACGTAAAGGACGGCGGTTTGAACTGGGCAAAAATTGCGTGGCCAGTTCAGAGTTAGGACGCATTCATTTGCACGCGGCGACAGCGGGAAATGCTGGAACGTTCTGCTTTGGCAGCCGGGGGGGCATTTTGAAAGATGACCGCACTTGAAAATCAGTAGGACGGTTCTGCGCCAACGGGTTCCGATCGTTGGCGCAGCAGCTAATGTGATCGTGAGTCAGCGGTCTGAATCCACCCGTTTGTTACTCGCAGCGTGCTGAGCGCCCGGGGTGCATCGCTTATCGCGCCTCGGCATGAGTGCTGGATTCGGCTTCCAGCTCCACTTCCACGGCCGGCATGACTGCTGCCAATTCCAGATCCCCCGATACCAACTTCCATTTCCGCGCCGCTGGTAATCGCTTCACCCAATACTCGGCGCGCGAGGCTTCTGCCCGACCACTCAGCTCAAACGAAGCCCGTACGGCCACGGGCTTGCGTGATCGCGTATATTTCGCGCCTTCGCCGCTGACGTGTTTCGCGAACCGCGCCTCGACATCGGTCGCAATCCCTGTATAGAGACTTCCGTCGGCGCATTCGATGAGATACAGGAACCAGGGCATGGGAGAAGCTTGGCGAAAAGGCGAAAGCCGCAATGCCGCGCATTATCCCTCAAGCTTCTGCGTTAAACCCCTTCCGAACAAAATCTCGTGACTTCGGCGAGAATAACTGTTCCGCGGCGCACCAAGCGCCCGGCACGCAGCCGGAGCAAGCTCCAGACAAGCCCCAAACAAGCCCGAAGCGAGGTAAGCCTGTTGAACCGCAAGGTCGAAATACATGTGGTCGATTCGCTCGATTCCGTGACCCCGGAGGAATGGAACCGTCTCGCTGGCGATAACCCGTTCGTCCGGCACGAATTTCTGTCGGCGCTGCAGGACACGGGCTGCGCGGTCGCCCGAACCGGCTGGCGGCCACATTTCCTGCTCCTCAGACGCGACGGCAAGCTGAGCGGCGCCATGCCGCTCTATCTCAAGAAGCACTCCCGCGGCGAATACGTGTTCGATCACGCCTGGGCCGACGCCTTCGAGCGAAACGGCCTTAAGTACTATCCGAAGGGTCTATCGGCGGTGCCGTTTTCTCCCGTGACCGGGCCGCGCCTGATCGCCGCCACGCACGAAGAGCGCGTGATGCTCGCGCGCGGCGCGATCGAGTTGACCAAGCAGTTGGAACTGTCTTCCCTGCACGTGCTTTTCCCGCAAGAACAGGATCTCGAAGCGCTCACCGAAGCCGGCTACATGCTGCGCGAAGGCGTGCAGTTTCACTGGGAAAATGCACGCGGCGCATCCGGTGAGTCCGGCGAGTCCGGTGGTTATGACAGCTTCGACGCCTTTCTCGCGACCATGAGCCACGACAAGCGCAAGAAGGTGAAGCAGGATCGTCGGCGCGTTGTCGATGCCGGCGTCACCTACACGTGGCTGCGCGGGGCGGAAATAGATGAGCAAGCGCTCGATTTCTTCTACGCGTGTTATGAAAATACCTACCGCGAGCACTGGAATCCGCCGTATTTATCGCGCGAATTCTTTGGCCAGATCCACGCGGGGGCGCCCGACAGCATTTTGCTCGTGATCGCCGAAGTGGACGGCCAGCGGCTCGCGTGCGCGCTGAACATGATCGGCGGCGACGTGATGTTCGGCCGCTACTGGGGCACAAAGGAATTCATTTCGGGCCTGCATTTTGAAACCTGCTACATGCAGGGAATCCAGTATTGCATCGAGAACCGGCTGGCTCGTTTTGAAGGCGGCGCGCAGGGCGTGCACAAGATGTCGCGCGGCATGCTGCCTACGCCCACCTGGTCCGCGCATTGGGTCGCGGACCCGCGGTTTGCCCACGCGATCAGTGAATTCCTCGATGAAGAGACGGCGGCGATGGACCAGCATATCCAGGAGTTGGAAGCGCATACGCCCTTCAGAAAAAAGGCATAGCGCCGGGCGTTTGATACTCTCGAATCCTGACCGGATGGCTAACCCTTGATCCAATAGACGCCCGGAAACGGCAACTCGACTTATTATCATGTCGAAATGCTTTCGCTTTTACAGCGGTCGCTCAGGGGTCACTCTCAGGGGTCACTCTCAGGGGTCACTCTAAATCCGCCCTTAACCCGTTATGCGCCGGAACAGGATCCCCGAATGCGGGGCATCGTATGGACAAGCTCAAGATGAAAAACCGATTCTTCAATCTCTACAGCCACGATTTCGCTCGCGTGGCGGTAGGCGTGCCTCGTTGCCGTGTTGCCGATCCGGCGTTCAATGCCGCCGAAACCATCGACCTGGCTAAGCAGGCTGCGGCAAACGGTGCGGTGCTGGTCGCGTTCCCGGAGCTTGGGCTTCCGGCCTACACGTGCGACGACCTGTTCCACCAGCGGGCCTTGCTCGATGCCTGCGAAGAGGCGCTCGGGTCGGTTGTGGCGGCATCGAAGACGCTCTCCATTGCAATGATCGTGGGCATGCCGCTGCGCGTTGACCATACGCTTTTCAATTGCGCCGTGGTGGTTGCGGGCGGTCAGGTCCAGGGCGTCGTGCCCAAGAGTTATCTGCCGAACTACGGCGAGTTCTACGAAGCGCGCCAGTTCAGTGCAGCTGAGAACGCATCGACGGATCGCGTCACGTTGCTCGGTGCCGAAGTGCCTTTCGGAGCGTCGCTGCTGTTTGAAATTGCCAACATGCCGCTGTTCCGCTTTCACGTGGAAATCTGCGAAGACGTCTGGGTGCCGGTGCCGCCTTCGTCATTCGCCGCGCTCGCGGGGGCAACGGTGCTGGTGAATCTGTCGGCATCGAACGTGGTGGTCGGCAAGTCGAGTTACCGGCATCAACTGGTTGGGCAGCAGTCCGCGCGGTGCCTTTCGGCGTATTTGTACACATCGGCGGGTAGGGGCGAGTCGACGACCGACCTGGCGTGGGACGGTCAGGCGGTGATCTACGAAAACGGCGAACTGCTCGCCGAGTCAGAGCGTTTTCTGGACACCTCGCATCTCGTTTTCGCCGATGTCGACCTGGAGCGGCTCTCGCGTGAGCGCATGCGCCAGACCACGTTTGGCCAGTCGGTGCGCCGGCATGCCGACGAGGTATCGAAATTCGAAACGGTGCGCTTCAATCTTGATCTGCCGATCAATCGTGCATTGCCGTTGGACCGCGTCGTGGAGCGTTTCCCCTACGTTCCGTCCGACCCGAAGCGCCGCGACGAACGCTGCAACGAGGTCTACAACATCCAGGTGCAGGCACTCGTGCAACGGCTCTCGGCTAGCGGCATATCGAAGGTCGTGATCGGCATTTCAGGCGGCCTGGATTCAACCCATGCATTGCTTGTCTGCGCGAAGGCCATGGACCGGCTCAAGCTGCCGCGCACGAATATTCTCGGCGTGACCATGCCCGGATTCGCCACAAGCGACCGGACGCTCCTGCAGGCGCGTCAACTGATGGAGATCGTTGGTTGTACGGCGAGCGAGATCGACATCCGGCCAAGTTGCGAGCAGATGCTGAAAGACCTCGGCCACCCGTATGCGTCGGGCAAGGAGGAATACGACATCACGTTCGAGAACGTGCAGGCAGGCGAGCGCACGAATCATCTGTTCCGGCTTGCGAACTTCAAGGGCGGAATCGTGGTTGGCACGGGCGACCTGAGCGAACTCGCGCTTGGCTGGTGCACGTACGGCGTGGGCGATCACATGTCGCACTACAACGTCAACGCCAGCGTTCCGAAAACGCTGATCACGCATCTGGTCCGCTGGGTCGCGGAGACCGGACAAATCGGCAACTCGGGTTCGGACGTGCTGATCAACATCCTGAATACCGACATCAGCCCGGAACTCGTTCCCGGTAAATCGAACGGCAATCCGGAGCAAAAAACCGAGAGCGTCATTGGGCCGTACGAGCTGCAGGATTTCAACCTGTACTACACGTTGCGCTTTGGTTTCGCGCCAACGAAAGTGGCGTTTCTTGCCTACACCGCGTGGAAGGATCGCGATGCGGGCGACTGGCCCGAAGGCGCGCATGTCGCCCGAAACGAATACGCGTTGCCGGCCATCAAGCACAACTTGGGTATTTTCGTCGACCGTTTTTTCCGGACGAGCCAGTTCAAGCGGTCTTGCGTGCCGAACGCACCGAAAGTAGGAACGGGTGGTTCGTTATCGCCACGCGGCGATTGGCGCGCGCCGAGCGATTCGGAGTCGGTCGTCTGGATGAACGATTTGAAGAATATTCCGGTGGATTGAGCCGTTTGCACCATATCTGCGCGTAAATGCGTCGATAACGGCGTGATCCCGGTGTTATGGCGCGAGATCTCTACAGTCAACTGAGAAAACGCGGCTAGAATCAAACTATCGATTCTTAAATCCGTTTTCTCGCTTATTCGTACAATTTCTCAAGAGGCGCGCCATGAAACGCATCACCGCAGTCATCAAACCGTTCAAGCTCGACGAAGTCCGTGAAGCACTCGCCGGCGCCGGGCTCACCGGTCTGACAGTCACCGAGGTCAAGGGCTTCGGGCGGCAGAAGGGGCACACGGAGCTGTATCGCGGCGCGGAATACGTGGTCGACTTCCTGCCGAAGGTGAAGATCGAAGTGGTCGTGGCCGACTCACAGACGGATCAGGTGATTGACGCAATCATCGGCGCGGCCCGGACCGGCAAGATTGGCGATGGCAAGATCTTCGTGACCGACGTCGAACGCGTCATCCGCATACGCACGGGCGAAGAAGACGAAGCGGCGGTCTAATAAGCCTTAGTTGTCTGAGGCCGGCCTGATATCGGTTCAGGCCGGCACGCTTCCCAAGGCGCGGTCGCCTTTGAGACTGAAGATCGCGCGCCATACCGCCATCGGCGCTGTCCGATGGCGTCTCCTGCTCTGCCCATCGTCTGATCATTTCCGTCACCAATGTAAAAAACCGTTGCGGTACTATCTGCATCCCTGTGTGCTTTTTGTAAGGATTTGTGGATGCATCACGCGATCGGCTTCATTCAGGATCTGGCGGTAATCATGGCGATTGCGGGCGTCGTCACGGTGTTGTTTCACCGTTTGAAGCAGCCGGTCGTGTTGGGATACATCGTGGCGGGCGTGATCATTGGGCCGTACACGCCGCCGTTCCAGCTTATCCACGACGAAGCCACCATCCAGACGCTCGGCGAACTCGGCGTGGTTTTCCTGATGTTTTCGCTTGGCCTCGAATTCAGCCTGAAAAAGCTGTTCAAGGTCGGCGCGACGGCGTTCGTGGCTGCAGCGTCCGAGATCGTGCTAATGATCTGGATCGGCTATGAAATCGGGCAGTGGTTTGGCTGGAACGCAATGGATTCGCTGTTCCTCGGCGCCATGCTCGCCATCTCGTCCACAACGATCATCGTCAAGGCGCTCTCCGAACTCGGCATGAAGGGCGAGCCGTTCGCGCAACTGATCTTCGGCATTTTGATCGTCGAGGACATTCTCGCCATCGCCATGCTCGTGCTGCTCTCGGGCATCGCGCAGACGGGTTCCGTCTCGGCGGGCGTCGCGTTTGTCACGCTGGGCAAGTTGCTGCTGTTCATGACCGTATCGATGGTGGTCGGCATCCTGATCGTGCCGCGCGCACTCGACTATGTCGCGAAAGCCAAGAGCGACGAGATGCTGCTTGTTACCGTGCTCGGCTTTTGTTTTGGCTTCTGCTTGCTGGTCGTGAAATTCGATTACAGCATTGCGCTCGGCGCTTTCCTGATCGGCGCGATCATGGCTGAATCGCGCAACCTGCAGCGCATCGAGCACCTGATCGCGCCGGTTCGCGACATGTTTTCCGCCATCTTCTTCGTGACCATCGGCCTGATGCTGAACCCGGCGGTGCTCGTGGATTACTGGTGGCCGATCGCGGTGATTACGGTTGCGGTCGTGTTCGGCAAGATCGTGTCCTGCGGACTTGGCACTTTCCTCGCGGGCAGGGATGGGCGCACCTCGATGCGGGTGGGGATGAGCGTGGCGCAGATCGGCGAGTTCTCGTTCATCATCGCGTCGCTGGGGTTGTCGCTGAAAGTGACCAGCAGTTTCCTGTACCCGATCGCCGTCACGGTTTCCGCGTTGACTACGCTGTTCACCCCCTATCTGATCAAGGCCGCCGATCCGATCACACGCCGCATTGCCCGCTCCATGCCCGTTCCTGTCGCGAACACTTTTGGCCTCTATTCGCAGTGGCTCGCGAGCCTTTCGCCTGACACAGGCGGGCCGACGCTATTCAGCATGACGAGGCGGATCGTGGTGCAGATTGCGGTGAATCTCGCCCTGGTGGCCGCGATCTTCCTGTCGGCGTCCTACTCGGCGCCGTTTGCCACCGAATATTTGTCACGCTGGTTGCCCACCAATAACGCTCAGCGTGTCGCGCTCTGGAGCTTGGCATTGCTGGTGTCCATGCCGTTCCTGGTGGCGGTGTATCGAAAACTGGGGTCGCTCGCGCTGATGCTCGCCGAAGTGAGCGTGCAGCCCGCGAAGGCCGGACGTTTCACGCGCGCGTTGCGATCGGCCATTTCCGGCTTGATCCCGATTCTCGCGATGTTCGGTGTTTTCCTGCTGGTGACAGTGCTTTCGGGCGGCATCCTGCCGCCGTTCGGCTTGATGATCGCGGTGCTCGTCTGCGCGGCGTTGTTGCTCACGGTATTGTGGCGCTGGTGCGTCAAAATTCACGCAACCATGCAGATCGCGCTGCGAGAAACATTCGAGGAGCCGAGAGATCATCCTTGAGCATGAAAGCTTTGTTTCCCCCGATAATGTGAGCAATTGTTTGATGGTTTGCCGCCCCCGGACCAGAGGCGGATAATTAAACTCTGACCATTCTCACAGCGCCTCGCGCCTAAAAACGGAATGAGCGAAAACAAGTCAAACGAGTCAAATGAATCAAGTGGGTCGATAACACCGAGCACGCCCCGTACCGGTGCTCCCGCAGCCGACGTTTCAGGCTCAGTCCAGAGCGGCCATACGCCGGCCGTCCCGCCCGCGTCTTCCACGAAGAGTTCGGATATTCCCATTCCAGCTACGCAACCGGCGTCGAATGCCACTGCAGCCGAACGGGCATCGACGGATGCGCCAGACAGCGCGTCGACAGTAGAACCTGTCGATACAGCCAAAGCCCAACGCGACGATGCCGCCGCTGCTCGTGCATCGGCCGCGAAGGCGACGGCGCTGCAGGAAACGGTAGCGCGTGAAAGCGCGCGGTCCGCATCTTCCGCGAATAAAACGATCGATGCCAAGGCGAATCTCGCCGCGCAAGTTGAGACGGCGACGGAAGCGCAAGCCAGTCTCGCGACAGAGGTTGAGAACGCGACAGAGGCACAATCCGCTGAGGCTGAAGCCGCGAGCGTGAAAGAAAGCGCGAGCGTGACGGAAAGCGTCACATCGAAACCCGCTTCCAGCTTGCCGCCGGAATTTACGGCTGCGCCGGACTTTGGCACATTCCGTCCGCCGCCCAATTCCCCCGATGCACCCGAGATGAAGGCGCCGCCTGCGTACCTGCACCAAAGTGATTCCGCTTGGTCGGTATTTGGCCGGGTGATCAAGGCGCGCGCGCGTCAAATCTTCGACCGCGCAGGTCAGCGGATCACGCAGCGGACGTTACGAATTGGTGTGTCGGCGCGGATTTTTCATCCTGAACCGGGCGCCAAAGGGTTGCGCGGCAAGACGCTGCAGTATCTGGAGGAGTCGATTGCGCATTGGGTGATGTCGCGCGACGTGCTGGTCTTCATGATTCCGACGGTTGGCCATCAGGGCATGCTGCATCCGAGCAACATCCGGCTGCGCGACTACGCGAAACAGCTAGATGGCTTGCTGCTCCAAGGCGGCGCTGACGTGTCGCCGCAATCGTATGCGGAAGCCGCCACGCGCCACGAATGGCCTGGCGACCGCGTGCGGGACATGTACGAGCTTGAGCTGTTGCATGAATTCGTCGAGGCGGGCAAGCCGGTGCTGGGTGTGTGCCGCGGTTGCCAACTGATCAACGTCGCGTTTGGCGGAACGCTTTATCAAGATATTGCGACCGATGTCCCCACGGCCGGTGTGCATGTGAACGAGCAATACGATCAGCATCGACACCCGATTCGTTTTCCCGATGGCTCAACACTCGTCAACATGTTTCCGGGGCATCGTGAGGCGCTCGTCAACTCGATCCACCATCAGGCGGTCAAGACGGTTGGCCGTGACCTAAACATCGAAGCGGTATCGGCACACGACGGCATTATTGAAGCGGTGCGTTATCGCCGCGCGCCGTTTGTGATGGGCGTGCAATGGCATCCGGAGTTCCATCGCGCGGGTGGAGATGAATTGCTCGATTGCACGCCGTTACTCGATACGTTCCTTCGCGTGGCACGCGAAACTCGTTTCTAGGCGATCGTGGTCGAACAGCGCATAATCAGTCCGTAACTGCTTTTTTGAAGATCAATGACAAAGGCCGTTTCAACTTGAAAGTTGGAACGGCCTTTTTTGTTGCTACATGGTTTGCTCGGATCAAACGCTGGATCAAGCTTGCGCGTTACTGAACAAGTCCTCTTTGGTTCTGATCCTCAAGCTGCCGAACCTGCCACTGCAACATGAGCAGCTTGCGCTAGGCAAAGGATTTCTCGTTCAATAATGCCGCCGATTCCACCTGCATCTGTTGCCGACGTTGCGACACTTCATTTTCCTGCACCCAAACAATGGACAAGTCAGCAGTCAGGCGCGGCGCCCGATCATTCGACACTGCAATGACACGCTCGAGCAAGGACTTTTGCGCCTGCTGCGTCAGTGCTAACCTGAAAATCGTCGATAGAACCATTTACGGTCGGTTGCCGGATGGGGTCGGCGAGACCGGTCGCCGAGAGCAGCGTGCCCACTGGCTGATAAGCCGTCGCGACGGATGAGCCACACGCGATCACCGTAACGAACAACGCGTTCAGAAGGGTGGAGAGGGTGCGGGACTTCATAGAGCGAGGCTTCAAGATTAAGTAAGTGTCGGCTACCGATTCACGACACGTCGTGCTGCGCGTGTAGGAAAGGCGTTGGGCGTCGCACGATGCGGCCATGAGGGCGGCCGATCATTTGGAGATGTATGAGGGCGTGTCAGTGACGCGGCGTTGGTTCAAGTCAGAATTCCAACTAGGTGTTTCGCCGGCGCTTGCACGCCTTGGCGGCAAAGCGGCCGTTTCTCCGGGCGCCGCGCGAACTGACTGACGCGAAGCGCCGCTGTTGTCATCGAGCACGGCCGAGTGCGCGAGCATGTTGTACATGTCCGTGACGCTAAGCGAGGAGTTCGCCGTGTTGGGACGCGTGTCATCACGCGCGAGCGTACGGCGGCCCGGCGATGCAATGGGAGCTTCGTGCCCGGTGCTGCGATAAACCGGTGCGCCGAGGTACTCATGGCCTTTGCGCCGATGAATCACCTCGTACCGACGCGCATCGCGCTTGCTTTTCGCCTTGGCTTTCGCGCCATGGCGTTCATGTTTTTGTGCCACTGGCTGTAATTTGGTTGCGCGCTCTGACACGGTGCGAGGTGCAGCAGGCCGGTCATGACTGGCAATAGCGTTTGTGCTTGTTGCCGAGTCCGTCTTCACCGGCGACTGGCCAACGCCACTGATAACCACCGGTTTTTGCACAGATGGCAACGCGGCAATCGCAGCCGGACGGGAGGCAGAAGCCTCTATCGATGCCGCAGTAGTAGTCGAAGTCTTGGCAGGTGCCGAAGTCGCAGCAACCACCACGGTTGCGCTAGGCGCACCGGCTCTATGAGTCGGTTCAGAATCAGACGCCGGCGTGACTACCGGGGTTGCACTCAGCACAACCTTGGATTGATGCATTTCGGTATCCTGATGGTCGATCTTCGTACCGAACAATGCCCACGCAATAAATCCCGCACATGCCAGGGCAATCGCGCCACCGGCAAGTTGTTTGTGATGATCGTTATTCGCTGCTGGCGCTTTCCCATGCCGGTCATCGGGCGCGGTGAACGGCTCGAACGCGAACGGCGCCGGCTCGACGGCTTGCGGTGCTTCGCCAATCACAATAGGAGGAGCGTCAACGCCTTGCGCTACGTGATCAAATTCATCATTGCGTTTGAACTTGCCCCAGAGACTGGCCGGCGTATAGGGGAACCGATCGTTGCGAAGAGATAGCGCACTGACATATGCCGTGAGGAAACGCGCCGCGTAAAACGGTATTTCATATTCGGTCAAACTCGGACGCGTGCCGGTTAATGTCCACTCTTCGCCATAAATGGCGTTGGGCATACTGGCAAGCGGGAACAGCGTCGGCAGAAGCAGATCGCTTTGTACCACGACCATAGGAGCATTCATCTTTTTCTCATTTCCGAAAGCGCGCGTCAGGACTGCTCAACGAACGAACAAGCGGGGCAGCCGTGTGGACGTCGCCCGGTTGTTGCCGCAAAGGTGATCAATATTTCACCTTTGCCGGACCCGCCACAGAACAGCCCTCGATGATACCCAGCGCCAGCTTGGCGCGTCGCTCAGAACCTTCTTAGTTCCTTGAATAAGAGGTGTTTGAAATGAAAAAAACTCGCTAATTCGACACGGACGCAACGGACGTTTCAGCGGACGGCACATGGCTCTGGAGACACGGGCTTTTTAGGTCAGTGCACAGGCGTTGAACGAGATTACAGCGGTCCATTTGCAAAGGCAAAAGAAACGCCACGTCATCGGCCAACAGGCAGGACATAACGCAGCGCGATGATATGAATGCCGCCCATCGTGTCGTCTTCGCGACCGGCCAGCTTCCAGCCACGAGACTCATAAAAACCAATCGCCGCAACGTTCGGTTCGAGTACGTATAGATGCATGCCGGCCGCGCCGCGATCGTGCGCCCATTGCGCGGCGATGCTCAGCATGGCGGTGCCCAACCCGCTGCCCTTGGCTTCCGGCAGCGCGTGCAGATTGTCCACGAGGACGCTGCCGTTTTCATCGGGTGCGACCAGGCAAACGAAACCGATCGCCCGGTCATCTTGCATCGCGATCAATACCTCGCCCGCGCCGCCGGCCAGTTCGTCGAATCGTGTGTTCCAGTGCGTTGCACGTTCTGCCGTCATCTCGCGATCGAGAAAATCGTCCGGCAGAATTCCTCGATACGCCGACGCCCAGCTTTGCGCATGCATGCCGGCGATCAGCTGCGCGTCGCCAGACGTGGCTGTGCGCAGCACGAAGGGCCATGATTGATCAGAAAATGTATGCTTATAGATAGACATGTGTAATGTAATTTTAAGGTGCTTTTACGCCCATATACGCGATGTTCCGGGTAGGCGAATTTCACTTTCCCGCTGTAACATTGGCGACGTGCATGGTTTTGAGCATTTTTTTTCGCCGGTCTGCGCACGGCGAAGCTTACACAGGCATCCGGTGCAGTGCTATCGGATCGTCGTCAACATCCGGTCGATCCGCGGCGCGTCAGCCGCCGGGAACTGGCCACCGTTTTTAGAGATCGTCATGTCCAGCCCGTCACATGCAACGCCCGCGAACGAGTCGAAGGCGAAGTCGGTGTTCCGCGTCGTCAGCGGCAATTTCCTCGAAATGTACGACTTCAT
Organism: Caballeronia eucalypticola; assembly: GCF_047608185.1. NCBI lineage: Bacteria > Pseudomonadati > Pseudomonadota > Betaproteobacteria > Burkholderiales > Burkholderiaceae > Caballeronia > Caballeronia eucalypticola. The sequence goes on from NZ_JBLKRU010000004.1 coordinate 159,760, forward strand.
GGTCTATGGCTATTACGCCTCGGCCATCGCCAAGACTTACTTCCCAAGTGGTAACGAATTCGCATCGCTGATGCTGGCGTTATCCGTGTTTGGGGCGGGATTTTTGATGCGGCCGATTGGCGCCATCGTGCTCGGTGCGTATATCGATCATCACGGGAGACGCAAGGGCCTGATACTCACCTTGACCATGATGGCGATCGGTACCTTGCTCGTTGCGGTAATCCCGGGGTACGCGACCATTGGCGTGTTGGCGCCGATCATCGTGTTGGCTGGACGTCTGCTGCAAGGCTTCTCGGCCGGCGTGGAACTCGGCGGCGTGTCGGTGTATCTCTCCGAGATCGCGACCAAGGGCAACAAGGGCTTTTATTGCTCATGGCAGTCTGGCAGCCAGCAAGTAGCCGTGGTCTTCGCTGCGTTGATCGGCGTAGGCATGAGCAAGATTTTACCGCCTGACCAGATGACATCGTGGGGATGGCGTGTGCCGTTCATCATCGGCTGCCTGATCGTGCCGTTCCTGTTCATCATTCGCCGTTCGCTGCAAGAAACTGAAGAATTTCTCGCGCGCAAGCATCGTCCGGAAATGGGCGAGATCATGAAGTCGATGATTTCTAATTGGGGCATCGTGCTCGCAGGCATGGGCATGGTCATCATGACCACCGTGTCGTTCTACATGATCACGGCGTACACGCCGACCTTTGGCAAGGAAGTGCTCAAGCTTTCTTCCATCGACGCGCTCGTGGTGACGGTGTTTATCGGCTTGTCGAATCTTGTGTGGTTGCCCCTTTCCGGGGCGATTTCCGATCGCGTCGGCCGCCGCCCGGTGCTACTGTTCTTCACGATCCTCACCATCCTCACGTCGTATCCGGCCGTGCAGTGGCTGGTGGCCGATCCGTCGTTCCTGCGCCTGCTGGGCGTGGAGATGTGGCTGTCGTTCCTGTACGGCAGCTATAACGGTGCGATGGTTGTCGCGCTTACCGAAGTCATGCCCGTCGAAGTGCGCACGACCGGTTTCTCGCTCGCCTATAGCCTGGCGACGACGATCGGCGGATTCACGCCGGCCATCTCCACGTATCTGATTCATGTAACCGGCAACAAGGCGGCCCCGGGTGCATGGATGGCCGTTGCCGCAGTCTGCGGGTTGATCGCGACGCTGGTTTTGTATCGATCCACGGAAGCGCGGAGTCAATACAAGACAGCTTGAAAGCACGCCTTTGAATGCAAAAAAATCCCTCGCGAATGGCGAGGGATTTTTTGTTTGTGCGTTCAATTTCTGACCCCGTTCTACGAAGCGCCGACCTCGCTCGCCACCCGTGCGATCACATCGCCCCATGCGCCGGGTTTGGGTTGCCGGAACAAGCGCGCTTTCGGATACCACGGGGTCGACGGGGTATCGATGCCCCAGCGCCAGTCCGCCGCGAACGGCAGCATCAGCCACAATGGTTTTCCTAACGCGCCGCTCAGGTGAGCGACGGCGGTATCGACGGATACCACACCGTCCAGCCGATCTACGATCGCAGCGGTATCGGCGAAATCTTCGAGCTTTCCTTCCAGCCGCTGAATAAAGCGGGTGCGCGGATGGGCGTCCAGCAAGGCACGCTCTTCGTCGGTCAACGTAGGCTGCAAGACGATCCAGTCGATGCCTTCCAGCCTGAGCAGCGGTTCAAGCATGCCAAGCGACGCCGAACGGGTTTCGCCCGGCTGATTGCGCCCGGACCATGTAATGCCCAGCTTGCGTTTCGATTGACCCCCGAGCGAGCCGCGCCACTTCTTTCGATAAGCCGCCGGCACCACGAGGTACGGCGTGCGCGCCGGCACCTTGTCGACACTCGATAAACCCAGCGCCAAGGGCAAACTCAGTAACGGCGAGAAAGCGTCGGCATTGGTGGGCGTACTGGGCGTACTGGGCGCAGCGGCATTCGCGGTGCTCTTCAACAAAACGCCCGCGGCATGCGCCGCCGGTTCCAGCAACGCGACGAGTTCCGGCTGAACTTCAAGCACGACCTGCCCGGCGAGCTTCGCCGCGAAGGGGACAAAACGAACGAACTGCAGGGTATCGCCGAAACCTTGTTCTGCGCGAATCTGCAACGTCTGGCGCGGCAGCGGCTCACCGTTCCACTTCGGCAGCAACGGCAGCTTAATGCCGCCCGGCGTGCGCAGACGCCATTCGTAAGCGGACAGGCCGCGCGTGTAATCGCCCAAAGCAAGCAGAGTCAGCCCCCGGTTCAGGTTCGCCGCGACAAGACCAGGATCAAGCCGCAGGGCCTGATCGAACGCACGCAAAGCGGGTTTGTGTGCGCCGAGCGCCAAATGCGCGTTGCCCAAGCCAAGCCACGCCACGCCGTACTTCGGATCGAGCCCGACCGCGCGTTCAAATTGCGGCAACGCGGCTTCGTGCGAGCCGATAGCCGCCAGCGCGTGACCCAATCCGAAGTGCGCCGGCGCAAATTGCGGCTGCATGCGCAGTACGTTCTGCAGCACCGGCACGGCGTCTTGCGGATGGCCGGAGGCATCGAGGAGATTGCCCAGGTTGAAATGCGCCGCGACATAGTTCGGCTCGGCCGCAATGGCGGCGCGGAATTGCTCGATCGCGCCGTGGGTGTCGCCGAGCGAATTGAGCGCCATGCCGAGATTGTTGTGCGCGCCCGCGTGGCCGGGACGGATCTGCAGCGCGCGGCGAAAGGCCTTCGCACCTTCGTCGAAACGACGCATGCCGAGCAACGCATTACCGAAGTTGTTCCAGGTCGCGGCATCCAGCGGTTGCAGGCGCAGCGCTTTTTCGAAGGCATCGGCGGCGTCTTCGTGACGGCCCGCCGCCGCGTACGCATTGCCGAGGTTGTACTGCGCGAGCGAAAAGCCGGGCTCCAGATGCAGCGCGTTTCGGAATCGCTCGATGGCGTCGTCAATCCGGCCTAGTGCCTTGAGCGCATTGCCAAGATTGAGTTGCAGGCCGGCATCGGCGGGACGCAGGTCCACCGCGCGACGCACCAGTTCGGCTGCTTCCGCGTGCTGGCCTTGTTGATGGCGCAACACGCCGAGCAGATGCAGTGCGTCGACGTGGGAGGGCTCTGCGGCAAGCGCGGCTTGATAGTCGCGTTCCGCTTCGGTGAGGCGGCCATCGCGATGCGCCGCGAAGCCACGCGCAAAAACTGTATCCATTGAGGAAAATCGAATGCAAACGCCTCATTTTCACACACGTTCGACACCGATCCCGAATTCGGCAGAATTTTGCATTGACGTGCTGGGATTCAGTTCTGTAACATTTGAACACTTGTTCAACTGTTGGCCGATCTATTTTGTCTTCTCCCTTTGTAGCAACCGATGAGCGCGTTGTGCCGCTTGCCGACCTGTTCCGCCTCCTGGGCGATCCCACGCGCCTGCGCATTGTGCTGACGTGCGTTGACCGGCGCTGCGCGGTGGGGGCAATCGCGGAATCGCTGGGGTTGTCGGCTTCGCTGGTCAGTCATCACCTGCGTTTGCTGCGCGCGGCGCGGATCGTACGGGCCGAGCGTGAAGGCAAGCAGGTTTTCTATCTCGCCGCCGATAAGCACATCAGCGGCATGTTGGCCGAATTGCTCGAGCACGTTGCCGAGCCGCAGGCCGATTTTCGACCGGATAACGAATAAATGGCACCTCAAGAAAAACATCAGCACGAGCATGGCCACGATCACGATCACAGCCATAAGCGCGATGAGCCCGGTCACGCGCACGACCACGGCGCGGGCGGCCATCATCACCATCACGCGCCGCAAGCCGGGCAGGGCCGCACATTTGCGATCGCCGTCGGGCTGAACATGCTGATCGTGGTGGTGCAGGCCGTGTACGGTTTTATTGCCCATTCCACCGCGCTGCTTGCCGACGCCGGCCACAATCTCTCCGATGTCCTCGGCCTCCTGCTCGCCTGGGGCGCTGTCTGGCTCGGCACGCGCCAGCCGTCGGAGCGCTACACGTTCGGGCTGGGCAGTTCATCGATACTCGCTTCGCTCGCCAACGCCGCGCTGCTGCTCTTCGCGTGCGGTGCGATCGTGCTCGAAGCCGTGCAGCGCCTGCTCAATCCGGCGCCCGTCGCGGGCCTCGATGTGTTTATCGTTGCGACGATCGGCCTGGTCGTGAACGGTTTCTCGGCGTGGCTTTTCATGCGCGGCAGCAAGGAGGACCTGAACGTGCGCGGCGCGTTCCTGCACATGGCCGCCGACGCCGGCATTTCCGCGGCGGTTGCCGTCAGCGGCCTCGTGATCCTGTTCACCGGCGCGAGCTGGATCGATCCGGTGATGAGTATCATTGTGGTCGGCGTGATCGTGGTGGGCACATGGAGCCTCGGCCGCGACGCCATGCGCCTCGCGATGAACGCAGTCCCGCCGGGCGTGGACAAGACCGGTATCGAACGGTATCTGGCGGCCGTGCCGGGTGTCACCGACGTCCACGATCTGCATGTCTGGGCGCTGTCCACCACGGAGAACGCCATGACCGCGCATCTGGTGATGCCGGACGGCCATCCCGGCGATAGTTTCGTGGATGGCATCGTGGCGACCTTGCGCCGCGATCACGCGATGAACCATGCCACGCTGCAGGTGGAAAGAGGCACGACCGAGCATCACTGCTCGCTGCATGAACGATCGCCGGCAGAACCGCACGCTCATCACTCGCATTGAGCGAGCGGTCGTTCGTCCGAGGCGACCGGCGTACACTAGGTGCTGTGAAGTTTGAGGGAGACGCGCATGCTTGCGCAGACGCCGAATCGACACAAAATCCTCGACGTGCCGCCGGTTCTGATCGCCGGCGCCGGTCCAACGGGCCTCGCCGCCGCGATGAGTTTGTCCCGCGCCGGAATTCCGGTGCGTCTCATCGACAAAGCGCCTCAACCCTCGCCGTGGTCACGCGCCATTGGCATCCAGGCGCGCACGCTTGAACTCTTCGAGCAGCATCGGCTGGTCGAGCCGTTTCTCGAACTCGGTCATCGGGCGCGCGTCGCGAATCTCTATTCGAATGGGCAGCGCCTCGCGCGGCTCGACTTCGATCCCCTGCAAACGCGGTATCCGTACTTGTTATTCCTCGATCAATCCGTCACCGAACGCCTGATGACGGAGCACCTTGCGTCGTTCGGCGTGCGCATTGAACGTGGCGTGGAATTGATGCGTTTCCGGCAAGGATCGGCGGGGCTGGAGGCCGCCGTGCGGCATGCGAACGGCGCTGAAGAATCAATTCGCCCGTCTTACCTGATTGGAGCCGACGGCGCGCATAGCACGGTGCGGCACGGCTTGGATATCGAGTTCACGGGCAAAACTTTCGAGCAAACATTCCTGCTCGCCGACCTGCAAGCCGATACCGAATGGCCCGACGACGAATTCCATATCTTCGCGTCCGGCGAGGGCTTAGCCACCTTGTTCCCGATGGGCGATGGCCGCACGCGCCTGATCGCGGACGAACGCGCGGCGTCGGGTGTCGTGCCGGGCGTGGAACATGGCTTGGTGCCCGACACCGCAGCGGACAGTCCGGATAAAACCGCGGCGCCGACGCTCGACGAATGCCGCGCGATTATCGAACGGCGTATTCATCATCGCGTGACAGTGACGAACCTGCAGTGGTCGTCGTATTTTCATCTGAATAGCCGCATGGCCGACCGACTGCGTTCGGGCCGGATTTTTCTCGCCGGCGATGCCGCGCATGTTCATAGTCCAGCCGGCGCTCAGGGCATGAACACGGGCATTCAGGAGGCGTTTAACCTTGGCTGGAAGATCGCGCGGATGCTAGCGGGCATCGCGCCGGATCGTTTGCTCGATACGTACCACGACGAGCGTCATCCGATCGAGCGCGAAGTGCTGCGGCAATCCAGTTTCATGACGCAAATGGCCGCTGCCGAGCATGGGCCGATGAAGCTGATCCGCGACCACGTGATGCCGGCTTTGTCGGCAATCGGCCCATTGCGCGATGCCGCTCGGCGCACGGTCAGCGAGTTGTCGATTCAATATCGGCGTAGTCCGCTCACGCTGGATCGTTTGCTCGACGGCGGTCCGCGAGCCGGGGAGCGCGCGCCGGATGCATGGGTGCGTGTTTTGGATGGCCCGCTTGGACGGGCGCCGGGCGTAGGTTGTCTCTTCGATCTCCACGATCCCGCGTGTTTCTCTTTGTTCTTGCTGGTGAGTCCATCGCCCGACAAGGACATTGCGATGGCGCCCGCGACGCTCACCGTCGCGCACGCTATCCGCGATAAGGACCTGGATGAGCTGGCGGGATTAGTGGAGGAAGTGTTGCCGAATACGGTGCGTGTGTGGCGTATCACCGATAACGACAGCGACAATGCGAATTCGCTGACCGATGCGTACGGGCGCACGCGGCCGTGCTTTTATCTTGTGCGCCCGGATGGGTATATTGCGGCGAGAGGGCGAGCGCCGTCGGATACGCAAGCGTTGCTGCGTCATTGCGAAACGTGGTTCGGTTCGACGCAGCCGCGAGGGGAGGGGTGAGGTCTATAAGGGTTAGGGGCTAAACCACCGCCCCCGCCGGCGTCAGCGCCACCCGATGTTTCGTCAGCGCCTCCAGCACAATGGGCTCAAGCTGGGCAACAATGCCCGGATCGTCCAGTCCGTTAAGCAACGCGATCCGCATCCTGGGCGCCCAGAACCGGTGAATGTGATCGGCCACGCCATCGACCGCTTCCGCACGATCCGGCATCGAATCGAAGAATTCACCGATCTGGTTCGCCATCTCGACCAGGCTGTTTACATCCATGATTTGTTCCCATCCATGATCATTTCCCCGACGACGTCACGGTCGCGTCTGTAGCCACGGTTGAATCACGCAACCCGAGAAACTCCAGCTGCTGCGTATTGAAGCGCGAATAATCCTTCTGCCATTGCGACGGCTGCTCCACCGGCATGACCTGCACCGCCGTCACCTTGTACTCGGGGCAATTCGTGGCCCAATCGGAGGAGTCGGTCGTGATCACGTTTGCGCCCGACTCAGGGAAGTGGAACGTCGTGTACACCACGCCCGGCTGCATGCGCTCCGTGATCTTCGCGCGCAGCACGGTCTGACCGGCACGCGACTCGATGCCGACCCAATCGTCGGCCTTGATGCCACGATCCTCGGCGTCAACCGGATGAATCTCCAGCCGATCCTCGTCATGCCAGCGCGAGTTCTCCGTGCGCCGCGTCTGCGCGCCCACGTTGTACTGCGACAGGATGCGGCCCGTGGTGAGCAGCAGCGGGAACTTGCGCGTGACCTTCTCCGGCGTCGCGATGAACTTCGTGATGACGAAGCGCCCCTTGCCGCGCACGAACTCGTCGATGTGCATCGTCGGCGTGCCATCCGGCGCCTGCGCGTTGCACGGCCATTGAATGCTGCCAAGGTCATCGAGACGCTTGTACGACACGCCGGTGAATGTGGGCGTGAGGCGGGCGATCTCGTCCATGATCTGCGACGGATGCGTGTAGTTCATTTCATAACCAAGCGCGCGGGCGAGCTTGATCGTGACTTCCCAGTCAGCCAGGCCCGGCAGCGGCGGCATGACCTTGCGCACACGCGAGATGCGGCGTTCGGCGTTGGTGAACGTGCCGTCCTTTTCTAGGAACGATGAACCCGGCAAGAACACATGCGCATACTTGGCCGTCTCGTTCAGGAAGATGTCCTGCACGACGATGCATTCCATCGACGACAAAGCCTTCGCTACGTGCTGCGTATTCGGATCGGATTGAACGATGTCTTCACCTTGGCAGTAGAGGCCAAGGAAGCTGCCATGAACGGCGGCATCGAACATGTTCGGAATGCGCAGGCCCGGTTCCGATTGCAGCTTCACGCTCCACGCTTCTTCGAACAACGCGCGCACAGCCGCGTCGCTGATATGGCGATAACCCGGCAACTCATGCGGGAACGAACCCATGTCGCACGAACCCTGCACATTGTTCTGACCACGCAGCGGATTCACACCCACGCCTTCACGGCCGACGTTGCCGGTCGCCATCGCAAGGTTCGCGATGCCCATGACCGTCGTCGATCCTTGCGCATGTTCCGTCACGCCCAGGCCGTAGTAGATCGCACCGTTGCCAGCATTGGCATAAATGCGCGCGGCTTCGCGTACCGATTGCGCCGGCACGCCGGTGATGGCTTCCATGGATTCAGGCGAATTCTCTTCGAGCGTCACGAAGTCGCGCCATTGCTGGAACGCACGCGGTTCGCAGCGCTCGGCCACGAAATCTTCCTTGACCAACCCTTCAGTCACGATCACGTGCGCGAGCGAGTTGACCATGGCGACGTTCGTACCAGGCCGCAATGCCAGGTGATGCGAGGCCTTCACGTGCGGTGTATCGACGATATCGATCCGGCGCGGATCGACCACGATCAGTTGCGCGCCTTCACGCACACGCCGCTTCAGACGCGATGCAAACACCGGGTGACCATCGGTCGGATTCGCGCCGATCACCACGATCACATCGGCTTTCTCGACGGATGCGAAAGTCTGCGTTCCGGCCGATTCACCGAGCGTGGTCTTCAGGCCATAACCGGTTGGCGAGTGACAAACACGGGCACAGGTATCGACATTGTTGTTGCCGAACGCCGCACGCACGAGTTTTTGCACGAGGTAGGTTTCCTCGTTCGTACATCTCGACGATGTAATTCCGCCAATCGAATCCACGCCATGCTTGTCCTGGATGCGGCGGAATTCGCTGGCTGCGTACGACAGCGCTTCTTCCCAGCTCACTTCGCGCCACGGATCAGTGATCTTCGCGCGGATCATCGGCTTGGTGATGCGGTCCTTGTGCGTGGCATAACCCCATGCAAAGCGGCCTTTGACGCATGCGTGACCATCGTTGGCATCGCCGTTCTTGTTCGGCACCATGCGCACGACTTCGCTGCCTTTCATCTCGGCCTTGAGCGAACAGCCGACACCGCAATACGCGCACGTCGTCACAACCGAATGCTCGGGCTGGCCGAGCATGATGACCGTTTTTTCCTGCAGCGTCGCGGTCGGGCAGGCCGCCACGCACGCGCCGCACGACACGCATTCGGATTCCATGAACGGCTGGTTTTCGCTCGCGGCCACGCGCGATTCGAAACCCCGACCCGCGATCGTCAGCGCGAACGTTCCTTGCGTTTCCTCGCACGCGCGCACGCAGCGATTGCAGACGATGCACTTGGACGCGTCGTACGTGAAGTACGGATTCGATTCGTCCTTCTTGTCCTTCAGGTGATTCGCGCCTTCGTAGCCGTAGCGAACCTCGCGCAAGCCCACAACGCCCGCCAAGTCCTGCAACTCGCAGTCGCCGTTGGCGGGGCAAGTGAGGCAATCGAGCGGGTGATCGGAGATATACAACTCCATCACGTTCTTGCGCAGCGACTGCAGCTTGTTCGTCTGCGTGCGCACTTTCATGCCAGCTTCAACCGGCGTGGTGCACGACGCCGGATACCCGCGCTTGCCTTCAATTTCAACCAGGCACAGACGGCACGAACCGAACGGCTCAAGTGAATCCGTCGCGCAGAGTTTAGGAACGTTGACGCCGGCTTCGATCGCCGCGCGCATCACCGACGTGCCCGCGGGCACGGTCACCGACGTGCCGTCAATATCTAACGTCACGTCGATATCCGCATGACGCAGCGGCGTGCCGTAGTCGGTATCGTCGAAGGGATCGCGCAGCTTCGTCTTGCACGCGCAATTGCCGGAACCGCAGGAAGAGTTGGACATGATTGTGTTCCTTCTTTAAGCCGCTTTCTGCGACGGCTTTTTGGACAGACCGAAGTCTTCAGGGAAATGGTCGAGGGCCGACAGCACCGGATACGGCGTCATGCCACCCATCGCGCAGAGCGAGCCAGAAACCATGGTGTCGCAGAGATCGCGCAGCAGCGTTACTTGTTTCGGCGAGACGTCTCCGGCACGGATCTTCGCGATGACTTCAACACCGCGCGTCGATCCGATCCGGCAAGGCGTGCATTTTCCGCATGATTCGACGGCGCAGAAGTGCATCGCATATTGCGCCAGATCGGCGAGATTCGATGTGTCGTCATGGATCACAATACCGCCGTGTCCGACCACAGCGCCAACCGCTGCATAAGCTTCGTAGTCCATGGGAATGTCCCACTGGCTTTCCGGAAGATACGTTCCAAGCGGGCCGCCGACTTGCGCGGCGCGCGCCGGCCGGCCGCTTGCCGTGCCGCCACCATATTCATAAATCAGATCACGCAGGGTCACGCCGAACGCCAACTCAACGAGGCCGCCTTGCTTCACGTTGCCTGCGATCTGGAACGGCAGCGTGCCGCGCGAGCGGCCCATGCCGAAGTCTCGATAAAACGCCGCGCCCTTGGCGAAGATGATTGGCACGGTCGCCAGGGTAATGACGTTATTGATCACCGTCGGTTGGCCGAACAAGCCGACTAAAGCAGGCACCGGCGGCTTCGCACGGACCACGCCACGCTTGCCTTCGAGCGATTCCAGCAACGCCGTTTCTTCGCCGCAAACATACGAACCGGCGCCTTTGGCCACTTCCAGTTCGAACGCCTTGTCACTGCCGAGTACGCTTGCGCCAAGCCAGCCTGCGTCGCGCGCTTTTTCTATAGCGCGGTTCAGCGTCGCAATAGCGTGCGGATATTCGCTGCGCACATAGATATATCCCTTCGTCGCCCGGGTCACGATCCCCGCGATGATCATTCCTTCGATCAACATGTACGGGTCGCTTTCCATGACGAGCCGGTCCGAGAACGTGCCGGAATCGCCTTCGTCAGCGTTGCAGACGACGTACTTTTGCGGCGCCAAAGCGGCCCGCACCGTGCGCCATTTAATACCGGCCGGGAACGCTGCACCGCCGCGTCCGCGCAGGCCCGATTCGAGCAGCGCTTCGCAGGCGGCATCGCCGTCGGTTTCAAGCGCTTTGCGCAATCCGTCCAGGCCGCCGTGCTTGACGTAGTCATCGGTGGAAAGCGGGTCCGTGATACCGATGCGCGCAAACGTCAGGCGTTGCTGTTTCGCGAGCCACGGCAACGTATCAACCACGCCGACGCGCTTTTCATGCGCGCCGCCGGTTGCCAGGTTGGCATCGAAGAGGGCGGGGATATCGTCTTCGTCGACATTCGAATAACCGATACGGCCTTCCGCCGTTTCCACTTCGACCAGCGGTTCCAGCCAGAGCATGCCGCGCGAACCGTTGCGCACGATTTCAACTTCGATGCCGCGTTTCTGAGCTTCAGCCGCAACTGCCAGCGCGACACGATCAGCGCCGAGCGCCAGTGCCGACGAATCACAAGGGACGTAGATGCGCGTCATACCAGATCCTCCGCGCTCGAATGAACGCGCGCCGCTTCGTACAGCCGCTCGAATTTCTGCGGCGTGACGCGGGCATGCAACTCACCGTTGATGGTCATGGCCGGCGACAGCGCGCATTGCCCGAGGCAATACACGGTTTCCAGCTCGGTATCGACTTGATGGCCGGAATCGAACTTGCACCCCGTATGCCCTTCGATATGCGCCGCCAGCGCTTCCGTTCCCATACTCTTGCAAGCCTCGGCGCGGCACAACTGCACGGTCACGCGTGCCGGCGCCTCGGAGCGGAAATGGTGGTAATAGGTGATCACGCCGTGCACTTCCGCGCGCGACAGCGACATGGCCTGAGCGAGCGGGGCGATGACATCGGCGGGAATGTAGCCGGCTTCGTCTTGAATAGCGTGCAGCACGGCGAGCAGCGATGCGCCCTTCTTCAGATGGCGCGCAACGCGCTCATCGGGCGTGCCGGCCGGCTGATTTTGGTGGTTATGAGGCATTTGGACCATGTGGGGAGTCTCCATTGCTCGGCATATGTTTTTTAAGAGCATATATCGGACCTATAATTTGCTATACCGAGCCCGTGATATGCAAGATACGAGGCTAGCCGGTCGATGGCAATAGGAACTGGGATTACATATGATCGATGTCGAATGCCGTACCGAGCTCGTCCTGCGCGACGCCGCAGGCCGCGAAGCCAGTCTCAGCGCGGCCGTGCCGCTTTTGCTGCTGGTTTCTCAGACTGGCAGCATCGCGCAGGCTGCATCGGCTAAGGGTTTGTCCTATCGGCACGCATGGGGTCTTTTGCGCGACATAGAGACGCGGCTGGGCGGCGCGCTGATCACGAAGTCGCGTGGGCGCGGGTCGGTGCTGTCGGAACTTGGCGAAGCCGTGCTGCGGGCGCAACGTTTGTCGAACGAGCGGCTCGACGGGCCGCTTCAGGCGTTGGCCAGCGAAGTGGCCGGTGAACTCAACCGTCGGCTCTCGCGCGCCGTTGGCGAAATACGGATTCACGCCTCGCACGGATACGCTGTGGCGGCGCTGGTGGGCGCGCTGGCCGCGAAGCAGATCCCCGCCGACATCAAGTACCGCGAGAGCGCTGAAGCCGTTACCGCTCTCGCGCGCGGCGAGTGCGAACTGGCGGGGTTTCACTTGCCGATCGGCGAATTCCGCGCGAGTTGCGCCGAGATCTATCGGCCATGGCTGGATGCGGGGCGGCATCGGCTGATTCATTTGACGCGGCGCACGCAGGGCCTGTTTCTGCCCAAGGGCAACCCGAAAGGCATACGCGGCTTGCGCGATCTCGCCCGCGACGACATCCGCTTCGTCAACCGTCAGCCGGGATCGGGCACGCGCATGTTGCTGGATCTGGCGTTGCGCCAGATTGGCGTCGACCCGGCGAGCATCAACGGTTACGCCACGGCTGAACTGACCCATTCGGCCATTGCCGCATTTGTCGCGAGCGGCATGGCCGATCTCGGTTTTGGTGTGCAGCCGGCCGCGCAGCAGTTCGCGCTGGACTTCATTCCGATCATCGATGAGGACTACCTGTTCGCGTGCAACCGCGACAAGCTCAACGGCGCCGGACTCAGCGGCCTGCTGGAGGTACTGCGCAGCGATACATACCGCGACAGCGTGGCGCACCTGGAGGGCTACGATCCGGCTTTTTGCGGACAACTGCTTGAGCTCGATGAAGCGCTCGGCGGGGGAACCGGAAACGCGCGGTAACCATTTAGACCCGGCGTGTCCCGCCGATCCGAAGCCTTCTGTCTAGAATTACGTTAACCTTATGGTTGGCTAGGGTTGGCAAGGCAGTCCGGTGGCGTTATATGCAACATTATGTCGCGGCTCACCAGGCCGGAAATGCTCTTGGCCAAACGTTTAATCGACGACCGTTTTACTCACCGTTACTGCTGCCATGAAATTGCTTTTGAGCGTTGCCGCGTTGATCGCGTTTGTTGTTAGCGCCGTTGCCTTTGTGCCCGTCGCTTTTGCCCAGAATTCGCCAGGTGTTCCGGGCGGCATCTTGCAGGACCAGTTTCGCCTGAAAGAGCACCCGCAGCTGCAGTTTGCTGCATCGGCGCCGTCGGATAAGTATCAAAACGGCGTGACCGCGAAGCGTAGGCGCGGCGATCTGGGCGATCCGAACGGCTGTAACTTGCAATGCCCGCAGGATCAATAACCCGGCCGGACTTTGGAGCGTGTGAACGGCGGCTCGTATGGAAGCCGCCGGTTCGCTGTGTGCGACCGCCTTAAAAACCAGCACACTTCCGCGGCCGGCGTTGCCGCGATTACGCAACCTGATAACGGCGTACGCTGAATCTGGATCAGTCCTCGTACTCGATCGGTTTATTAGCGCAATCCAGAACAGTCGAGTGAATGGACACCTCGCAGCGTTCCCGGAACATCTTGATAGTCCGGTTGCGTGGCCATAAATCAGCATCGACATACCACTCCTCGAGCATGTGCTCGAAGATCACCTTCCAGTTGCGTTGAATCCACCGATTGCCCGTATTAATCGGGTCGTCGGTATTGTCGGTGGGGATCAGAAATGCCGTCGGGTCGTCACGTGCGACGCCCAGCGCGATTTTCACATCGGGCGGGGAGGGATCTGCGGCGTTGATCCATTCAATAAATGGTGCCGTGGGCGCCACGACGGCGACTACCCGGTTCGTGACGTGAAGCGGTTCCAACTGCATGCGATCGATCCTCGTATCAGATGACCAAATGCTGAAGCAAGCCGGCCATCGTGCAACGCTGGCTGTCGAAGCCCAAGCTGCGCGTTAGAGAAGGGCAGAAATGCCAGCCCACAGGCGGGAACAGACGCCATGAGAGTAGGTGTCGATCATTGCCTGGATCGGAGCGTGACGCCCGTACGCCACCGTGGTCACGAGCAGGAGCCCGGTAGCGGCGGCAATGGGACGAAACAGCTTAACTTTGGAGCGTGCCAATGGGTGCACGAAAAGCGCCGCGACCAAGGCTCCGAGCAGCCAGCCGGCAATGACTTCCGGAACGGTGTGGGCATAGTCGAAGACGCGGGCACATGCCGTCAGCAACCCGACCAGCAGTCCCGCCATGGCGCCCACCCACGCGCTGCCGCCCGCACTTCGCCAGAGGAGGGCGATGGCAACCGTCCAGACAGCCGTAGACAAGGTCGTATGGCCGCTGATCACGCGAAACCCTATGGAGGAGATCTCGACTCCGCATCCGGCATACAGGATCTTGGTGATGCCGACCAGCGCCATCCCGGCGGCCAGAAGCGTCACCCAGCGCACGGCCAGTGTCTTATCCGACAGCCTGAGCCAGATCGCGCAGGTCAGGGCGATGGGTAGAGTCAACGCGGCATCGCCGACATTGCTGATTGCAGTCCACATGAATTCTGTCAGATCAAAAGAGAGCAGGGCAGTTTAGCGCATTGCGCAGGAAGCATTCGTGTGCGCCGACACCCAGGCCGGTCAATAAAAAACAATAAAAAACCCCGCGAGCCTTTCGGCCTACGGGGTTTCAAATAATCCGGCACACGTCCGGATGCGATATTGGTGGAGGCGGCGGGAATCGAACCCGCGTCCAGTAGCGCTCTACGACCAGTTCTACATACTTAGTTCTATCATTTAATTTAACCTGGCGACGCGGACGAACACGCTTCGCTTCGGCGATTCACTAAATTTTCGACCTTGGCGTCGCGACGCCGACAAGGCTTATCTGACGTATATGACCTCTCGCGGTATTGCTACCGGTCTTGCGACTCTAGTCCGTCAGTAAACTAGGGAGAGGCAGGCGGCCCTTAGGCTGCCAGTGCGAACGTTTCGTCGTTTGCAGTTACGTTTTTCCCATTGATTTACGAGGTGACGGGTCCTCGGTATGCCCTAGCCGCTTCGCAACCCCTGTCGAAACCAGGTCGCCCCCGAAGCATTGATCATTATCTCACAGTTCATCCGCGTTTTGGCCGGCGAGCCCACCCCATCCGGGAACCGCATCCCTCACCGGCCATTGATGAATTGATGGTTTATTGCACGTCGCGTAGCAGATGTTGCAATTCGATGGTTGTTTCCACGACATGATCCGCGTGCCACCGCGTGGGCGGCAGGTCCGTCCCGCAGTACCCGTAGGCGGCCGCCACGGTGACCATGCCGGCGGCAAAACCGGCCTGGACATCACGCAGGTCGTCGCCCACGTACACGACCCGCTCGGGCGCTTCTTCCATCAATTCCGCAGCATGCAGCAGCGGCGCCGGATGCGGCTTCGAATGCGAGGTGGTATCGCCGCAAACAAGGCACGCCGCGCGCTCAGCCAGTCCAAGCAGCGCCACGAGCGGTTCGGCCAGCCGCGTTGCCTTGTTGGTCACAATGCCCCAGCGCACGCCGCGTGCATCGAGTTGATCGAGCAATTCGTCGATACCTGGAAACAGCGTCGTCTCGATGCACAAATCCGCTTCGTAATTGGCGAGAAACTCCTCGCGCATGGACGCGTAATCAGGATGCTCCGGCTCGATCTCGAACGCGCCGGCCAGCAAACCGCGCGCACCCGCGGAAGCCAATGGCCTCAACGTCTCGAGCGGCCGCATTTCCAGCCCACGGTCATGCCGCATCTTGTTGACCGCGGCAACCAGATCGGGCGCCGTGTCCGCGATGGTGCCGTCAAGGTCGAACAACACCGCGTGGCAGAGCTTGAGCCGGGTCTTGTCGATTTGCTGCTTGGGCAAGGGCGTCGGATCGTCGCTCATGAAAGTCCGTACAGGTTCGATGACGCTCGGAGGCGTGGGGTCGGCATCACTGGGTCGATCGCTCATGTCATTTCCCGTCAGGCCACGCGGCGGCAAGCCATCAGATAGTTGATGCTTGAGTCGTCGGAGAGACCGAAGCGCTTGCTCAGCGGCCGGTACGTGATCCCCTTGATCTCGGCGATATCAAGTTGCGCAGAACGCACGAACTGCGCAAGTTCCGACGGCTTGATGAAGCGGGCGTAATCGTGCGTGCCGCGCGGCAACATCCGGGCAATGTATTCTGCGCCGATCACCGCAAACAAATAGGCCTTGGCATTGCGGTTGAGCGTGGAGAAAAACACCCAGCCGCCGGGTTTGACGAGCGTGGCGCACGCCTGAACAATGCCCGCCGGATCCGGCACGTGCTCGAGCATCTCCATACAGGTCACCACGTCATAGCTGCCGGGCTCTCGCGCCGCCAATGCTTCGGCCGCAATCTCTTCGTATTCGACTTTGACGCCGCTCTCCAGGCTATGCAAGTCAGCCACGCCCAGCGCGCTCGACGACAAATCCACGCCTTTCACCTTCGCGCCACGCACGGCCATCGACTCAGACAGGATGCCGCCGCCGCAACCGATATCCAGCGCGCGTTTGCCCGACAGATGCGCAAGCCGGTCAATCCAGTCGAGCCGCACGGGGTTGAGCTCGTGCAGTGGCTTGAACTCCGCATTCGGGTCCCACCAGCGATGAGCCAGCTCGCTGAATTTTTGAAGCTCGTGGGGATCGGCATTGATCATGTGCGGATAGCCTTGAAACGGAAGGTCGTAAGGTCAGGAACGGTTAAGTCCCAAGTATATAGGCGGCGGCGAGAGCCGGTGAATCGCGGCGCTCATCGAGGCCGGCCGGGCAGGGGAACGCCCCGGGCATGCCGCTGGAGGGGTTGCACCCGCAGGTTCCACATAAAAGTTGTACATAAAAAAAGCCCCGCCGAAGCGGGGCTTTGATCCTGCGGCAATCTGTCGCGAATTACTGCGGCTGACGCGAGGTTCCAACAACTTCGACTTCCACGCGACGATCCGGTGCGAGGCAGGCGATAAGTTGCTTGCGGTTCTTCTGGTTGCAACCCGTGGTAACCGGGTTACGCTTGCCCTTGCCTTCCGTATAGATACGGTTGGCTTCGATGCCCTTGCTGACCAAGTATGCCTTGACAGCTTGTGCACGACGCAGCGACAGGCGATCGTTGTACTTGTCCGAACCGATACGGTCCGTGTAACCCGTTGCGACCACGACTTCCAGGTTCAGGTCGCCAATCTTCGATGCGAGATCGTCAAGTTTTTCCTTGCCAGCCGGCTTCAGGATTGCCTTGTCGAAGTCGAACAGAGCGTCAGCTTGGTACGTAATCTTCTGGCTCTGGATGACCGGAGCAACAGGAGGAGCGACCGGCGGCTGCGGTGCCTGGGCTACCAGCGCGCCATCGCACTTTGCGTTAGCCGTTGCCGGGGTCCAGAACGCGTCACGCCAGCAAAGCTCGTTCGTGCCGTTCATCCAAACCCATTCGCCCGTGCCGTTCACCCAGTTGTCGTTCACTGCCTGGCGTGAAGCCGGGACCGATTGCGCCATCGCCGATGCAGCCATAACTGCGGTAGCTGCAATGAACGCGAGCTTTGAAAGTTTATTCATATTTCTCCTCTCGAAATTGAGATTACCGCAGGTTTACTGCGAGCCTTGTTGACGAAGACAAGTCATACATTGCTCGAAGTATAACATTACCGCGGAACAAAACGCTGTGTGTAGACTTCGAGCAGTGTCTAACTTTGTGCGTTCGCATTTTGCCATATCGTTCCCTTGCATCGATAAAAATATCCCTGGGGCCCCAACGCCCGCAACCTTATGTGGTGCATGCGCAACAAGACGGGGCAAGGAATTGCAGGGTTTGATACGTGCGGAACATGCGCACAATGCGTGCCACCCCGGAACTTTTTCCAAAAACATCAATACATTTTTTTCGACCAGTTTTTCGCGCGTTAAACGGCTGCGTCAAAACCAGTGAGGGCGAATGATAGCGGGTTAGTCTGACGTTTTCACTTTGTTGTGTGCAGCAATTTGTAAGCTTCGCAACTGTTTGCTCTGCGGGCTCCCGTCATGCTGGTCATCGGCTAGCGCCATTCGGCACTTTTCTGATCTCGTCCACGGCCTCACTGATTTGTCCCTGAATTGCTCGATCTGTTTCATGTGAACAATGGTCGAACTATCTGGGCTTACTGTATGTGTATACGCAGGTGCTCCGGAAGCGGATGTCGCGCATGTTAGAATCGCGTGATGCGTTGCGTTCGCAATGCCGATGCTAAACGACGGTGAATCCGGGTAAAACGCCGCAGAAGAGGCTTTTATTCCGCGCCGGCGCCGCACAGTTCAAGACACGGATAAATGGATCAATTCGCCAAAGAGACTCTGCCAATCTCCCTCGAGGAGGAAATGCGCCGCTCATATCTCGATTACGCGATGAGCGTGATCGTGGGGCGAGCGCTCCCCGATGTCCGCGACGGCCTCAAGCCAGTCCACCGTCGCGCACTGTATTCCATGCACGAACTGAACAACGACTGGAATCGCGCCTATAAGAAGTCCGCGCGTATTGTGGGCGACGTCATCGGTAAATATCATCCTCACGGTGACCAGTCGGTCTACGACACCATCGTGCGGATGGCGCAACCGTTCTCGCTGCGCTACATGCTGGTCGACGGTCAGGGCAATTTCGGTTCGGTCGATGGCGACAACGCCGCCGCCATGCGATACACCGAAATCCGCATGGCCAAGATCGGCCATGAACTGCTTGCGGATATCGACAAGGAAACGGTCGACTTCGGCCCGAACTATGACGGTAGCGAAAGCGAGCCGCTGGTTCTGCCGGCGCGTATCCCCAATCTGCTGATCAATGGCTCGGCCGGTATTGCCGTGGGCATGGCGACGAACATTCCGCCGCACAACCTGCGCGAAATCGTCGACGCCTGCATGCATCTGCTGAACAACCCCGACAGCACGATCGACGAACTGATGGAGATCGTTCCGGGGCCGGACTTTCCGACCTACGGCGTGATTTACGGCGTCTCGGGCGTAAAAGACGGCTATCGAACGGGTCGCGGACGCGTCGTGATGCGTGCGACCACGCACTTCGAAGAGATCGACCGCGGCCAGCGGATGGCGATCATCGTCGACGAAATCCCGTATCAGGTGAACAAGCGCACGCTGCTCGAGCGTATTGCCGAGCTGGTGAACGAGAAGAAGATCGAAGGCATCTCGGACATCCGCGACGAATCCGACAAGAGCGGCATGCGTGTCGTAGTCGAGCTGAAGCGCGGCGAAGTGCCGGAAGTGGTGCTGAACAATCTGTACAAGATGACGCAGCTTCAGGACACGTTCGGCATCAACATGGTTGCGCTGGTCGACGGCCAGCCGCGTTTGCTGAACCTAAAGCAGATGCTGGAGTGTTTCCTGTCGCATCGGCGGGAAGTGCTGACGCGGCGCACTGTATACGAGCTGCGCAAGGCGCGGGATCGCGGCCACGTGCTGGAAGGCCTGGCGGTGGCGCTGGCGAATATCGACGAATTCATCCGTATCATCAAGGCTGCGCCGACTCCGCCAATCGCGAAGCAGGATTTGATGAACAACGCCTGGGACTCGGAAATCGTGCGCGAAATGCTCTCGCGCGCCGAAACCGAGGAATCGGGCGGGCGTCAGGCGTACCGGCCGGAAGGGTTGAACCCGGCGTACGGCATGCAGGCCGATGGCTTGTACAAGCTGTCCGACGTTCAGGCGCAGGAAATTCTGCAAATGCGCCTGCAACGCCTGACCGGGCTCGAGCAGGACAAGATTGTTGGCGAGTACAAGGAAGTGATGGCGCAGATCGCTGACTTGCTGGACATCCTGGCGCGGCCGGAGCGGATTCGCGCGATCATCGTGGAAGAACTGGCGTCTATTCGTGCTGAATTCGGCGACGACCGCCGTTCGCGCATCGAGCTGAATGCGACCGAACTGAATACCGAAGACCTGATCACGCCGCAGGAAATGGTCGTGACCATGTCGCACACCGGTTATGTGAAGTCGCAGCCGCTGTCCGAGTATCGCGCGCAAAAGCGTGGTGGCCGCGGCAAGCAAGCCACGCAGATGAAGGAAGACGACTGGATCGACACGCTCTTCATCGCTAATACGCACGACCACATGTTGTGTTTCTCGAACCGTGGCCGCGTTTACTGGATCAAGGTCTACGAAGTACCGCAGGGTTCGCGGAATTCGCGCGGCCGGCCGATCGTGAACATGTTCCCGCTGCAAGACGGCGAGAAGATCAACGTCGTGCTGCCGATCAAGGAATTCTCCGCAGACAAATACGTCTTCATGGCGACCTCGCTGGGTACAGTCAAGAAGACGCCGCTGGAAGCCTTCAGCCGGCCGCTGCGCAAGGGCATCATTGCCGTTGGCCTGGACGACGGCGATTTTCTGATCGGTGCGGCGATTACCGACGGCCAGCATGACGTAATGCTGTTCTCGGATTCGGGCAAGGCGGTGCGTTTCGACGAAAACGACGTGCGCGCAATGGGCCGCGAAGCCCGAGGCGTGCGCGGCATGCAACTCGAAGAAGGCCAGCAGGTCATCGCGTTGCTCGTCGCCGGCGGTGAAAACCAGTCGGTGCTAACGGCGACTGAGAACGGTTTCGGCAAGCGTACGCCGATCGACGAATACACTCGCCACGGCCGTGGCACGAAGGGAATGATTGCTATCCAGACATCGGAACGTAACGGCAAGGTAGTCGCCGCAACGCTCGTCGAACCGGAAAGCGAGATCATGCTGATCACCAATACCGGCGTGCTGATCCGCACACGGGTCTCGGAGATCCGTGAAATGGGCCGCGCAACCCAAGGTGTTACACTCATCAGTCTTGACGACGGCACCAAGCTGTCCGGTTTGCAGCATATTGCCGAGGCGGAAGTCGCAGTCGAACTCGACGCCGATCTGGAAGGTGAAGCGGAGGATGCTGGCAGTGCTGGCGAAACTCCGTCCAGCGCCGCTGCTGATGATTCGGCTGATGCTGGCGACTCATCGAACGACGCCTCGAACGACGCCTCGGGTGACACGCCGGGCGACACGTCGGAAGGTGATGAGGACGGCACGTCCTGACCGAGTGTTCGCACCGAGCGCCTGTTCTGTTTCTGAAAGCTTGAATGGATAAGCTGCGCGACTTGAGCACATGCCAAGTCGCGTCGCGATGAAAGCAAAAATTTTTTAAGGGAGTAATGATGCAAAAACAGTTTAAACAATGGATGTTGCTGGCTGCTTTGGTACCGGCTTTCGCATCGGCTCAATCGCTCCAGAGCCAAGCAACGTCGCCGGCGCCGGATGCAGCCACAGCGGCACCGGATCCGGCGAAGCAAGCTGCGATCAAGGACCTGCTGGACGCAATCGACGCGCAAAAGCTCGTCGGCGCCATTGGTAACAGCGCACAAATGCAGTCGAAGCAACTGGTTCCGGCCATCTTGTCTGACGCTTTGAGCGAAAACAAGACGATGAACGACAAGCAGAAGCAAGCTGCCGTTCCTCAACTGCAGAAGGACACGGTACCGAAGCTGGTTGATTCGGCAGGTCAGGTTTTCGCGACCGACTCGTTCCGTCAGGACGCCATGCAGGCTCAGTACGACGCGTACGCGAAGTACTACACCACAGCTGAAATCAAAGACCTGACGTCGTTCTATAAGAGCCCGACGGGTCGCAAGTTCATCCAGGTTCAGGACCAGGTTGGTCGTGACGTGGTGAACGGTCTGATGCAGAAGTACATGCCGCAATCGATCAAGGCCACCCGCGCGCAAGCGGACAAGGAAGTGGCTGCCGTCAAGCCGAAGTAAGTAAGGCTGCCAACGCCCGCTGCCGCTCGCGCGACTGTAGTTTGGCGGGTTTTCGGGACGGTGCGATAATGGCTGTTTGCGTTCAGACGCAAACAGCCATTTCTTTTTCGTGGCGTGATTCAAGCTTTATTCAGCGTTCCGTTCGCGCTGGCGTTGTCTGCTAGCGTTCTCTTTATCGCGTCCGGCTTTTCGGGGTGTTTATCAGATGCGCGTGTTCAATTTCTCCGCTGGTCCTGCAGCAATGCCCGAAGAGGTACTCCGTCAAGCAGCCGACGAAATGCTTGATTGGCACGGTAGCGGCATGAGCGTGATGGAAATGAGCCATCGCGGCGCTGAGTTCATGTCGATCCATGAAGCTGCGCTTACCGATCTGCGCGATCTGCTGAAAGTACCCACGTCGCACAGAATCCTGTTTTTGCAGGGCGGCGGCATTGGCGAGAACGCGATCGTTCCGCTGAACCTGCTCGGCGCGCGTCAAACAGCCGACTTCATCGTGACCGGTTCCTGGTCGCAGAAATCCTTCAAGGAAGCGCAGAAGTACGGCACGCCGCACATTGCTGCAAACGGCAAGACGGAGCAGGGTTTCACGCATGTGCCGAAAGTCGCCGAATGGCATCTCTCTGACGACCCGGCTTACGTCCATCTTTGCACGAACGAAACCATCGACGGCGTCGAGACCTTTGAGATCCCCGATCTCGCTTCGGTACCACTGGTTGCGGACGCGTCGTCGCACATTCTTTCCCGCCCAATGGACATCGCGAAATATGGTGTGCTGTTTGGCGGCGCGCAGAAGAACATCGGCATGGCGGGTGTGACGGTCGTGATCGTGCGCGAGGATCTGCTCGACCGCGCGTTGGCCATCTGCCCGTCGGCGTTCGAATGGAAGACGGTCGCCGCGAATAATTCGATGTACAACACGCCGCCAACCTACGCCATCTACATTGCCGGGCTCGTGTTCAAGTGGCTGAAAAAGCAGGGTGGCCTGGAGGCCATGGAAGCACGCAGTATCGAAAAGTCGACGCTGCTGTACGACACTATCGACGCCAGCAGTTTCTATCTGAACAAAGTCGAGCGTCAGTCGCGCTCGAGGATGAACGTACCGTTCTTTCTCGCCGACGAAACCCGTAACGAAGCATTCCTGGCCGGCGCAAAAGCGCGCGGCCTGTTGCAGCTGAAAGGCCACAAGTCAGTCGGCGGCATGCGCGCGTCCATCTATAACGCGGTGCCGCTCGAAGCGGTGAAGACGCTCGTCGAGTATATGAAGGAATTCGAGCAGGCCAGTGCCTGAGTTCAGGCACGGCCTCCCATCCGACGCTTGGTAGCCCAAGCCGGATCGACTCATCTCATACAACGCATGGACGACGACCTTAATTCACGACTCATACCGCTGCGCGACCGCATTGATGCGCTCGACGCGCAGCTCATCGCGCTTCTGAATCAGCGCGCCGCCGTGGCGCTCGAAGTGGGCGAGGTGAAGAAGCATTTCAACGCGCCGGTGTTTCGCCCCGAGCGCGAGCTGCAAGTCATCGCGCGGCTCCAGGAGATGAGCGAAGGGCCACTTGCCGATGATCACATCAGCTCGATCTGGCGCGAGATTATGGCCGCGAGCCGTGCGCTCGAAAAGACGCTGCGCGCGGCGTATCTCGGTCCGGTCGGGACCTACAGCGAGCAGGCGATGGTCGAGTATTTCGGACACTCCATCGAAGGCGTGCCGTGTCCTTCCATCGACGAAGTGTTTCGCTCGGTTGAAGCCGGTGCGGCCGAGTTTGGCGTGGTGCCGGTTGAGAATTCTGCGGAAGGCGCGGTCTCGCGGTCGCTCGATTTGTTCCTGCAAACGCAGCTTGTGATTGGCGGCGAGTTGGCTTTGCCGATTCACCACAATCTGTTGACGGCATCCGGCACGCTTAATGGCGTGACCCGCGTGTTCGCGCATCCGCAAGCGCTCGCGCAATGCCAGCATTGGCTGACGGCGAATGCACCCACGCTCGCGCGCCAGGCTGTATCGAGCAATGCCGAAGCGGCGCGGCTGGCGGTAGGTGACCCGACCATCGCGGCTATTGCCGGAGATCGCGCGGCCACGCATTACGGGCTCGGCGTGGTCAGCTCGCTGATCCAGGACGACCCGCACAACCGCACGCGCTTCGTGATGATCGGCAAGGAGCGCACAGGCGTGAGCGGGCATGACCAGACGTCGCTGATCGTGTCGGTGGCTAACGAGCCGGGCGCATTGCTGAAATTGCTGGAACCGCTCGCGCGTCACGGCGTGTCCATGACGCGTTTCGAGTCGCGTCCTGCGCGCGTCGGCACGTGGGAATACTACTTTTATATCGACGTGGAAGGCCATCGCGACGACGCGCCGGTCGCCGCTGCGCTTGAGGAACTGGGCGAAAAAGCCGAGTTCCTCAAGATCCTCGGTTCGTATCCTCGCGCTCGTTGAGCCTTTTAAAAATCGCTGGAGAAAACATGACATCGCAATTCGGCCCTTCCTACGTGCGCGCAATCGCGCCTTATATTGCCGGCAAACCGATCTCGGAAGTGGCGCGCGAATTCGGACTGAACGAAGCAGATATCGTGAAGCTCGCGTCGAATGAAAACCCGCTCGGCATGCCCGAGTCGGCCAAGCTCGCGATGGCGCAAGCGATCGCGGAACTCGGCCGTTATCCGGACGCGAACGGTTTCGATCTGAAGGCTGCGTTGAGCGAGCGTTACGGCGTGCCGCCGGAATGGATCACGCTGGGCAACGGCAGCAACGACATCCTCGAAATCGCCGCGCATGCGTTCGTCGAGAAAGGGCAGTCGATCGTCTATGCGCAGTATTCGTTTGCGGTTTATGCGCTTGCTACGCAGGGTCTTGGCGCACGCGCGATTGTCGTGCCGGCCGTGAAGTACGGTCACGATCTCGAGGCAATGCTTGCTGCCATCGCCGACGACACGCGTCTCGTGTTCGTCGCGAATCCGAATAATCCAACTGGCACGTTTATCGATGGCCGGACGCTTGAGGCGTTCATTGCCCGCGTGCCGCGTCACGTCGCGATCGTGCTGGACGAGGCGTACACGGAATATCTGTCGAAGGACAAGCGCTACGATTCCATCGAATGGGTGCGTCGTTATCCGAATCTGCTCGTGTCGCGGACGTTTTCAAAGGCGTTCGGACTAGCTGGATTGCGTGTGGGTTTCGCCATTGCGCAACCGGAGCAAACCGATCTGCTCAATCGCCTGCGCCAGCCGTTCAACGTGAATTCGATGGCGCAAGCCGCCGCGATCGCCGCGTTGAAGGACACCGAGTTTTTAGCGAAGAGCGCTGAGATCAACGCGGCAGGGTATCGCAAGCTGACGCAAGCCTTCGACAAACTCGGCCTGCAATACGTCCCCTCCGATGGCAACTTCGTGATGGTGCGCGTGGGCGATGACGACGCTGCCGGACAACGCGTGAATCTCGCGTTGCTCAAGCAAGGCGTGATCGTGCGGCCGGTTGCGAACTACGGTTTGTTGCCGTGGCTGCGTGTCACGATTGGCTTGCCGGAAGAGAACGACGTGTTTATTGCGGCGCTGGAAAAGTCGTTGGCGGCCACTGCGTGATTGTTTTGTTTTACCCGTGCGTTTCGTGAAGAGGCACGGGTTTGTCCGATTGCTCACCCCTCGCGCCGAAAGGCGCGTTTTTATCGATGTCTCGTGGCCGCGTTCTCTTTCAATAAAATCGTGATTTTCGGCGTCGGCCTGATCGGCGGATCACTCGCGCGCGCATTGCGCGAACGCGCTGGCGCAGCGGGCGAAGTCATTGGCGTCGGGCGCTCGGTGAAATCCGTCGAGCGTGCGCTGGAACTTGGCGTGATCGACTCCGCCGTTTTTCTCGACGATGACCGCGCGCTCGATCTCGCGCTGCGTGACGCCGATATCGTGTTGATCGCCGCGCCGGTGGCGCAAACCGAGCCGCTGCTGCGGCGGATTGCGCCGTTCCTGGACGCGCGCACCATCGTCACCGATGCCGGTAGCACAAAAAATGACGTTGTCGCTGCGGCGCGTGCAACGCTGGGCGATCGCGTTTCGCAATTCGTGCCGGGGCATCCGATCGCCGGGCGGGAATCGAGTGGACCTGACGCCGCCATACCCGATCTCTATGTGGATCGAAACGTCGTGCTGTGCCCGTTGCCGGAGAACTCGCCGGAGCTGGTGGAGCGCGTCGCCGACATGTGGCTTGCGACCGGCGCCAGCGTGCATCGGATGACGGCCGAGCAGCATGACGGCGTGTTTGCATCGGTGAGTCATTTGCCGCACGTGTTGTCGTTCGCGCTCGTCGAGATGATTCTGCAAGCGCCGGATGCTGCGCTGAAGTTTTCGTTCGCCGCCGGCGGCTTCCGCGATTTCACGCGGATCGCGGCGTCGAGTCCGGAAATGTGGCGCGACGTGTGCATC
This sequence comes from Caballeronia eucalypticola, assembly GCF_047608185.1. Taxonomy (NCBI): domain Bacteria; kingdom Pseudomonadati; phylum Pseudomonadota; class Betaproteobacteria; order Burkholderiales; family Burkholderiaceae; genus Caballeronia; species Caballeronia eucalypticola. The sequence continues at coordinate 186,008 of NZ_JBLKRU010000004.1, forward strand.
GCGAACCGGGCGGCGCTGCTGACCGAAATCGATTCCTATACGAACGTGTTGGCGCGTTTTCGCCAGGCCATTGAAACCTCCGACGGCGCTGCGCTCGAAACCGCCTTCGAGCGTTCGCGCGCGGCACGGACCGAATGGCAACAAGGCGGCGCGATCAAGGCCGCCGACGAGTCGGCACAATAGTCGGCTCGATAATCGGCCCAATAATTCGCACACTAGCAATAGCTAACTGGACTAGAACCATGGAACACCTCGATCTCGGACCTTTTTCGCGTGCGTCCGGCACGGTTCGGCTGCCCGGATCGAAGAGCATTTCTAACCGTGTCTTGCTGCTCGCCGCGCTGGCTGAGGGCGAGACGGTGATCACGAATCTCCTCGATTCCGACGACACCCGCGTGATGCTCGCGGCGCTCAACACCTTGGGCGTCGAGGTGCAAAACGACGGCGAGCGCTGTGTCGTGAAAGGCACCGGCGGCCGCTTTCCGGTGAAATCGGCGGAGCTTTTTCTCGGCAACGCCGGTACGGCAGTGCGTCCGCTCACGGCCGCGCTCGCGCTCAACGGTGGTGAATATCGCGTGCATGGCGTGCCGCGCATGCACGAACGGCCGATCGGCGATCTCGTCGATGGCCTGCGCCAGATTGGCGCGAAGATCGACTACGAAGCGAACGACGGCTTTCCGCCGCTGCGGATTCATCCGGCTGAAATTGCTGTTGACCAACCGATCCGCGTGCGTGGCGATGTCTCCAGCCAGTTCCTGACCGCGTTGCTGATGAGCTTGCCGCTCGCGCAGAACACGCATGGCCCGATTGTCGTGGAAGTGGACGGTGAGCTGATTTCGAAGCCGTATATCGACATCACGATCAAGCTGATGGAGCGTTTCGGGATGACCGTCGAACGTGATGGCTGGAAGAGTTTTACGCTGCCGGCCGGCGCGCGCTACGCGTCGCCGGGCACGATCGCGGTGGAAGGCGACGCGTCGTCGGCCTCGTATTTCCTCGCGGCCGGCGCGCTGGGCGGCGGTCCGCTGCGGGTGGAAGGCGTGGGCCGCGCGAGCATTCAAGGCGACGTGAATTTCGCCGATGCGCTGATCCGCATGGGCGCGAACGTCATGCTGGGCGATGACTGGATCGAAGTACGCGGCGTGGAATCCGACGACGGCAAGCTGATGGCCATCGACATGGATTTCAACCTGATCCCCGACGCCGCCATGACCATTGCCGTGGCCGCGCTGTTCGCCACCGGCACGACCACGCTGCGCAATATTGCGAGCTGGCGCGTGAAGGAGACGGACCGGATTGCCGCAATGGCCACCGAGTTGCGCAAGGTTGGCGCGACGATCGAGGAGGGCGCGGACTACCTCGTCGTCACGCCGCCGGCCGCGTTGACGCCGAATGCGGCTATCGACACCTACGACGATCACCGCATGGCCATGTGTTTTTCGCTCGTGAGCCTAGGCGGCGTGCTGGTGCGTATCAATGACCCGAAATGCGTCGGCAAGACCTTCCCGGATTACTTCGAGCAGTTCGCGAAGCTCGCGAAGGCTTGATGACCATGACTAATATGAATGCATCAATGAAAGCTCCGACCCCGCGCGTCATTTCCCGCCGATCCGGACGTCTCCGATGAAACCCACTCGTCCGTTTCACCAGACTCCTGTTATCACCATCGACGGCCCGACGGCTTCGGGCAAAGGGACTGTGGCCGCATCGGTCGCCGCCACGCTCGGCTTCCATTTACTCGATAGCGGCGCGCTGTACCGGCTCACCGCGCTCGCGAGCGCGCGATACAACATCGAACCCGAGAATGGCGATGCGCTCGCCGAACTTGTCGCAGATCTTCACATCACGTTCCGGGAAGGTTTGGCACAGCTCGACGGCGTAGATGTATCGACGGAAATTCGTGCCGAGGAAATTGGCAACCGGGCGTCAGCGATTGCTGTGCACGGTCAGGTTAGGACGGCGCTGATTGCGCGCCAGCGGGCGTTCCGCAAGCCTCCGGGGCTGGTTGCCGACGGCCGCGACATGGGCACCGTTATTTTCCCCGATGCAACGCTCAAGGTGTTTCTCACGGCAAGCGTTGAAGCGCGGGCCGCGCGGCGGCATAAGCAATTGATACAAAAAGGCTTTTCTGCTAATATGGAAGACTTGCTACGAGATTTGCGCGAGCGGGACGCACGGGACAGTAACCGTGTAGCCGCACCGCTCAAGCCCGCAGTGGACGCGAAGACGCTGGACACCTCCGGGTTATCCATTGACCAGGCGGTCAATCGGATCATCGGCTGGTTTAATGCGATTCACGTGTAGTTAGCCGTAGAACACTGTAATTGTTGGAAAAAGCCGACATTTCGAAGGCTTTGTTTTGGAGCTCCATGAGAAACATGGAGCGTGTTTTAACCCCTCAACCCCGTGTGGCGTTCGCCTTTTTTGCCATCGGCCCGAACAGTTCGGGCAGGCATTGCGAAGCAGCTGCGCAACTATAGATTTTTATGTCCGACCTGCAAACATCTACCCCGATTACCGAATCTTTTGCGGCTCTGTTCGAAGAGTCGTTGACCAAGCAGGACATGCGTGCGGGTGAAGTCATTTCCGCCGAAGTCGTGCGCGTCGACCACAATTTCGTGGTCGTCAACGCGGGTCTCAAGTCCGAAGCCTACATTCCGCTCGAAGAATTCCTGAACGACGCGGGCGAGGTAGAAGTGCAGGCGGGCGACTTTGTTTCCGTGGCTATCGACGCCCTGGAAAACGGTTATGGCGACACCATCCTGTCGCGTGACAAGGCGAAGCGTCTGGCTTCGTGGCTGTCGCTGGAAAAAGCGCTCGACAACAACGAACTCGTGACCGGCACGATCACGGGTAAGGTCAAGGGCGGCATGACCGTGATGGTCAACGGCATCCGTGCGTTCCTGCCGGGTTCGCTGGTTGATACGCGTCCGGTCAAGGACACGACCCCGTACGAAGGCAAGACCCTCGAATTCCGCGTCATCAAGCTCGACCGCAAGCGTAACAACGTCGTGTTGTCGCGCCGTGCCGTGATCGAAGCGACCCAAGGCGAAGAGCGCGCAAAGCTGCTCGAAACGCTGAAGGAAGGCGCGATCGTGGAAGGCGTGGTCAAGAACATCACGGACTACGGCGCATTCGTGGACCTCGGCGGTATCGACGGCCTGCTGCACATCACGGACATCGCATGGCGTCGCGTGCGTCACCCGAGCGAAGTGCTGTCGGTTGGCCAGGAAGTCACCGCGAAGATCCTCAAGTTCGACCAGGAAAAGAACCGCGTATCGCTCGGTATCAAGCAACTCGGCGACGATCCGTGGGAAGGCATTTCCCGCCGTTACCCGTCGGGCACGCGCCTGTTCGGTAAGGTGACGAACATCACCGACTACGGCGCATTCGTCGAAGTGGAATCGGGCATCGAAGGCCTGGTCCACGTGTCGGAAATGGACTGGACGAACAAGAACGTTGCACCGTCGAAGGTTGTGCAACTCGGCGACGAAGTCGAAGTCATGGTTCTCGAAATCGACGAAGACCGCCGCCGTATCAGCCTCGGCATGAAGCAGTGCAAGCCGAACCCGTGGGACGACTTCAGCCGCAACTTCAAGAAGGGCGACAAGCTGGAAGGCGCCATCAAGTCGATCACCGACTTCGGCGTGTTTATCGGTTTGCCGGGCGGCATCGACGGTCTGGTTCACCTCTCGGACCTGTCGTGGAGCGAAACGGGCGAAGAAGCGGTTCGCAAGTACAAGAAGGGCGACGAAGTTCAGGCTATCGTTCTGGGCATCGATGTCGAGAAGGAACGCATCTCGCTCGGTATCAAGCAGCTCGAAGGCGATCCGTTCAGCAACTTCGTGGCAATGAACGACAAGGGCGCGACGGTTGACGGCGTGGTCAAGTCGGTTGACGCGAAGGGCGCAGTCGTGACGTTGACGGCAGACGTGGAAGGTTATCTCCGCGCCTCGGAAATCGCTCAGGACCGCGTGGAAGATGCTCGCAACGTGCTGAAGGAAGGCGACAAGGTCAACGCGATGATCATCAACATCGATCGCAAGTCGCGTGGCATCAACCTGTCGATCAAGGCCAAGGATTCGGCTGAGCAACAGGAGGCTATCCGTGGTCTGGCTTCGGCTGACTCGAGCACGGCTGCAACCGGCACGACGAACCTTGGCGCGCTGTTGAAAGCCAAGCTCGACGGCCAGAACGGCTAAGCCGCAGGTATTGCTGCAGCATGACCAAATCGGAATTGGTCGCCCAACTGGCGCTGCGATTTCCGCAACTTGTTCTTAAAGATGCGGATTTCGCGGTGAAGACGATGCTCGATGCGATGTCGGACGCTTTGGCCAACGGCCATCGCATCGAAATCCGCGGCTTCGGCAGTTTTGGCCTCAATCGTCGTCCATCGCGCGTTGGACGCAATCCCAAGTCGGGGGAGAAAGTGCAGGTACCGGAGAAATTCGTACCGCATTTCAAGCCTGGCAAGGAGTTGCGCGAACGAGTAGATGGCCGCTCGGGCGAGCCGCTGAAGCAGTCGAACGAAGCGGATAGTGACGAAGACGACGATGTTTGACCGGCGTCGGAGTTCAGGCCGTATCGAACTGCTCTCTGCCAGAGGCAAATGACCGAAAAAAGCACCCGCAAGGGTGCTTTTTTTATGCCCCGGCCGAACGTACGCCAGTGGCATCGCTGTTCTGCACGATCGTTCGTCACCGGTATTTTCACGCTGACGTGAAGCGGTAAACTGCCGCAAACGTCCTGCTGATCGGCCTATCGCCCAAGCCGTTGCGCATTGCCCCATAGGCTTCAATTACAATACCGCACGCTAACGACCCAATGCAGCGTGGTCCGCGCTTTGCGTCTTTCGTGGATATCGGTGTAGTACTCGCCGCCCGCGTTACCTTCTGCGTCGTTCCGCTATTGCCGTCAAAGAGACCCTTATGAAATTTTTTGTCTGGCTGATCCGTGTACTGGTTTTCGTGCTCCTGCTCGTGTTGGCGTTGGCCAATACGCAAAGCGCGACGCTCAATTTTCTCGCTGGCTACTCCTGGCAAGCACCGCTGATCCTGATTGGCCTGGCGTTTTTTGTGGTTGGCCTCGTGGCTGGTCTGCTCTCGTCGCTGCCTTCGTTGTTTCGCCTGCGGATGGAAAATGCACGCCTCAAACGCGAATTGCGCACGGCGCGCGATATTCCCGTCGTGCCAATGGATCCGCCTATGCCGCCGCTGATTTGACGGGTCGTGCAGTGACCGGCCCTGTGCCAGCGCGATCGGGTGCTTGCTTCCGGCACGCCGCGCTGGCCCTTAACCCTTTCCAAGAATTCGCATGGATCTAGACTTCTGGTGGCTGCTTGTCATTCCGGTCGCGTTTGCTCTCGGTTGGATCGCATCGCGCTATGACCTGAAAACGCTGCTGTCCGAAAACGCGAATCTGCCGCGCTCGTACTTTCGCGGCCTCAATTTCCTGCTGAACGAGCAGCACGACAAGGCCATCGACGCCTTTATCGAAGTGGCGAAGCTCGATCCTGAAACCATCGAATTGCACTTTGCGCTCGGTAACCTGTTTCGCCGACGCGGTGAGACGGACCGGGCCATTCGCGTGCATCAGAACTTGCTGGGCCGCGCTGATCTGCCCGTCGCTGAACGCGATCACGCGCTGTTCGAACTCGGGCAGGATTTCCTGAAGGCGGGTCTGCTGGATCGTGCGGAGGAAACCTTCCGGTCGCTCGAAGCGGGTGAATATGCGCTGGGCGCGCAACGGGCGTTGCTGACCATTTACGAGATCGAGAAAGACTGGAACAAATCGATTGCAACCGCCGGCCGGATCCAGGAAATGGGCGCGGCGACGCTTGAAAAAGAAGTCGCCCAGTTCCATTGCGAACTCGCGCAGGAAGCACTGCAGCGCAAGAACCCGGCAGACGCTCGTGCTGAACTGAAACTCGCGCTCGCGGCGAATCCCGATAACGTGCGGGCGACCATTCTGGTTGGCGACGTGGATGCCGCCGGGGGCGATCTGGAGTCGGCTATCGTGTGCTGGCGTCGCGTGGAAGAGCAGAATGCGGCGTATCTGCCGCTGGTGGCCGAAAAACTGGTGCAGGCTTACGAGCAACTCGGCCGTACGGCTGAGGGCGTGGATTTGCTGGTTGACTACGTGAATCGCTATCCGTCGAACGATCTGCTCGACGTGGCGTTCAAGCACGTCTCGCAATTGCGCGGCATGGACGCAGCCCACGCGCTTGCGCGGCACCAGATGCAGACATCGCCGAATCTCGCCGGCATGACACGGCTGCTGGAAGCGCAAGTGGCGACGGCCGAGGAACCGCGTCGCAGCGAACTCGAACTGATGCGCACGCTCGTCAAGCAGCGGACCAAGAACCTGCCGCGCTACACGTGCCAGAATTGCGGTTTCCGGGCACGTCTCTTTTACTGGCAATGTCCCGGCTGCAGCGGCTGGGAAACCTATGCGCCACGCCGCGTCGAGCCGATCACCGCGTCCGCCTGAACGCGGCGCGTTTTTCCTGCGTAGCCTGGCTCCCGCGGGATACGCAGGACACGCAACGTTTGACACGATCGGACTCCGTGGCTGTTTTGGCCTGACCTATCGACAATCACCGGTCTCTCCGGAACGCTTATGAAAATATCCATCATCGGGACGGGCTACGTCGGATTAGTGACCGGCGCGTGCCTCGCTGAAATTGGCAACGACGTGCTGTGCCTGGACGTCGATGCCCGCAAGATCGACATCCTCAATAACGGCGGCGTGCCGATCCACGAGCCGGGCCTGCACGAGATCCTGAAACGTACGCGTGCGGCCGGCCGTATCCGCTTTTCCACGGATATCAAGGAAAGCGTCGAGCACGGCGAGATCCAGTTCATCGCGGTGGGAACGCCGCCGGACGAGGACGGCTCCGCCGACTTGCAGTACGTGCTCGAGGCTGCGCGCAACATCGGGCGTTATGCAAACGGCTTCAAGGTGATCGTCGATAAATCGACGGTTCCTGTCGGCACAGCCCAACACGTGCGCAACGTAGTCGAGCAGGAACTGAGGGCGCGCGGTATTGAGCCGAGGGGCAAGAATGACTTTTCGGTTCTATCGAATCCGGAGTTCTTGAAGGAAGGCGCGGCTGTTGACGACTTCATGCGTCCTGATCGCATCGTGATTGGCGTTGACGACGACGAAGCCGGCCAGATTGCCCGCGACAAGATCAAGAGCCTCTACGCGCCGTTCAACCGCAATCATGAACGTACGCTCTATATGGATGTGCGTTCAGCCGAGTTCACGAAGTACGCGGCGAACGCCATGCTTGCCACGCGTATCTCGTTCATGAACGATTTGTCGAATCTCGCCGATGCCGTGGGTGCGGATATTGAAGCGGTGCGTCGCGGCATTGGTTCGGACCCGCGTATCGGCTATCACTTCCTGTATGCCGGTTGCGGCTACGGCGGTTCGTGTTTTCCGAAAGACGTGCAGGCGCTCGCGCAGACGGCGCGTGAAAACGGGCATCGATTGCGGATTCTCGAAGCCGTGGAAGAAGTGAACGATCTGCAAAAAGAAGTGCTCGTCAGCAAAATCACGAAGCGCATGGGCGAAGACTTGCGCGGCCGCACGTTTGCCGTTTGGGGCCTCGCGTTCAAGCCGAATACCGACGACATGCGCGAGGCGTCGAGCCGCCGGCTGATCGGCGCGCTGCTTGAGCGCGGCGCGACGGTTCGCGCTTACGACCCCGTGGCGGTGGCGGAAAGCCGCCGTGTATTCGCGCTCGATCTCGCCGATAAACCGCAGCAACTCGAGCGCCTGCATTTCGTTGTTTCACAAAAGGATGCGTTGCCCGGCGCGGACGCTCTTGTGATCGTGACCGAGTGGAAGGAATTCAAGAGCCCGGACTTCACGCATCTGAAGAACGAGCTCAAGATGCCGGTCATTTTCGATGGCCGCAACCTGTACGAACCTGAAGCGATGGCGGAACTCGGCATCGATTATTTTGCAATAGGACGTCCCCATGTCGAACTTCCTGTCACCTGAGGCAGCGGTGCGCTCGGTGCCTGCCGTCGCGGCACATGCTCCCGTTCCACCGGTCCCGCGTGCACGCATCGAGGCGGCGCGCGTGCTGGTCGTGGGCGACGTGATGCTCGACCGTTACTGGTTCGGCGATGTGAACCGCATTTCTCCGGAAGCGCCCGTGCCGGTCGTGCACGTACAGCGCCAGGAAGACCGGCTTGGCGGCGCGGCGAACGTGGCGCGCAACGCAGCCGCACTGGGCGCGCAGGCGGGCTTGCTGTGCGTGGTCGGGCATGATGAGCCGGGTGAACGCATTGTGACGTTGCTCGGCGAGAGCCGGGTCACGGCATTCCTCGAACGCGATCCCGAATTGCTCACCACCATCAAGCTGCGTGTGCTGTCGCGGCAGCAACAATTGCTGCGCGTTGATTTCGAGAATTCCCCCACTCACGAAGTCCTGAGCGCATGCCTCGCCCGGTTCGAAACGCTCCTGCCGCAACACGATGTGATCCTGATGTCGGATTACGCGAAGGGCGGCTTGACGCACGTGACGCAAATGATCGCGGACGCGAAGCGAGCTGGCAAACCTGTGCTGGTCGACCCGAAAGGCGACGACTGGGACCGCTATCGCGGCGCCACGCTGATCACGCCGAACCGTGCAGAGTTGCGCGAAGTGATTGGGCGCTGGAGCTCGGAAGAAGATTTGCTTGCACGGGTCACGGCATTGCGCGAGTCGCTCGATATCAGCGCGTTGCTGCTCACGCGATCAGAGGAAGGCATGACGCTCTTCACCGCTGGCCACGTGGTCCATACGCAGGCCGATGCGCGCGAAGTGTATGATGTTTCGGGTGCCGGCGACACAGTCATTGCAACCGTTGCAACCATGCTGGGCGCGGGTGTGCCGCTGGTGGACTGCATCGCGTATGCCAACCGTGCTGCGGGAATCGTCGTCGGAAAGCTGGGTACGGCGACTGTCGATTACAACGAACTTTTCGCCTGATCTTTCGGCTAAACACCACTATGACAATCATCGTTACCGGCGCGGCTGGGTTTATAGGCAGCAATATCGTGAAGGCGCTCAACGAGCGTGGCGAGCAGCGAGTGATCGCCGTCGACAACCTCACGCGCGCCGACAAATTCAAGAACCTGGTCGATTGCGAGATCGACGATTTTCTCGACAAGACGGAATTCGTCACGCGCTTTAAACGCGGCGATTTCGGCAAGGTCAGGGCTGTTTTCCATGAAGGCGCGTGTTCCGACACCATGGAAACCGATGGCCGCTACATGATGGAAAACAACTTCCGCTATAGCCGCGACGTGCTGGATACGTGCCTCGAACAAGGCGCGCAGTTCCTGTATGCATCGTCGGCGGCGGTGTATGGCGGATCGAGTGAATTCGTCGAGCGCCGTGACGTCGAGAAGCCGTTGAACGTATACGGTTATTCGAAATTTCTCTTCGATCAGATCGTCCGCCAGATTCTGCCGAAAGCGCGCACCCAAATTGCCGGTTTCCGCTATTTCAACGTGTACGGGCAGCGCGAGAATCACAAGGCGCGTATGGCCTCTGTCGCGTTCCACAACTTCAACCAGTTCCGCGCCGAGGGCAAGGTCAAGCTGTTTGGCGAGTACAACGGGTATGGCGCAGGCGAGCAGACGCGCGACTTCGTGTCGGTGGAAGACGTGACGAAGGTCAATCTGCACTTCTTCGACCATCCGGAGACGTCGGGGATTTTCAACCTTGGCACAGGGCGCGCGCAGCCGTTCAACGACATCGCGTCGACGGTGGTGAACTCGCTGCGTGCAATCAACGGCGAAGCGCCTTTGTCGCTGGCTGAGCTGGTCCAGCGAGGCTTGATCGAGTACATTCCGTTCCCCGATGCACTGCGCGGCAAGTACCAGTGCTTCACGCAAGCCGATCAGTCGAAGCTGCGCGAGGCCGGGTATGACGCACCGTTCCTGACAGTTCAGGAAGGCGTTGACCGGTACGTGCGTTGGCTATTCGGTCAGCTATAAAAGCATTCGTTATCTTCATACACTGGGTCTTCCGGTCAGCGATCATCGCGGACCGGTTTTCAAGGGAGACTCACATGATCAAGAAACTTCTCGCGGCGTTCACGCTGGCTGTATCAATCGGTTCGGCGTTCGCTGCCGTCGATATCAACAACGCCAATTCCGATGCATTACGCGGCATCAAGGGCATTGGGCCGGCCAAGGCGAAAGCCATCCTCGATGAACGCGAAGCGCATGGCCCGTTTAAAGATGCGGCCGAGCTGAGCAAACGCGTCAAGGGCATGAGCGGCAAGACCGTTGAGCGCTTGCAGGCTGAAGGGCTGACCATTGGACCAGGCGGAACGCCTGCGGCGGTTGCAGGCGCCGCTGCCAAGCCATCTGCCGGCGCGGTCGTGGTCAAGAAGTAATGCGGTATGGCGCATCGGTCGGCGCGCCGGTCGACTCGATGCGCCTTCTTTCACGGGAACCCGCAGTCTGCAGCTTCCGAGCTTCAAAAAGCACCGTCGCATCATCCCCTCCGTGCAATAGGGCCGCCCGGCAGCCGTACACCCCCTGGGCTACAATCGGTAGCTTATCGACCGCAGCAACCCCACTACCACTATGGCTTACAAGACTATTGAAGACACCATTGGCAATACGCCGCTGGTGCAACTGGTCCGCATCCCGGACGATGAAATCCGCAGCCGCAACAACGTGATCCTTGGCAAGCTCGAGGGCAACAACCCGGCGGGTTCAGTCAAGGACCGTCCGGCACTTTCGATGATCAAGAAGGCGGAAGAGCGCGGCCGCATCAAGCCTGGCGACACGCTGATCGAATCGACTAGCGGTAATACCGGCATTGCGCTGGCCATGGCTGCCGCCATTCGTGGCTACAAGATGGTGCTGTTGATGCCGGAGGACCTGTCGGTCGAGCGTCGCCAAAGCATGGCCGCCTACGGCGCGGAAATCGTGCTCACGCCCGTTACCGGCGGCATGGAATACGCCCGCGATCTCGCCGAGCAAATGCAGCGCGACGGTAAAGGCATCATCCTCGACCAGTTCGCGAATCCGGATAATCCACTCGCGCACTACGAGACGACCGGCCCGGAGCTCTGGCGCGAGACGGAAGGCCGCATCACGCATTTCGTTTCGGCCATGGGCACGACCGGCACCATAATGGGTGTGTCGCAATATCTGAAGGAACAGAACGCGAACATCGAGATCATTGGGGCGCAGCCGGAAGAAGGCTCGCGTATTCCCGGCATCCGGAAGTGGCCTGAGGCCTACTTGCCGAAGATCTTCGATCGAAGCCGCGTGGATCGCACGGAAAACGTCAGCCAGGCTGCATCGGAAGCAATGGCGCGGCGGCTGGCATCGGTGGAAGGCATCTTCAGCGGGATTTCGTCCGGCGGCGCGTGCGAAGTAGCCTTGCGCGTGGCGCGCCAAGTCGAGAACGCGACCATCGTGTTCGTGGTCTGCGATCGCGGTGACCGATACTTGTCGACAGGTGTGTTCCCAGCCTGACATCGGCTTGGTCGCTCACATAGGCAGAAACAAGAAAGCCCGGTATAAACCGGGCTTTTTGCATGGTGCGCGAGTCAAAAGACGCCCAAAAAGCTAGATCATTGCGATGCTGAACCCCCGACATTTCCCGCGTTCATCTGCGCTTTTACGGCTTCGCCAAGCTGATACACGGCGAGTGCATAGAAGAAGCTTCGGTTATAGCGCGTGAGCACGTAGAAGTTCTTCAGGCCGAGCGTGTATTCGGTCGCGCGGCCGGGTGTCGGCAAGTCCACGACCGTCACCGGCGTGCCCGCTTCCGCCATGGTGTTGAGCCCCGGTTCGCTCGTCAGCATGCCGGCTTTCGTGAGCTGCGCGAGTGACCAATGCGGCTCAGGCTGGCCGTCCGCGGCGGCCTGTGCAATCCCTTGGCTGCCGGTGTCGCCGGCAATCTTCCAGACCACTGGCCGTCCCGATTCCCAGCCATGCTGCTTCAGATAGTTCGCGACACTGCCGATGGCATCGGCGGGACTGGTCCGCAAATCGATGTGGCCGTTGCCGTCGTAATCCACCGCGTATTGCACGATGCTGCTCGGCAGGAATTGCGGAATGCCGATTGCGCCCGTGTACGAACCGAGCACGGTGGTCGGATCGATTTGCTGGTCGTGTGTCCACACCAGCAGGTCTTCGAGATTCTTGCGGAATGTCGCTTGCCGTTCTGCGCGGTTCGGCGTGTCGGGATAATCAAAGGTGAGCGTGGTCAGTGCATCGAGCGCGCGAAAGTTGCCCATGTACTTCCCATAGATTGTCTCCACGCCAATGATCCCGACAATCGCCTCCGGCGGCACACCGTACTGATCCGATGCACGCTGCAATGTCGCCTGGTTCGCGCGCCAGAACTTCACGCCGGCCGCAATGCGGATGGGTTCCACAAAACGTGCCTGATAGGCGCGCCAGTTTTTGGTGGCGGGAGTAGGCGAGGGCAGCACCAGCTTCACGGCCGTGGCCGAATAACTGACGCGATTGAACAGGTCATGCAAGGAGGCGGAATCGAAGTCGTAACGCGCCACCAGGTCGTTAATGAACGCGTCCACATTGGGATTGTTCGCGTAACGCTGCGGCACGATTTCTTCTTCGAACATCTGCCCCTGCGCTGGCGCGGATTGGGGCTGCGATTGCGCAACTGCCTGGCCGATACTGAGTGTGCCAAATGCACAAACAAGGCCGGCGAATAAGGCGAGGCGCGTGGTTCGCACCGAAAGAGGCAAGACGGTCGAAGCAAACTTGAAGTTCATAGTGTGCGTAATTGTGGCGATGTAACGCGAGGCGCGCGGGAAAAACGCGCAGGGCATACGAGAGTCGGATCAGTATAACCGACGCGTTTTCGACGCCATCCCGAAAGCCCCGTGAGCGGGCGCTGACGCTGCAAAAGGGAAGACGTACGGCCGCGCCATTTCGAGTGTGGTAACTTAACAATAACCCGCGCGGTGCGGCGTTCGGCCTCTTGCTGGCAAGCGGCGGGAACGGCCAGGCACCGCGACCGACAAAAACATCTGAACGACAAGAGACACGCGGCACGGCGCACCCGGCTGCGCAACCCATCATGGCTACCGGCTTTTATACCCATTCAGATTGCCTTCTTCATGACATGGGGCCGTGGCATCCCGAATGCCCCGCGCGGCTTCAGGCGATCGAGGATCAGTTGATCGCAAGCCGCATCGATACCCTGATCGTGCGTGAAGAAGCGCCGCTCGCGAGCGAAGAGGATCTGGCGCGGGTTCATACCCAGGCGCATATCGATTTCGTCAAGGAGACGGCGCCGTCAGTCGGCCGGGTCGAGATTGACCCGGACACGATGATGTCGCCGGGTTCTTATCACGCGGCGCTGCGCGCTGCGGGCGCCACGGTTGCCGCCACCGACGCCGTGATCGCCGGCACTTACGACAACGCATTTTGCAGCGTGCGGCCGCCTGGACATCACGCAGAACCGGCCCGCGCGATGGGCTTCTGCTTCTTCAACAATATCGCGATCGCGGCGCGTCACGCGCTCGAAGTGCATGGGCTCGAGCGCGTGGCGATTATCGATTTCGACGTGCATCACGGTAACGGCACGGAGGCCGCATTCTCGGGCGACCCGCGCGTGCTGATGTGCAGTTTTTTCCAGCACCCGTTCTACCCGTATAGCGGCGCCGACAATCACGCATCGAACATGGTCAATCTGCCGATGCCCGCGCGTACGAAAGGCATGGCAGTGCGCGAAGCCGTCGACATGATGTGGCTGCCGAGACTCGATGAATTCAAGCCGCAGATGATTTTCGTCTCCGCGGGTTTCGATGCGCATCGCGAGGACGATCTCGGCAACATGGGTCTTGTCGAGGACGACTACGCGTGGCTGACGCAGCAGATCCGTGAGGTGGCGAAGCGGCACGCGAAGGGCCGGATCGTGAGCACGCTCGAGGGCGGCTACAACCTGTCGGCGCTTGGGCGTAGCGTGGTCGCGCATGTGCGTGAACTGGCTGATATTTGAGCACCGGCTTCGCGGCGAGCCTGAAGCCTACGCTTGAGCGGCCGCACACGCGGTGGATCCCGGCAGCCTACAAAACATACCGAAAACTCACCAACCTGCCGTTTAGAGCACATCCCCGATTGCCATCCATGCATTTTGGCGCGTAAAATAGAACGATCGTGCTGTAAAAAATAAGCGTCTACTGATTGTGCAAAGCCTTCGGGGTCCTCTGCGGTTCGCCGTTAGCATTCGGCGTCGGGAGTCACTCGTTATAATGGGCTTGGGATGATGTATTCGTAACTTAGGAGCGTGTGCATGAAAATCTTGGTGCCAGTCAAACGCGTGGTCGACTACAACGTGAAAGTCCGGGTCAAGCCGGATGGCAGCGCAGTGGACATCGCGAACGTGAAGATGTCGATGAATCCGTTCGATGAAATCGCCGTGGAAGAAGCCGTGCGGCTGCGTGAAGCGGGCGTGGCGACGGAAGTGATCGCGGTATCGTGCGGCGTGACGCAATGTCAGGAAACGCTGCGTACGGCCATGGCGATCGGCGCGGATCGCGCGATCCTGGTCGAATCGACTGAGGAATTGCAGCCGTTGGCGGTCGCGAAGATCCTGAAGGCGCTGATCGATAAAGAGCAGCCGCAACTCATCATCCTCGGCAAGCAAGCCATTGACGACGACTCGAACCAAACGGGTCAGATGCTCGCCGCACTCGCTGGTTTGCCGCAAGCGACGTTCGCCTCGAAGGTGACGGTCGCCGACGGACGCGCCACGGTCGCGCGCGAAGTCGATGGCGGGTCGGAAACGCTGTCGCTGTCGCTGCCCGCTGTGATCACCACGGACTTGCGTCTGAACGAGCCGCGTTATGTGACGCTGCCCAACATCATGAAGGCCAAGAAGAAACCGATGGAAACGTTGAAGCCGGCGGACCTGGGTGTCGACGTGACGCCGCGCCTGAAGACGCTCAAAGTCGCTGAGCCGCCGCAACGCTCCGCTGGCGTGAAGGTGCCGGACGTGAAGACGCTGGTCGAGAAGTTGAAGACCGAAGCCAAGGTTCTGTGAGGGAGTTTCCAAAGTGACTATTCTTGTAATTGCAGAACACGACAACGCGTCGATCAAATCGGCGACATTGAACACCATCGCGGCAGCGCAGAAGATTGGCGGCGATATCCACGTGCTGATCGCGGGTTCGAACGCGCAAGCGGCGGCAGATGCCGCTGCAAAGATTGCCGGCGTAGCGAAGGTATTGCTCGCCGACGCGCCGCAACTCGCCGATGGCCTGGCTGAGAATATCGACGCAACGGTGGTCCAGATCGCGAAGAACTACTCGCATATCCTGGCGCCCGCGACCCCGTACGGCAAGAACATCGCTCCGCGAATTGCCGCGCATCTGGATGTCGCGCAGATCAGCGACATCACTGCAGTAGACAGCCCCGACACGTTCGAGCGCCCCATCTACGCGGGCAATGCCATCGCGACCGTTCAATCAAGCGATGCGATCAAGGTCATCACGGTGCGTACCACGGGTTTCGATCCGGTGGCGGCAGAAGGCGGCAGCGCATCGGTGGAAAAGATCGAGGCATCGGCGGATACGGGCATCTCCAAGTTCGTGAGCCGCGAGTTGACGAAACTGGATCGGCCGGAACTGACGTCGGCGAAGATCATCGTGTCGGGTGGACGCGGTTTGGGCAGCGGCGAGAACTACACGAAAGTGCTCGAACCGCTGGCGGACAAACTCGGCGCGGCGCTGGGCGCATCGCGTGCGGCAGTCGACGCCGGCTTCGTTCCGAATGACTATCAAGTTGGTCAAACCGGCAAGATCGTGGCGCCTAACTTGTATCTTGCCGTCGGTATCTCGGGCGCGATCCAGCACTTGGCCGGAATGAAGGACAGCAAGGTCATCGTGGCGATCAACAAGGATGCTGAAGCACCCATCTTCGGCGTGGCGGACTATGGCCTTGTGGGTGACTTGTTCACGGTCGTACCGGACCTTGTGAAAGAACTGGGCTGATCGTTTTTAAAGCCACTGGCTGGAAAGATAGCAAGACTGCAAAAAGGGGCGACATACGTGCGCCCCTTTTCACATCTGTTGGGGGAGACAAGACATGAGCTATAGAGCGCCCGTCAAGGACATGCTGTTCGTGATGAAGGAACTAGCCGATATTGAAAGCATCGCGGCGTTGCCGGGTTTCGAGGACGCCAGTCTCGACACGGCGCAGGCCGTGCTCGAAGAGGCGGCGCGCTTTAACCACGAAGTCGTCGCGCCGTTGAACTTCGAAGGCGACAAGAATCCTAGCTTCTGGAAGAACGGCGAAGTCACGACCACGCCCGGCTTTAAAGAAGCTTTCCGTCAGTTCGGCGAGGGTGGCTGGCAAGGCGTGCTGCATCCGGTGGAGTACGAAGGCCAGGGGTTGCCCAAGCTGATCGCGACACCCTGCATCGAGATGTTGAATGCGGCGAACCTGTCGTTCGCGTTGTGTCCGCTGCTCACCGATGGTGCTATCGAAGCACTATTGACTGCCGGGACCGAGGAGCAAAAGCAGCTCTATGTGCCCAAGCTGATTTCGGGCGAATGGACCGGCACGATGAACCTCACCGAGCCGCAAGCCGGGTCTGATCTCGCGCTGGTCCGCACGCGCGCTGAGCCGCATGGCGATGGCACGTTCAAACTCTTCGGCACGAAGATTTTCATCACTTACGGCGAGCACGACATGGCGAAGAACATCGTCCATCTCGTGCTGGCGCGCACGCCCAACGCGCCCGATGGCGTGAAGGGCATTTCGCTCTTCGTCGTACCCAAATTCCTCACCGATGAAAACGGCACGCTCGGCGCTCGCAACGACGTGCATTGCGTATCGATTGAACACAAGCTCGGGATCAAGGCGAGCCCGACCGCCGTGCTGCAGTTCGGCGATCATGGCGGCGCGATCGGTCAGTTGATCGGTGAAGAGAATCGCGGGCTGGAGTACATGTTCATCATGATGAACGCGGCGCGGTTCGCGGTCGGAATGCAGGGCGTGGGTGTGTCGGAGAGGGCGTATCAGAAGGCCGTCGCGTTCGCGAAGGATCGGGTGCAAAGCCGGCCGGTCGATGGCTCCGCCAAACAGCCTGTATCGATCATTCATCATCCTGACGTGCGACGCATGCTGTTGACGATGCGCGCGCTGACGGAAGCGTCGCGCGCGCTCGCCTATGTCGCGGCGGCGCATTGCGACCTCGCGCATCATCATCCTGACGAGGCCGCACGCGCGAGCCATCAGGCGATCTACGAGTTTCTTGTGCCGATCGTGAAGGGCTGGAGTACTGAGCTTTCCATCGATGTCGCGAGCCTCGGCGTGCAGGTTCATGGCGGCATGGGATTTATCGAGGAGACGGGCGCGGCGCAGTATTACCGCGATGCCCGCATTCTCACCATCTACGAGGGCACGACCGCCATTCAGGCCAACGACCTGATCGGCCGCAAGACCGTGCGTGACGGCGGCGCGACGGCGCAGGCAATTCTTGCGCAGATGGATCAGACCATCGCGCTGTTGGCTGATCGCGATGGGCAGGCTTTCACGTCGATGCATCGGCATTTGAGCGCGGGAAGCTTGTCGCTGGCACGGGTGGTCGAGTTCATGGTCGCCAAGGTGAAAAGCGATCCGAACGCGGTGTTTGCCGGCAGCGTGCCTTATTTGAAACTGGCGGGCATTGTGCTGGGCGGATGGCAGATGGCGCGCGCGCTATTGGTGGCGTCGGACAAGCGTGGCAATGACGAGGCGTTTTATGGCGCGAAGATCGCGACGGCGCAGTTTTTCGCGGAGCATCTTTTGTCGCAGGCGCCGGGGATTGAAGCGTCGATTGTCAGCGGTTACGGGCAGGACGGGTATCTCGCGCTGAGCGAGGATCAGTTTTGATTTGTTGAGGTTAAGCCGGGCTATGAAAAATGCCGTCCCTGACGAAAGTCAGGGACGGCATTTTCTCTGAAGCGTGCGTTCAAAAGCTACGCGTAAAATCCCACCTCACGCACCTGCATACGACGGCCGCGCGGTCGTGCGCGTTTCGCCGATATACCGATGCACCGACAAATCATCGGCCTGAATCGCAGGCTGCTTGCCCGACATCAAGTCGGCCAGCAACTGCCCCGATCCGCACGACATCGTCCAGCCCAATGTACCGTGGCCCGTGTTGAGGAACAGGTTCGGCAGCGGCGTACGCCCGACAATAGGCGTGCCGTCCGGTGTCATCGGGCGCAATCCAGTCCAGAACGATGCTTTCGCGGTGTCCCCGCCACCAGGGAACAGGTCGTTCACGCACATTTCCAGCGTTTCGCGACGCGCCTGGCGCAGCGATTTGTCGAAGCCGACGATCTCCGCCATTCCGCCGACGCGAATCCGGTCATCGAAACGGGTGATCGCGATCTTGTACGTTTCGTCGAGCACGGTAGAAACTGGCGCCGCGCTTTCGTTGACGATAGGCGCCGTGATCGAATATCCCTTCAGCGGATAAACCGGGATATCGACAAGACTGCCCAGCAATTTCGTGGAGTACGAACCGAGCGCGACGACGTATGAATCGCCACGGACCAACTCGCCGCCGCACTGCACGCCCGCAATCCGGCCGCCGCTTACCGCGAGCGCCTCGATTGGGGTGTTGTAGCGAAACTTCACGCCTAACTGTTCGGCCATTGCCGCGAGGCGCGTGGTGAATTTCTGGCAATCGCCGGTTTCGTCATTCGGCAGGCGCAGACCGCCGGTCAGCTTGTGCGACACCGCGGCAAGCGCCGGTTCAGCGTGATGCAGTTCAGCCGGCGTGAGCAATTCGAACGGCACGTTCGCGTCGCGCAACACAGCGATGTCCTTCGCGGCGCCATCGAGTTGCTGCTGGGTCCGAAAAACCTGCAGCGTGCCACCGGTACGGCCTTCGTAATTAATGCCGGTGTCCGCGCGCAGCGCCTGCAAACAATCGCGGCTGTACTCGGCCAGACGCACCATGCGACCCTTGTTGACCGAATAACGTGCCTGCGTGCAGTTTTGCAGCATCTGCCACATCCACTTCAATTGAAACGATGTTCCGTCCAGTCGAATGGCGAGCGGCGCGTGTTTCTCAAACATCCATTTGATTGCTTTGAGCGGCACGCCGGGCGCGGCCCACGGCGAGGCATAACCGGGCGAGATCTGACCCGCGTTGGCGAAACTTGTTTCGAGCGCCGGTCCCGCTTCACGATCGATCACCGTGACTTCGTGCCCCGCGCGCGCCAGATAGTAGGCGCTTGTGACGCCGACAACACCGCTTCCCAGAATTACGACTCGCATGCCTTGCTCCGTGCAAAGTGTGTCCGCCGGTCATTCGCTTCGTTTTGACCGAAGCCATGTGAGTAGCGGGTTACATAGTGGTATCGACTATAGTATTGATACCGAACCAGTTTTTGTTATTGTATTTATTCACTTTTCAGTGGAAAACAATGAGAACACAACGAAATTCAGTACGAGAACTCGATAAGATCGATCGCCGTATTCTGAAGATCCTTCAACAAGATGGGCGTATCGCGATGAAAGACCTGGCCGAGCAGGTCGGGCTCTCGGTGACGCCGTGTATCGAACGCGTCAAGCGCATGGAGCGAGACCTGGTGATCGCGGGGTATTACGCGCGAGTGAATCCGCATCAATTGGGGGCGTCGCTGCTGGTGTTTGTCGAGATCACCCTCGATCACAAGAGCGGCAACATGTTCGAGCAGTTCCGGCGCGAGGTGCAGCGCATTCCCGAGGTGCTGGAATGCCATCTCGTTTCCGGCGATTTCGACTATTTAATCAAGGCGCGCATTGGTGAAATGGCCGATTACCGCAAGCTGCTCGGCGACATCCTTCTGCAACTGCCCGGCGCCGTGCAGTCGAAAAGTTATGTGGTCATGGAGGAAATTAAGGAAACATTGACCATTGCTGTCGACGCCTGAATGAGCTTGCGAGCGAGGAAATTTACTGTATATTTATACAGTATTTTATCGCTTTCATTTCCTTGGCCATGGCTTCTGACGACCACGAATATCCTGTTGCTCCTCCCGCGCCGCTCAAGGGCCGAGGGGCGGTCACGAACCTTCAGGGGCGCTACGAGAAGGATCAGCGCGAGCGCGTGGATGACGGCTGGACACATGTCAGCGAGGAGGGTGAAACCAATGACGCGCCTGTCCTGCGCACACAAGTATTCGAGGAACGCGCGAAGAGCATCCTGACGCGCAATTCGTCGCCGGATATTCCGTTCAGCGTCTCGCTGAACCCTTACCGTGGCTGCGAGCACGGCTGCATATATTGCTTCGCCCGGCCTACGCATAGTTATCTGGGCCTGTCGCCGGGGCTCGATTTCGAAAGCCGGATCTACGCCAAGATCAATGCCGGTGAATTGCTCGAGCGGGAATTGGACAAACCGTCCTATCAGCCGGAGCCAATCGCGCTGGGCGTGATTACTGACGCGTATCAGCCCGTCGAACGGAATTTGCGGATCACGCGGCAGGTGATCGAGATCCTGAGCGAACGAGGGCATCCATTCGCGGCAATCACGAAGTCGTCGCTGATCGAGCGGGATATCGACCTGCTCGCACCCATGGCGCAGAAGGGTCAGGTCATGGCCGCCATTACGATTACCACGCTGGATGCGGATATCGCTCGTACGCTGGAGCCCCGCGCAGCCACGCCTTCAAGACGGCTGCGCACTATCCGGACGTTGACCGAGGCAGGCATTCCGGTGGGCGTCAGCGTTGCGCCCATGATTCCGTTCGTCACCGAACCCGATATGGAACGGGTGCTGGAAGCCTGCGCAGAAGCGGGTGCGACAAGTGCGAGTTACATCGTATTGCGCTTGCCGTGGGAGGTGGCGCCGCTGTTCAAGGACTGGCTTGCAGCGCATTTCCCGGATCGGGCGGATCGTGTGATGGGGCGTGTGCGCGATATGCGCGGCGGCAAGGACTACGACTCGGATTTTTCGAAGCGGATGAAAGGAGAAGGCTTATGGGCCGACATGCTCAAGCAGCGCTTCCATAACGCCACGAAGCGGCTTGGCCTGAATCAACGGCGGCACGGAATTCTGGATATGTCGGAGTTCCGGCATATCCAGAAGGTGGTGGGTCGAAAACCACGTGCAGCCGAGGACAGTGCGCAGATGAAGTTGTTTTGAGAAGCGTGGCCGCAGCGACTGCCGGGCAGAGGCGCTACGGCTCCCAAGCCTCACATCAACACGTATTACTGCGACGACTCTTTAGCTGCCTGAACCTGACCTTCGAAGTAAGTCTGGAAGGTGACGGCGAGGCCGGCCATCAGCAGGAACGCGCCGAACAACAAAGCAAAGATCACGACGAAAATGACTGTCCAGCCGGAATCGCTATGTTGGCCAGTTTGCGCATTGAACTGAGCGTCCCATTTTTCGTCCGGGCGCAGGCCGTAAACGATCGCCGACAAGAACGCCGACAGCAGCGAAATCGCTCCCGGAACGACCAGGACCCAGCCGAGGATCGAAGCCCGATCCGTTGCCGCGAGCAGCAGGTATCCGACTACGCCCAGCACGATGCCAACAATGTGCGCCCAGCCGAATTTGTCGCGTAAGCCGTACAGATAAAATCGATGCGCGCCAATGCTGCCGAAAAAGAAGGCGAGTGCGGCGGTGAGCGTTTTCGAGCGGAAACGCCCGTTTGCCGCTGGTTTCGATGGATGTGTGGCAGTGGACGGCGAATTGTTCATCGGGAAACGAAAAAGGAAATGCAGTGAGCAAAGGAAGCGGATTGGCGTAAGCGGCAACACCTTCGCGCCGACGCGGCATTCTACGCCCGCTCCGATGCGCACTCACGCGGCTAAACCGCTCAGTGCGCATCGACCGGGTCGCGGAAAAATGACTGCAAGATCACAGCGTCAAGGTTGCGCGTAGGTAATCCGGTAGATCGCGCCCGCGTAATCGTCGCTCACGAGTAGCGAGCCATCGGGCATTGGAAGGACATCGGCAGGACGGCCCCAAACATCGCCGTTTGTGCGAAGCCAGCCTTGGGCGAACGGTTCCATGCGCGGTTTTTCGCCAATCGCGCCCGGCACGACCCGCACAACCCGATACCCCACCTTCGCGCTGCGGTTCCACGATCCGTGTTCCGCGATGAACACGTTGTTCTTATAGCCGGCGGGGAACATCGTGCCTGTATAGAAGCGCATGCCGAGCGACGCCACGTGTGCGCCCAGCTTGACTACGGGCGGCGTGAACCCGGAGCACGGATGGCCGGCGCCGAATTCAGGGTCCGCTACGTCGCCGCCGTGGCAATAGGGGAAACCGAAGTCCATGCCGGCTTTCGGCGCGTGGTTGAGTTTGTCGTCGGGGATATCGTCGCCGAGCATGTCGCGGCCGTTGTCGGTGAACCAGAGTTCTTTCGTCTGCGGGTCCCAGTCGAAACCCACCGTGTTGCGCACGCCGTTCGCAAACACTTCATAGTCGCTGCCGTCCGGATTCATCCGTGCGATCAGTGCATATCGTTTGCGATCCGGATTGCAGACATTGCACGGCGCACCGGTTGGCACGTACAGCTTACCGTCCGGCCCAAACGCGATGAATTTCCAGCCGTGATGCCGGTCGGGAGGCAGTTTGTCCGTGACCACAACGGGTTTGGGCGGCGTATCGAGGCGATTGTCTATGTCGTCGAAGCGCAGGATGCGTGAGATCGCGGACACATACAGCGCGCCGTTACGCCACGCCACGCCTGCAGGCTCGTCCAGACCCGACGCGATCACATGCTTCGCTGTCACGCGACCGTCCTTCAACTCGAGCGCGTAGACGTGCCCGTCGAGGCTGCCGGCATAGAGCACCCCTTTCGGCGATAAAACCATCGCGCGGGCACTTGGCACGTCGTCGGAGAGAACAGCAATGCTGAAGCCCGGCGGCAGCTTGATCTGATCAACCGGCAGCGCAGCGCGGGCGTGACCTGTAATGAGCGCGCTGATCAGCGCAATCATTAAATTCGCCGCTAGAAGCACCGAACGCGTCGAACGTCCTGGAGACCAGACAAGACCGCCTGCCCGTTGCGATCCGTCGCCAAAAAAAGCTTTACCGATAAAAGCCATGAGCGAATTCAAGTTTGTCTCTCCAAAATGACATCCTGCGCGGCTTCGCGAAGTCTTTAAAAACCCGCATTGCGCCGCGTCAGGGCGGGCGATGGCCGGTCAAGGCGCGTGCCGCCGACCCCGTTGCATCTTGATTAATCGACGCAAGTGTTTGTTAAGGCTCCGTTTTGCCGCTATAATCGCGTGTTTTGGTAGTTCCGAACCCCGGTTTTCAAGGATTTCAGCATGGTTATCATCCGCTTGGCTCGTGGCGGCTCCAAGAAGCGCCCGTTTTACAACATCGTTGCAACTGATTCGCGTAGCCGCCGTGATGGCCGCTTCATTGAACGCGTGGGTTTTTACAACCCGGTCGCGACCAAAGGCGAATCGCTGCGTATCGCCCAGGACCGCCTGACGTACTGGCAAGACAACGGCGCGCAGATGTCGCCGACGGTTGCCCGTCTGGTCAAGCAATCGCAACAAGCTCAGCCGGCTGCTTAAGTGCGCTTGCTGCAGTCGATCGTTCGGATACTGGTGATCCGAACGATTCCAGCTGCCGAGGTTCGCGGGAGATTGGCTCATGTCGACGCGTGATACTGCTTCAGACTCAGGTTTGGCAGCCGCACGTGGCGAAAAACCTGAGCCGAACGAAGCCACGTTTGGCGCGTTTGTCCGCAAGCCGGCAGCGCGCCGCGTGGCTATCGACGGTTCAGATGACGCAGGATCGATCGAGTCCATAGAAAGTTTGCCCGATGACGCCATAGAAGTGGGTGCAATCGTCGACGCTTATGGACTGAAGGGCTGGGTCAAGATTGCGCCACATGCGCATGCGGGTCATGGCGGCGACGCAATGCTCGCAGCAAAGCGCTGGTGGCTGGTCAAGGGAAGCGAACGCAAGGCGGTTCGGTGTTTGCAGTCCAAAGTGCATAGCGACACGGTCGTTGCGCATTTTGCTGGCTGCGATGACCGCGACACGGCGTATGCGTTGCGTGGTCACACTATTCATGTGTTGCGCAGCGACTTCCCGAAGCTGACTGGCGATGACGAATTCTACTGGGTCGATCTGATCGGCCTGGACGTCGTGAACGAAGCGGACGTGGCCTTAGGCCAGGTCGCGGGCATGATCGACAACGGCGCGCATTCCATCATGCGCGTGGAATTTCCGACTACGGGCAAGGACGGTTCGCCCGCTATTGGCGAACGGCTGATTCCGTTCGTTGGCGTATTCGTCAAGACAGTGGATCAGGCGGCGCGCAAGATTGTCGTCGACTGGGAAGCTGACTATTGATCGATTCACTGCAAGGAGAGAGCGATGCAGTTTGACGTCGTGACGCTCTTTCCCGAGATGTTTCGCGCGCTGACCGATTGGGGTATTACCAGCCGGGCAGTCAAGCAAGAACGGTTTGGACTGCGCACGTGGAATCCTCGCGATTTCACGACGGACAGTTATCGAACTATCGATGATCGCCCGTACGGCGGTGGTCCCGGCATGGTCATGCTGGCACGACCGCTGGAAGACGCGATCTCGGCTGCGAAAGCGGCGCAAGCGGAACAGGGCATCAGCGGATCGCGTGTGGTGATGATGTCGCCGCAAGGGACGACGTTGAATCATGAGCGGGTCATGCAATTCGCTCAGGAACCCGGTCTTGTCTTGCTGTGCGGCCGTTACGAAGCCATCGACCAGCGCTTGATTGATCGCGTGGTCGACGAAGAAGTGAGTCTCGGCGACTTCGTGTTGTCGGGCGGCGAATTGCCGGCCATGGCGCTCATGGATGCAGTGGTGCGCCAGTTGCCCGGCGTGCTGAACGACTCGCAGTCGGCCGTGCAGGATAGTTTCGTCGATGTGCTGCTCGATTGCCCGCACTACACTCGCCCGGAAGAATACAGCGGTGTGCGGGTTCCGGATGTGCTGCTTGGCGGCCATCACAAGGAAATCGAAGCATGGCGTCGTCGGGAAGCGCTCAAGAATACGCAGGAAAAGCGGCCTGATCTGATCGAAAAGGCGCGCAAGGCTAAAATGTTGAGCCGTGTTGATGAAACATGGCTTGCAAGTCTCGCCAAGGAACGCTCTAAAGCGCAGTAGGCTTCGGAAGCTGAACACGAGGCGAGACGAAAGGGTGGTGCCAGGCTTGTGAATTCAAGCGGGCGCCAGATGTGAACCCATCCTCTACCGAGGCCACTTGTATGGCAAACAACTTCGGCAAGATGGCTCCAGGAGTCTGTAATGAATCTGATTGAGCAACTCGAGCAAGAAGAAATCGCGCGCGCGCTCGGCGAAAAGACTATCCCTGTATTCGCCCCCGGCGATACGGTGATCGTTAGCGTCAACGTAGTTGAAGGTACGCGCAAGCGTGTCCAGGCTTACGAAGGCGTTGTGATCTCGAAGCGCAACCGTGGTTTGAACTCGAATTTCATCGTCCGCAAGATTTCGTCGGGCGAAGGCGTCGAGCGTACGTTCCAGACCTACTCGCCGCTGCTGGCGAGCATTGTCGTGAAGCGTCGCGGTGACGTGCGTCGTGCAAAGCTGTACTACCTGCGCGATCGTTCGGGCAAGTCGGCTCGGATCAAGGAAAAGCTCGTGTCGAAAGACCGTGCTGCTGCCAAGGCGCAATAAACTGCTCCGAAGCTGCACTGAAAAAAGCACCTTCACAGGTGCTTTTTTCTTTGGTGTGGTCAAATCATGCTTTGCCGCGTTGTGCCGTTTCGTGCACGCCGCTTGAATCTTATTTGCGACCTGACCGCAACGATTTTTCAGAATCGGAATCAGAACCAGACGTCCAAGAACTAAAAGCCCCTCGTGTCTCCGACCAAGCTGTCGACTCCCCGAATCCTCGAGCCTGAGATCTTGCCGATCGAATCGACCGGCGAAGACCTGCCGCCTGTGCGCGGTGAAATCTTGACGCCGGCCGGACTGCGCGCGCGCTTCAAGCAGACGCTCGACTGGACGCCGGATGCACGCGACGACAGGATCAAGGCGCTGGGTGGCGACCCGCGGGTGGCGTCGGTACTGATTGCGCTGGTGTTGCGCGAGACGGGCTTGACCGTGCTGCTCACTCAGCGCGCGGACCATCTTTCGGATCACGCTGGGCAGATCAGTTTCCCAGGCGGGCGCCAGGAGCCGGAAGACCTCGACGCCGCCGCGACCGCGCTTCGCGAAGCGCAAGAGGAAGTGGGCCTCGCGGCGAAGCACGTCGAAGTGCTGGGGGAGTTGCCCGAGTATCTGACGGGCACGGGTTTTCGTGTCACGCCGGTCGTGGCGCTGGTGCATCCCCCGTTCGAACTGCAAGCCGATACCCTCGAAGTCGCCGATATCTTTGAAGTCCCGCTCGCGTTTCTCATGAACCCGGCCAACCATCAGGTCCGCGTGTTTCGATGGGAAGACGGCGAGCGTCGTTTTTTTGCGATGCCTTTTTCACCTGCCGAGAATGTGGCTCCGTATTTCATTTGGGGCGCAACGGCGGGTATGTTACGCAATTTCTATCGCTTCCTCGCGGCTTGACGCCGAACGTGCAGAGACTTGGCTAGCCATGCGGGCGATGTGTCCCTCTGGCGCGGACGGTGCTGTGCTATCTTTACAAGAAATTCGTAAAACTCGAATGTCTCGGCGCATCGCATGACTTTTTTCTCTGTATTGCTGGCTCTCATCATTGAGCAGTTGCGCGCGCTCTCGCCGCAGAATCCCATTTCGTCGTTGCTTCAGTACCATGCGGAATCCGCCGCTCATGGCTTTGATGCCGGCAAGCAGCGGCACGGCGTGCTCGCCTGGCTAGTGGTCGTGGTGCCATGGACGTTAGCCGTCGGGCTTGTCTATTACGTGCTCTATCGCATCAACTTCGCACTGGCGTTCTTGTGGAACGTCGTGATCGTGTATTTCACGTTGGGCTTCCGGCAGTTCAGCCACTATTTCACCGACATCCATCTCGCTCTGAACAACGACGACGTGCCTCGCGCTCGCGACGTTCTCAACGAGTGGACCGGCATCGATACGCTCGATATGCCCGTCAGCGAGATCGTCCGGCATACCCTGGTTCATGCAGTCGTGGCGTCGCATCGGCACGTGTTTGGTGTGTTTTTCTGGTTCCTGATTCCGATCGGACCGGCGGGCGCGGTGTTTTATCGGATCGCCGAGTATCTGGCGAGGTCGTGGGTCCAGCCGACCGACGAACGCACACCGGCGTTTTCCACCTTTGCGCAGCGGGCGTTCTTTTTCATCGACTGGGTGCCGGCGCGGCTGACTTCGCTCGGCTTCGCGATTGTCGGGAATTTCGAGGACGCCATTTATGCGTGGCGCAATCACGCCAAGCAATGGCCTGATGCCAACGAAGGGGTTCTGCTCGCGGCGGGGAGCGGGGCGCTGGGGGCCCGGTTAGCGGGACCGCTGGCGGAGCCGCTGAGCGTCGATGCGTTGGCGGTTGGCGATGCAAGCCCATTGCCCGTTGGCGATGATTGCACGCCAAGGACTTTGCAATCTGCAGTGGGCCTCGTCTGGCGTGCTGTGATTCTCTGGATGCTGTTGTTGCTCATGTTGAGCATTGCGGTGTGGCTGTCCTGAGCGTGCTGCCCGCTTGATTGAACGGGGCAGTCCTACTCGTCGTTTAACGGATCTCTCTCCGTTCCGCATTGCCAGCACACGGTGAATTGCGCTTCCAGCGCTTCACCGCATTGCTGGCAGCGCCATCCCCGGGCGTTGGTCGCCGGGCCGCTTCGGGCGCGCTCCAGGATGCCTGTCGCCAACCCCTCGTCGCGGTCATCGAGTATCCATATCTCGGGCGAGCATTGCTCCGCCGGAATCTCGCCCATTGCGCCGCTCAAATAGCGGTTGTGCAACTCGCACGCTATCCCCGCTGTCTCCAGCACATTCACCCAGTGATGCGCCGTAATCAGATTCGGAGCCCGCGTCAGTTTCTTCATCCCGTCGCACTATGTTTTAGAAGCAGTTGCTGACCGTGCATGAGATCGGGCCGATGAAATCATCGAACAATCTGGCTGGCTTCATGCACCAGTTGCGCATACAACTGATGTCGCGCCGGCCTGATCTTGCCTTCGGCCATGGCTTCCAGAATCGCGCAGCCCGGTTCATGCAGATGCCGGCAGTTATAGAAGCGGCACTTGCCGAGGAAAGGCCGGAAGTCCGCGAACGAGCGCTCCAACTGTCCCTCCGACAAGTGATGCAGCCCAAACTCCTGGAACCCCGGCGAATCGATCAATGATCCTCCACCCGGCAGCGGATACAGCCGCGTGAATGTAGTCGTGTGCCGCCCGCTGTTCAATGCCTTCGATATCTCCCGCGTAGCAACTTCGGCATTGGGCACGAGGATGTTCACCAGCGTCGATTTCCCCATGCCCGATTGTCCAAGGAGCAAGGTTGCGCGGTCCGCCAGGCGCGCATCGAGTTCTTCGTGCACGTGCTCGGGCGCCGCTTTCGCCGATAACTCCACCACCGTGTACCCAAGCTCGCGATACAGCGCCAGCCGCTTGCGCGCCACCGCGAGCGGTCCTTCCATGTCGATCTTGTTGAGCACGATCAACGGCACGAGGCCGTGCGCTTCGGCGGCAATCAACGCGCGCCCGAGCAAGTCCTCGCTGAAATGCGGCTCTGTGCCGAGCACGATCATCAACTGGTCGAGATTGGCGGCGAAGAGCTTCGACTTGAACTGGTCGGATCGATACAGCAGATTGCGCCGCTCGCCAATCTCGACGATCACCCCTTGATCGGCCGATGACTGCTCGTAACTCACGCGGTCGCCGACCGCTATCTCGCTGCGCTTGCCTCGCGGGAAGCATTGGAGCATGGCGCTGCCGTCGGTGGGGGCGACCAGATAATGCCGCCCGTGTGCCGCAATAACCTTTCCTTCGATGCGCGCGTTCGTCGCTTTCTTCGCGATACGCGGCCTCATGCGGCGTACTGCATCAAGCGCTCGATGCGCTGCGATGCAGGCGGATGCGACGCGTAAAACGCCGAGTAGAGCGGATCAGGCGTGAGCGTGGAGGCGTTGTCTTCGTACAGCTTGACCAGTGCGTTCACGAGGTCGCGCGGATCGGTCTGGCTCGCGGCGAATTCATCGGCTTCGAATTCATGTTTGCGCGAGCTCAGGCTGCCGAGCGGCGTGACGAAGAACATGAAAACGGGCAACGCCAGCATGAACAGCACGAGCGCGAGGCCGTTGTTGTTGCCGAGCAGCGATGGCCGTACGCCAAGACCTTCGTAGAACCACACGCATTGCGCGAGCCAGCCGAGCAGGGCAAGCATCGCGAGGCTGAGCACGAACGTGACGATCAGGCGCTTGATCACGTGACGCCGCTTGAAGTGCCCAAGCTCGTGCGCCAGCACCGCTTCGATCTCGTTGCCGGAGAGCCGGGCGAGGAGGGTATCGAAGAAAACAATGCGCTTCGCCGCGCCGAAACCCGTGAAATACGCGTTGCCGTGCGCCGAACGGCGGCTGCCGTCCATGACGAATAAACCTTTCGCGGCGAACCCCGTACGCGACATCAGGTTTTCGATGCGCGAGCGCAACGCCTCGTCTTTCAGCGGCTCGAACTTGTTGAACAGCGGCGCGATAAACGTGGGGTACAGGATCAGCACGAGCATCTGGAATGCGACCAGCAGCACCCACGCCCACAGCCACCACAACGCGCCGGCCTGGTTCATCAGCCACAGCGTCACGAACAGCACCGGCAAGCCGATTGCCGCGCCCAGCACAATACCTTTCACCAGATCGAGGAAAAAGAGCTTCTTCGTCATCCGGTTGAAGCCAAATTTCTCTTCGATCACAAAATGCCGAATGTAGTCGAACGGCAGGTCCACCACGCTGGTGATCGCGACAACGATGGCCACCAGCGCCATTTGCCCCACATAACCGCGGCCGAGCCAGTCGGAGACGGCGAGTTCGATCTGCTGGATGCCGCCAAGCAGCGTCAGGACGATCAGCAGCGCTGCGCTGACCAAAACCTCGACCATGGTCAGGCGCGTGCGCTCGACGGTGTAATCGGCGGCGCGCTGGTGAGCGGCGAGCGGAATGGTCTGCAGGAACTGCGGCGGCACATCCTTACGATGCGCGGCGACGTGCCGGATCTGGCGCGACGCGAGCCACAGCTTGGTGCCGACCATGCCGACCAGCGCCACGACGAACACGACCGAGAAGGCGAGATTGAAATTGGACATCAGCGGGAATCCATTTGATTTATGCGAGAATTATAGGTTCTTGGCCGCCGCCGCGCGCGGTCTGTGTCTGATATCTGAAACCGCGCCCGGAAAGGCGTGAAACCCGCGTCAAACCCCTCTCAGGTTGCCCACCTATGGCCGATTCCGTGCTTGATTCCGCATCTTCCCCAAGCTCCACCGACCTCGTTCGCAGCGACATGAATCTCGTGTGGCTCGACATGGAAATGACGGGTCTCGAACCCGATACCGACCGCATTATCGAAATTGCGGTGGTGGTGACGAATTCGACGCTCGACAAACTCGTGGAAGGGCCGGTTCTGGCGATTCACCAGGACGAAACGGCGCTGGGCAAGATGGATGAATGGAACCGCAACACGCACGGCCGCTCGGGACTGACCGAGCGCGTGCGGGCGTCGACGGTGGACGAGGCGGAAGCCACACGGCAAATTCGCGAATTCCTTGGTCAGTATGTGCCGCCGGGCAAGTCGCCCATGTGCGGCAATTCCATCTGCCAGGACCGCCGTTTCATGGCCCGGTGGATGCCCGAACTGGAGACCTTCTTCCACTATCGAAACCTTGACGTCAGCACGCTCAAGGAATTGTGCCGCCGCTGGCAGCCGGCTATCTATAAGGGTTTTCAGAAGCGCGCGATGCACACGGCGCTCGCCGATATTCACGAATCCATCGACGAGCTCAAGTACTACCGCGAGCATTTCCTGATTCCGTCGGCTACCGGCGATACCACGCCGGTTTAAGCCGGAAAAGGGTCAGGCTTTCGGCGGCCGGATCGCGTTTTTCGGCCTGAACGCGGCTACGACCTCGGGCCGCGTTTCGATGTATGGACCGCCGATCAAGTCGATGCAATAAGGCACAGCGGCAAAAATGCCCGGCACGCTGGATTTGCCATCCGCGTTGCGTAGTCCTTCCAGCGTTTCGCGGATCGATTTCGGTTGCCCAGGCAAATTCACGATCAGTGCGGCGTGATCCGGCGTTTCGCGAATCACGGCCACTTGCCGCGACAAGATGGCGGTCGGCACGAAATTCAGGCTGATCTGGCGCATTTGCTCGCCGAAACCGGGCATTGGCTTCGTGGCGACGGCCAGCGTGGCTTCCGGTGTTACATCGCGACGCGACGGGCCTGTGCCGCCCGTGGTCAGGATCAGGTCGCAGCCGGTTTCATCCACTAATTCGATCAGCGTGGCCGAGATGGTCGCCGCGTCGTCCTGGATCAGCCGCGTTTCCGCGCGCCAGGGCGAACTCAGCGCGCTCGTGAGCCACTCATGCAGCGACGGAATGCCCTTGTCCTCATACACGCCCTGCGAAGCGCGATCGCTGATCGACACCAGGCCGATCACCAATTCGTCGTGATTACGCTTTGTAGCCATCGTCGTCATCTCGTTGCGGGAATTCGACGCCATCGTCTTCTTCGTCGTCTTCGCCTTCGATCAGGCTTTCGTCTTCTTCGTCTTCCACGCCCGCCGCGGTCTTGATCCACTGGAACAACTCGCGGAAGTAGCGCGGAGGTTTCGCCTGTTCGCGTTCCTTGCGGGCATTGCGGATCAGCGTACGGCCTTCCTGCGGGTCGATACCGGGATGCTGGCGGATGAAGTCGGTGAGGGCGGCGTCGTCGGCGAGGAGCTTTTCGCGGGTGCGTTCGATCCAGTGCAGCTTGGCCGTTTCCGCCCGGTTCACGCCGCGATACGAATCCAGCGCGGTACGTATTGCCGCGGTTTCTTCGTCAGTCAGCGAGCGCATGACGCGCCCGACGTACTGCACTTGCCGGCGCTTGCCTTCGTGGTCGGTGATCTTGCGGGCGGCGCGAACGGCGTCGTCGAGCTTTTCCGGCATGGGCATGCGCTTGAGCGCGTCTTTCGGCAGATCGATCAGCGTGACGCCCAGCACTTGCAGCGCGAGCATGTCGCGTTTGAGCTGGGACTTGCTGGGGCGGTCGTAGCCGTGCTCGCTGCCGTCCTGTTCGGAGGCCTCGGCCGGGTTTATCGGTTGCGTGCGGGTTTTACGGTTCATCCCGGTATTGTAACTTGGCGGGCGCGCTAGTTTTATCGATAGTGGTCATGGTGTTCAGCGTCCAGCGGGGCCAAGCCAACGCCCCATGAAACCAAACCCGTGCCGGACTTGCTATCATCGTGCGATGGTCGAATACCGGCCACACAGCTGCATTCCAGCGCACAGCGGGCGCTAACCCGCCCCGTCGCCACGACCGGCAACGTGAACACGCTCCCACCATCGAGCACCCACAGGCAGACATAAAATGGCAGCAGACATGGACGTCAGGCAACGCTTTTTCCCGCACACCCAGGACGAGCTGAAGGAAATCGCGTCCGACATCCTGCGGCATGCGAAGGAGCTCGGCGCCACCGACTCCGCCACCGAGATCTCCGAAGGCGACGGCCTCTCAGTCAGCGTGCGCCGCGGTGAAGTCGAAACCATCGAGCACAATCGCGATAAAATGGTCGGCGTGACGGTGTTTATCGGCAATAAGCGCGGTAATGCCAGCACCTCGGACTTCACGCGCGCAGCGCTCAGGGACACGGTCGCAGCCGCCTACAACATCGCGCGTTTCACCGCCGAAGACAGCGCCGCAGGACTCGCCGAAGAAGAACTGCTGGAAAAAGCGCCGCAGGATCTCGATCTATATCACCCGTGGGATATCGACGCCGAAGAAGCCGCCGATCTCGCCCGCCGGGCTGAAGATGCGGCTTTTGCAGTCGATAAACGCATCCAGAACTCCGAAGGCGCAAGTGTCTCGGCGCAGCACTCGCAATTCGTGCTGGCGACCTCGCGCGGGTTCATGGGCGGTTATCCGTTCTCGCGTCATTACGTGGCGTGTGCGCCTATCGCGGGCTCCGGGCGCGACATGCAGCGCGACGACTGGTACACATCGAAACGCAATGCCGCCGATCTCGCCGAACCGGAAGCTATCGGCCGGTATGCCGCGCATCGCGCGCTTGCCCGCATGGGCGCACGCGGGCTGGACACGCGCAAATGCCGCGTGATGTTCGAAGCGCCGCTGGCAGCCGGCATCCTGGGTGCGTTCGTGCAGGCGGTCAGTGGTGGCGCGCTGTATCGAAAGACCACATTCCTCGTCGATAGCCTCGGCAAGCCGGTGTTCGCGCCGCATATCCAGGTGCTGGAAGATCCGCACGTGAAGGGCGGCATGGGCAGCGCGCCGTTCGACGAAGAAGGCGTGCGCACGCAACGCCGCAACGTGGTGGAAGACGGCGTGGTGCAGGGCTATTTCCTGTCGACGTATTCGGCGCGCAAGCTCGGCATGAAGACGACCGGCAATGCCGGCGGCTCGCATAACCTGTCGCTGCGCAGCTCGCTGACCAAACCCGGCGATGACTTCGAGGAAATGCTCAAGAAACTGGGCACAGGCTTGCTGCTGACGGAACTGATGGGGCAGGGCGTGAACTACGTCACCGGCGACTATTCGCGCGGCGCATCGGGTTTCTGGGTGGAGAACGGCAAGATCCAGTATCCGGTTGAAGAGATCACCGTTGCCAGCACGTTGCAGGAGATGTTCCGGCATATCGAGGCCATTGGCGCGGATACGGTCGTGCGCGGCAACAAGGAAATTGGCTCGGTGCTGATCGAGAAGATGACGATCGCGGGGCAGTAAGAGCATCTACGGACGAGAAAAAGCCCGGAACGGTTAGCGCCGTTCCGGGCTTTTTCAATGGAAATTCGCTATTCCAGCCTACGCCGTGCGCCGCTCGTATGCCACGAACGAATAGTCGAAGTCGTTCGGCGCCACCGAGTGATGCGTCTCGCGTGAGACCTCTTTCCAGACGGCGGCATCGGGTGCATCAATGGAAATGTCGCCGGGGAAATCGGCATCGATCTCAGTCACGATCAGCTTGTGTGCAATCGGCCAACCTTCGCGGAACAACTCGGCGCCACCGATCAGGAAGACTTCGCTGGCTTTATCGCGAGCGGCCAGTTCCAGGGCATCGGCAAGTCCAGTCACCGTGTCGCAGCCGTCGAAGCGGAGCCCGGCGTCACGCGAGACCACTATATTTCGCCGTCCCGGCAACACTCGTCCGATGGACTCGTGCGTCTTGCGTCCCATCACTATCGGCGCGCCCATCGTCGTGCGTTTGAAGAACGCGAGATCTTCGGGCAGGCGCCAGGGCAATTGGTTGTTGCGCCCGATCACGCCATTACGCGCGCGGGCGACGATCAGGGTCAGCGTCGTCATGGTGTGGATATCCGGTGCGGAATTCGGCTTTGAGATAAATCAAGCCGCAGATTCTACCCGACCGTCCGACGAGTCTCGCAGCTTCCTCACTCGGCGTCCGCGCCGTTCGCCATCACCGCGCCACGCAGCCCGTGCGCGATCATCAGCCTGTACAACGTCACGCGCGAAATTCCCAACTCAGCCGCGGCCTCGCTGAGTTTGTGCCGATGCCGCAGCAACGTCAGCTCGATCGCGCGCTTCTCGGCGGCGTCGCGCGCAGCGGCCAGCGTGGTCGATTCAATGCCGGTGCAGTGGCCGAGCCCGAGGTCATCGGCGGTGATCAGCTTGTTCTCCGCCATCACGATCGCGCGCCGCACGCGGTTGATCATCTCGCGCACATTGCCGGTCCAGGCGTAGCTGTACATGGCTTCTATCGCCGAGGGTGCAAAGCCGATGATCTTGCGCCTGCCGTCGCTTCTGAACTTGTGCAACACGTGCAGTGCGAGAATTTCGATGTCCTTGCCGCGCGCCCGCAGCGGCGGTTCATCCACGCGCAGCACGCACAGCCGATGGAACAGATCGGTACGAAACCGGCCGCTGGCCATGGCGGCTTCCAGGTCGATATGAGTCGCGGAAATGATCCGCACGTCAACGGAGACGGGGTCACGGCCGCCCAGGCGGTCGATCTTGCGTTCCTGCAGGAACCGCAGCAAATGCACCTGGCTCTCGAGCGGCAGGTCGCCGATTTCATCGAGGAAAAGCGTGCCGCCATCGGCTTCTTCCACCCGGCCGATCTTGCGCTGATTCGCACCCGTGAACGCGCCGCGCTCGTAGCCGAACAGTTCCGACTGGATCAGGTGATTGCCGATCGCGCCGCAATTGATCGCGACGAACGGTCCCTTACGGCGCGGCGAGCGTTCGTGGATCGCCACGGCCGTCAATTCCTTGCCGGTCCCGGATTCACCGGTGATGAAGACGTTGGCGTCGGTGTTCGCGACTTTGCGGATGGTGCGAAAGAGCTGCTGCATGGCCTCGCAGGTGCCGACCATCTGCTCGTCGCCGAACACGGTCGGGGTTTCAGTTAGGTCGATGCCGCCGAGGCTCACCATGCCGTACGCGTGATCGACGAGGTAACCGATGTTCGCGTTGGAGAACGGGCCCTTCACAAAGTCGAAGCAGAAGTGCCGGATCAAGTGGCAGACGACCGGGTCCGCGAGATGGGTGTCGTCGGTAAAGGCGATCCAGCCTGCTCGCTGATGACGCAGCGCGGGCTCGAGCGCGGCCAGTTCGCGCGCCGAGAAGCTGGTCATATCGACAATACCGGCTACCGGAGCGTCGATCTTCAGCGCGCCGGCCTGCGTGGCGAGCGTCCCGGCCGAGACCTTCCAGCCAAGGCCCTTCAAATACGTGATCAACGCCTGATCCGGCGCTTGGGAGACGTAGAGCAGGGTGCGGACGGCGACCGACACATGCGGTTCGGGGTGGACCGCAACGACCGGATCAGTAGTAACGATTGGGCCGAGCGGGACGAACGGCAGGGCCGACGCGCCAGAGAGATCCGCTGTCATTGGGTCGCCGGTGGAGAGGGGGCCGATTGGCGGCATTGCTGCCAGTGCGTTTGGATCCGACGCGGGCGAAGAGACGGGGATGGATTCGAGCACGGGCGATCTCCTTTTACAACGCGAGCGGACGGTGTCCAAGCGGACACACCGGCTCAATGCGTTGCCGATCCATATAGCCGTCGAGCGGGACGCCGGATAAAGCCAGCAGACGAACCCGCGCATACCTTCGCGCGATTGCGCGACATGCTCACGCGCCGCGCGATCAGGCGGCTTTCTCTTATTTCGTTACTCGTTGAGCAATACGACACAGTGTCCTACGGTCCTATGTGTCGTTCGATCGTGCTGTGTGCGCTGTTGGAAGGCGCATCGCGTGTTTTTTTGCGGTCGTCCTGCAGACGACTCGTTTTGCATCATATTGCAATTTCCCGGCTACCGGGTCCTTTGAGCGCCCGCGCTCGCCACGTTGCCCGGTGCGGAGCGAGCGGCTGCATCGACGGGAACGGGAGCAGGCATCGGCGGCGCTATCTCATCCCAGAGCGTGACGCTCGGTCCATGGGCGGCGGCGGCCGATTCGTCCCTCGTCGACGTGACCTTTTCGACCTCGATGTCGACCTGGACTGCAAGTGGCGCCGACGAAATGCGTTGCACCGATGCGGGTCGTTCAGGTCCCATTACATGATTAACAATAATGCGTTCGTTCGATGCAGCCTCGCCACCACCAGCGGCAGGGGTTTTTCCTTCCGTAAAAATGGCTGGCGGATTTTGGCTGGTCGTGAATGTTTCATATTCGGACACTACTGTCTGGGATACAGGCGGGATCACTCTATCTTCACCCGCGTTATTTTGCGCGCAAACGTTGGCGGCTGAGCCGCTCAGTACAAACCACCCAGCACTAATGACGGCAATCTTAAGTCGTGTCGCAGTATTTTCTCGTTTGATGACGCAGCCGGTGCGTTCCATGGCGGTCTCCCCAGATTCATTGTCTGTTAGCGAAACATATGCCATGGCACGTATCCCGTTGCTGCTATTGAGCGCGCGGCAAGCTAACTGAAAAACTGAATCAGAAAAGACGCGAAAACGTTTCATGATTGAAACGATGGAACGTTAACGGCCATTTTTATCAAAAATTGCGTAAATACTATTGTCTTATTTAAACGATTTGCAAAATGCTTATTAAAACCGGGGCCCGTTGTTGAAACGCACGGTACCCCCGCTTCAGGAGGGCTTCGCAGACATTGTTGCGGATATTTGTTTTCGAAGTATTCGCTTTATAGTAATCTCTCAAAAACAGCATCTGAAACAAAACAAGGTTCGCATAGAACCACGCGACAGTACTCGTCGCTTCCGGGGTTTCACCGTTTGCAGTTTTCCGAATGACCGTTCGCTTGGGGCATGCGAGTCTTCGACGTCTGCAGCGTGGTTGAGGGCAATAACCGGCGCGACCTTTTCAACGACCGTTGACGAAAGGATCAGAACAATGGAAGTCGCTCGGCGGCAACTAATCTACGTGACTCGTGACCCGAGCGCGCCGTTGTGTGCTCGGTTTGAAGAGCGGGGCTGGCACATCGAAGTGGTATCGAACGCGAAGGACGCCCGCAGGTGGCTTCGCAGCGACTTGGCAACCGGTGGTTTGCTGGATCTGTCCAGCAGTTTTGAAGCACATGAACTCGCGGCGCTCGAAGCGTCGCTGACGTTGACCAATGTCGGCTGGGTCGCGGCAACCGTGACGGGCCAACTCGAAGATGCGGCCGTGCGCCGGCTGATTCGCGACTACTGCTTCGACTACGTCACCTTACCTACATCGAATGATCGCGTGGTCGACGCTGTCGGCCATGCATACGGAATGGTTGCGCTGCACGAGAATGCGTCCAACGATGCGCACGACGGCCGCGCCGAAGGCGAGATGGTCGGTTCGTGCGACGCCATGCTCGCGTTGTTCCGCTCTATCCGCAAGGTCGCCATGACCGACGCGCCCGTGTTCATCTCGGGCGAATCGGGCACGGGCAAGGAACTCACTGCAGTCGCCATTCACGAACGCTCCGTGCGGCGGGAGCAGCCGTTCGTCGCCATCAATTGCGGCGCAATTCCCGCTCACCTGTTGCAATCGGAATTGTTCGGCTATGAGCGCGGTGCGTTTACCGGCGCAAATCAACGCAAGATCGGCCGCGTGGAAGCGGCCAACGGCGGCACGCTGTTCCTCGATGAAATCGGCGACTTGCCGCTCGAAAGCCAGGCCAGCTTGTTGCGTTTCCTGCAGGAGCGTAAGGTCGAACGGCTTGGCGGACATGGCTCAACGCCGGTGGACGTGCGCATCATTTCGGCCACTCATGTGGATATGCAGACGGCCATGATCGAAGGGCGGTTCCGCGCCGACTTGTACCACCGTCTGTGCGTGCTGCAAATCGATGAACCGCCGCTGCGGGCGCGTGGCAAGGACATCGAATTGCTCGCGAAGCACATGCTCGATCGCTTCAAGAAGGACGCGAGCCGGCGTCTGCGCGGGTTCGCGCCCGATGCCATTGCGGCAATTCATAACTACGGCTGGCCGGGTAATGTGCGTGAGCTGATCAATCGGGTGCGCCGCGCCATCGTGATGTCGGAAGGGCGTCAGATCAGTGCACGTGATCTTGAACTCGGCGAGTACGTTGAAGTGGCGCCGGTGTCGCTAGCGCAGGCTCGGGAAGCTGCCGAACGGCAAGCGATTGAACTCGCTTTGCTGCGCCATCGAGGCCGTCTGGGCGACGCCGCGCAGGAACTCGGCATTTCGCGAGTCACGCTGTACCGACTCCTGAGCGCGCACGGCATGCGGCACATTGAAGTCGATGCACCGACAGAGCACGTCACGCGCGGCTGAACGCCGCTTGTGACGACTGCTCGCCGGTCGCCTCACTGATTCACTCCCAATCCGGCCCGGGGTTCTCTGGAACGCCGCGGATTGCTCGCATTTGCCCCCGCAAGACGCCTTCCCACCTCTCCCTCTGACGCTTGGTAAAATCGTGGTTTGGTTTTACCAGCTTCTGCGTTTCCCAGATTTCCCGCGTTTTCCGCGGCTTGCGGAATCCCGCGCGCGAGAGCGCCGCAGGCGCGCGGAAATCTTCTGCCAGAATAGCGTCACGACCTCCTTTTACGAACGATCCTGCTCATGATCCAGTACCAAGAACTGCTCAAAGACATTCTCCAACGCGGCGCTCGCAAGATGGACCGGACCGGCACGGGGACGATCAGCACGTTTGGCCGTCAATTGCGCTTCGATCTGGCGGAAGGTTTCCCGATCGTCACGACCAAGCGCATTCACATGAAGAGCGTGGTCTACGAGCTGCTGTGGTTCCTGAACGGCGATACGAACATCAAGTATCTGAACGATAACGGCGTGACCATCTGGGACGAATGGGCCGATGAAAACGGCAATCTCGGCCCGGTGTACGGGCATCAATGGCGTTTCTGGCCAAAGAGCGATGGCACGATGGTCGATCAGGTGAGCGCACTCGTGCATCAGATCAAGACGCGGCCGAACTCACGCCGGTTGATGCTGACCGCATTGAACGTGGCGGATTTCCCGGACGAATCCATGTCTCCGGTCGATAACGCCCGTGCTGGAAGAATGGCGCTGGCTCCTTGCCATTGCCTCGCGCAGTTCTATGTGAAGGAAGGCAAGCTGAGTTGCCTCCTGTACTGCCGCAGTCAGGATGTATTCCTGGGCACGCCGTTCAATATAGCGAGCTATGCATTGCTCACGCACATGCTCGCGCAGCAATGCGATCTGGATGTGGGGGAATTGGTCTGGACCGGTGGCGATTGCCATATCTACCTAAATCATCTGGAGCAGGTCGATCTTCAGTTAAGCCGTGAACCGTATCCGTTGCCGAAGCTCGAACTGGCGAGAAAACCCGCGTCCATCTTCGATTACCAATACGAAGATTTCGTGATCGAAGGGTATCGATATCATCCGGGCATCAAGGCGCCAATCGCAATTTAAGCGGTTTCTGCCATGCCCTAAACTAAAGCGTCCCAGCTCCAAATGTTTGAAGCCGGGACGCGCGCCTTTTTTAAGATCTTTTAAGACCTGCTAAAACCTTTTAAAACATCAAGGCGTGACGATGTTGAACATTGGGTCGAAGCGGTCGAGCATGCTGAACAGTTCAACCACCTTTTGACTGTTGCCGCTGACCTTGGCTGCGTCTGACGGTGCTTGCTGGCCACCCATCAACAACCTGGCGAAGTCGGCCTTGCTCATGTTGAGCGTGGCGTCGGGGTTCGCCAGCGTGACGCCCTCGGTGTAGATCAGCACCGAATTGTGCAACTCGATACCGTATTTCGTGCCGTCACCGAGATCCCAGTTGATGACCGTGTGCTTGCCGTCCGCCTTCGGACCGTTGAGCCGGATGCCCATGAAATCGAGCAGCAGATCAGGGCTCATTGCAGCAATTGCGTCAGGTGTCGCCGTGTTGACACCCTTCACCTTCGGCACACCGTTACGCAGTTCGAACGCGCCCATCAGGTACTCGTTGCGCCAGGTGGGGTTCTCGGTCTGATAGCCTAGCTGCTCGAGCGCGTCCGCTTCCAGATCGCGCGCAGCCTTGTTCGAAGGATCCGCAAACACGACCTTGTTCATCACGGTCGCGACCCAGCGGTAATCGCCCTTGTCGAATGATTGCTTTGCCTTCGTCATCACGGCGTCGGCGCCGCCCATGAACTCCACGAAGCGCTTCGATTCCTCTTCCGGCGGATACGGATGCAGGTTCGCCGGGTTCGAGTCATACCAGCCGAGATAGCGCTGGTAGACCGCCTTCGCGTTGTGATTGACCGAGCCGTAATAGCCGCGGTTGTACCACTTCTTGCCGATGCTGTCGGGCAACTGAATCTCTTCCTTGATTCAGATAATCGCGGTTCAATCAACTTGGTATTCCTAATAATCCTGATCTGGAGTATTTGAGAGCGATTCGACGGACAGGGTGCACTCGCGCCTGAATACGAAAGCGAGTTGAAAACTCTACAGGGGAACCAATTTTCTAAGTGTCATATTTCGTCGGCATGGGCGGAAGAGGTTCGATAGAGAACGTGTCCCGGTTCCATGCCGTTGGGCGTCATTCATTCAGTCAGTACGGCGGAGAAATGCCGCTCACCAGCGGGCGTCACTCGCAGGACCCGTCGCTTGGCGGTTGTTTCGACCCAGCCATGTTCTGTGCAGGCATCGAGGAACGCCGCGCCCAGCGCGCCGCCGAGATGCGGCCGGCGTTCGCTCCAGTCGATGCACGTACACGCAAACCGTCTGCGCCGCGCTTTCTGAGCGGTGAGATCGATGCCGAGCCGCGAGAATTCATCGACTCCTTGCGGCGTTGCGTCGAGCGCCGTGGGGCCGGGCCGCTTCGATCCAGCCGGCACGACCTCCAGCCACTTCGATGTCAGCATCCGGTCGAACAGCCGCACCGCCAACTCGCCCGCGAGATGGTCGTAACACGTGCGCGCGTAGCGCATGT
Organism: Caballeronia eucalypticola; assembly: GCF_047608185.1. Taxonomy (NCBI): domain Bacteria; kingdom Pseudomonadati; phylum Pseudomonadota; class Betaproteobacteria; order Burkholderiales; family Burkholderiaceae; genus Caballeronia; species Caballeronia eucalypticola. The sequence goes on from NZ_JBLKRU010000004.1 coordinate 227,435, forward strand.
CGAGCGGCACGGCGGACGCCGGCCGCGGCGGCGGCCGATGCGCTTGCGCCGCTTCCCTCAGCGGCGCGCTGGCCTGCGCGAGATTAGCCAACGCTTCAATTGCCATCGCGATATCGGGCGTTGCAATGCGGTAATACCGGTGCCGTCCGCTCACTTCGAGCGCCAGCAGCCCACTTTCGACGAGCCGGGTGAAATGCCCGCTAGCGGCCGATGGCGAGATGCCGGCGATCATCGTAAGTTCGCCGGCGGGCCGGGCGGTTCCGTCCATCAGCGACCACAGCATGGCGGCGCGGCCGGGGTCCGCTAGCAGCGCGCCTATGCGTGACAAGCCGGGAAACGGGCGTGCATCTTCGTGATCGAGGGTCATCGCAGCCTCCTTGAATTAACTCTACATTAACGACTTCGCGCACTCGATGTTTCAGCGTAACGTGAAGTATCGATTCAAAGGCCGGACTCGATGTGAGCGCCGCTTGGCCCCCGCGCTAGAATGATGTTTCGCGTCAAATGAAGGCTGTGCAGGAGACTCTCGTGATAAAAATTTTGATAGCAACACTGCTGGTGGCGGCGTGTGCGGTGTCTGCGGGTTGTGCAGGCGCCTCGGGCGGTTCGCCGTCAGCGGGCGGGTCGGGCAGCATCACCATGTACGGGGTGGTCGACGAAGGTATATCCGTGCGAAAGTGAGTGTTAGAGCCGTTAAAGCGCGCCGATGCGGGGCGGCGGCCGCTTTTTTGAGACTCGTTTTGAGCCTCGTATAATTCGGCAACTCCACTTACCAGGCAGGCCCGTCCAGCTTGCCTTACATCACCATGAATACTGCAGCGCCCGTTCCTCAATCCACCGATGCCCCGATCACCGACCGGTCCGAAACCACGTTTCGTTTTCTAGCCGAACCGACCTCCGTCAACTTTGGCGGCAAGGTTCACGGCGGTGCGCTGATGAAGTGGATGGACGAGACGGCCTACGCGTGCGCCGCAGTCTGGTCCGGACGATATTGCGTGACGGTCAGCGTGGGCAATATCCGTTTTCGCCGGCCGATCCTGGTCGGCAACCTGGTCGAATTGCGCGCGCGCGTGGTGGCGACGGGGCGCACGAGCATGCACCTGCATATCTCCGTGCACGCAGGCGATCCGAAGAGCGGCGTGCTGCAACAGACCACGGATTGCCTGATGGTGTTTGTCGCCGTCGATGAACAGGGCAAGCCGGTGCCAGTTCCTTCGTTCGTGCCGGTGACGGACGAGCAGAAGCGGCTCGCGAAATATGCGATGGATGTGAAGGACGCGCTGGATGCCATCGTGGAATTGAAGCCGGAAGAAGTGGCGGCCGGGAAAGTGTAGTTAGCTGAAGCCGCGAGCGCGGTCGGATCGAGGGAGCTGCCCGTCTTGCGAACGAGAAGAACAAGCACAAGACGCGCTTCGTTCCTGATAACAGTTTCATAAATCAAACGAACAAATCAGACGTTTCTCATTCATGAACCAATGCGTTGTCGGCATAGTGCGCGCATCGCGCAGAGGCCGAACAGTCGCCTGGGCCAATACGCACAAACTTGAATGGGGAACGAGATATGGACTGGACCGAGGGATATAACAATTCGGTTGCCTACACAACGGGCTACTACCACGAGCAGAGTCCGACCTACCTGAACAGCTGCCTTGCGATGCAGCGCGTGTCGCCGCCATCGATTGAAAAATTCAACTACTGCGAGCTGGGCTTCGGCCAGGGCCTGACCTCGCTGATTCTTGCCGCAACGCATCCGCAGGGCGACTTCTACGCCTGCGACTTTAACCGCTGCATGTGCTGGCCGCGGCATCGGTGCGCGACGAAGCGAAGCTACCGAACCTCACCTTGCTGGAAAACAGCTTCGGTGAATTGGCGCAAGGCGCGGTCGAGCTTCCCATGTTCGACTACATCACGATGCACGGCATCATCTCGTGGATATCGGATGAAACGCGCGCGCAGATCGTGCAGTTCCTGAAGCGTTATCTGAAACCGGGCGGCGTGGTCCAGGTGAGCTACAACGCCATGCCCGGTCTTGCGCAGGTGTTGCCGTTGCAACGGCTGCTCATGCGAGGCGCAGCCAAAGGCGGGGATGCCTGGTCCGGCGCGTTGGAACTTGCGACGAAACTGGCGGATCTCGACGCGCTGCATTTCAAGCGCAACCCGGATTCGCTCGCGCGGGTTCAAGGTTTTCCCGGCCTGGACCCAAGCTACCTCGTCCATGAATATCTGCACGAAAACGCGCGTCGGCTGACCGGCTGAATGCCGTGTTGCTGTCGCGGGCGGAACAGGGTGAGAAGTGGAACGCGCTGGCGTCACCGCGATTGGGGGGCGGCGCAGGCGTGGGAACCCTCGACCTGTTAATGATGGCGTCCCTGCATGAGAAGGCCGACCGGAAAAAGGCGCTGAGCAAGGATATGGATGAGCTGACGGCGCGCGTCACACGTTCGCTGGCGGCAGTAGGTATGCAACTGAGGGTGGGCGACGTCGAGGTCGCGCCCGGCGACATCACGCGCCGCATGGGTCATATATTCGAAGACTCGGGCAAGACGCTGATAGCGCATGCGACCGAACTGGGTTTCTGGGCCGCACAGAAAGCCGCCACTCGGTAACCGGTCGCAGCGGTTGATGCTGCACGAACACCATCAACCGCTGCGCCCGAATACGTCTGAGTTACTTCTTCCCCACCATGTCTTCCGGCTTCACCCACTCGTCGAATTCCGCTTCGGTCACGTAACCAAGCGACAGCGCGGACGCTTTCAGCGTCGTGCCTTCCTTGTGCGCCTTCTTCGCGATCTTCGCGGCCTTGTCGTAACCGATATGCGGATTCAGCGCCGTCACGAGCATCAGCGATTCGTTCAGCAAACTGTCGATACGTGACTCGTTTGCCTCGATCCCGACCGCGCAGTTATCGTTGAAACTTTGCGCACCGTCGGCCAGCAGACGTGCCGATTGAAGCACGTTGTGCGCGATCATCGGGCGGAACACGTTGAGCTCGAAATTGCCGCTCGCGCCACCAATATTCACCGCCACGTCGTTCCCGAACACCTGGCAGCACAACATGGTGACGGCTTCGGACTGGGTCGGATTGACCTTGCCCGGCATGATCGAGCTACCTGGCTCGTTTTCCGGAATGGATAGTTCTCCCAACCCGCACCGCGGTCCGCTCGAGAGCCAGCGGATGTCGTTGGCGATCTTCATCAAGCCTGCCGCGATGGTTTTCAGCGCGCCATGCGCGAACACGAGCGCGTCGGCGGCGGCCATGACTTCGAACTTGTTCGGCGCGGTTTCGAACGGCAAACCGGTGAGCTTGCCGATCACGCCGGCGACCTTCACCGCAAACTCGGGATGCGCATTCAAACCCGTGCCGACCGCCGTGCCGCCCAATGCCAGTTGATACAGATGCGGCAACGTCGATTCAACGTGCCGGATGCCCTGGTCCAGTTGCGCGACATAACCTGAAAACTCTTGCCCGAGCGTCAGCGGCGTAGCGTCCTGCAAATGCGTACGGCCAATTTTTACGATGGAGTCGAACGCCTTCGATTTTTTATCGAGCGTCTCGCGCAAGGTCTTGAGCGACGGCACCAGATGCTTGACGATCGCGACCGCGGCGGCAATGTGCATCGCGGTCGGGAATACGTCGTTCGACGATTGTCCGCGGTTCACGTCATCGTTCGGATGCACCTTGCGTTCTTCGCCGCGCACGCCGCCCATCAACTCGCTCGCCCGGTTCGCAATCACCTCGTTGAGGTTCATGTTGGTCTGCGTGCCCGAGCCCGTTTGCCATACCGCGAGCGGGAATTCATCGGGATGCTTGCCAGCCAGGATCTCGTCGGCAGCGGCGATGATCGCGCGGGCTTTATCGTCGGCGAGCACTTTCAGTTCAGCATTCACTTCCGCCGATGCCCGCTTCACGATCGCGAGCGCATCGATCAATTCCGGCGATTGTTTCTCGCTGGAAATCTTGAAATTCTGCAAGGAACGCTGCGTTTGCGCGCCCCAGAGTTTTGCGTTCGGCACGGCAATTTCGCCGAAAGTATCCTTCTCGAGTCTTACGTCGTCCGTCATGGCTTCATGCTCCTTCGGCTTGGCTATCAGGTTCGGGTTTGGATCGGGTTTGAATAGCAGAAATATCGATCATTCAAAGCTGCGAGTCGACGGGCAGCAGCATGAACAAACCCGTCAACACGTTGCGGTAAAGGCCCGCTTGCGGGTCGACGGTGTAAGTTCGCTCCTGGCCGTTATCCTCCGTCGTCCAGACGAGCGGTTCTTGCGAGCCGATGCTGTTCAGGCCCGCGAGCACCGCTGGCGAAGCGAGTTCCACACGATACGCCCTTGCCGGCGTTATGCCGGCATCGAACAAACCTGCGGCCTCACCGGCGATTTGCGGGTTATAGATCACCAGCGCGAGTTCCGTGTTAAGCGACGCCGAGCGCGGGTCCAGATTCATCGATCCAATCACAAGGATACTGCGATCGATCACATAGGCCTTGGCATGCAGGCTGGCGCGCGATTGCGAGCCGAACAGCCCGGCGCCCGGCTGCGCATTGCCCTCGACTGGCACCGGCTTGAACTCATATAACTGTACGCCGGCTTTCAACATCGGCTCTCGATACGGCGCGTAACCCGCCTGCACGGCGACGGCGTCCGTAGCCGCCAGCGAATTGGTGAGCACCGTCACCTTCACGCCGCGCCCCGTGATGGCGGCAAGCGCCTTCACGCCTTCGGCGTGCGGCACGAAATACGGCGAAATGATGAGGACTTCGCTACTTGCCTGATTTGCCAGCTCGGTCAGGCGCTGCATGGGCGGACTTTTATAGTCCTTGTCCGGATGCTCGATCTTCACCGGCGAATCGGCAACGAACTCCGTGCGCGTCCAGGTCAGCCCCAGGCCATCCTGCGTTATTTGCTGCGCAAGCGGCGTGGCGTTGAGCGGCTTCGCGTTCAGCGGATCGGCCTGTTCTTTCCAATGCTGGCGAAGGTCGTCGCGCGTTTTGTCGAGATCGGCGGGATCGAATTTTTGCTTGTTGAGCGTGCGTAGCGGATACGCGATCGAACTGTTCCAGTAGTCGTCGAAACTCGCCGATATCTTTTGCGTCACCGGACCGGCCACGAACACGTCTAGATCGCGGAACTGAATGGTCGGGCTCGCGCTGAAGTATTCATCGCCGAGATTGCGGCCGCCGACAATCGCGATCTGGTTGTCGGTGATCATCGCCTTGTTGTGCATCCGGCGCGTGAAATGATCGACGTTCGTGAACAGGTTACGCGTGCGTTCACCGAAACTCCGGCTCGCGCTGCCGTACGGATTGAATACGCGAATATCGATGTTGTCGTGCGAATTCAGCGCGGCCATGATCTGGTCGATGTCCTTGAAATTCAGGTCATCGACGAGCATGCGGACCTTGACTCCACGATCCGCCGCGTAAAGCGCAGCGCCGAGCAGCAGCTTGCCCGTGTTGTCTTCGTTCGCGATGTAGTACTGCATGTCGAGCGTCTTGGTCGCCGCGCGGGCGAGCGCGATGCGGGCCTGCAGCGCCTCGGTGCCCGTGGGGAGTAGGCGCACGCCGGATTGGTCCGGATGCGCGGCTTCTTTCGGCAGGAGCGCGGTGCGCAGGGGCGTGTTGGCGTCGGCTGCGAGCGCGTGAGTGATGGGGCGGTCGGCCGCGTTTGCGGACGGGCGTGTAGCGCAGGCGCTGAGCGCAAGCGCCGTGAGCGCGGTGAGTACGAGGGCGGCGAACGCGAGGCCGCGCGACAGCGGAGTTGTGTGACGATGCCGTGCTGGGGAGTTTGGCTCGGATGAAATTTGCTTGGCTTGTGCGCGCCCTGTGCGGCTGCCGGTGTGCCGGCCTTGTGCGGCTTGGGATAAAGCTGGGTGAGCTGACCGCGAAGGTGATCGATATAACTGCCTGCTGCTTTCCGACACGTCCATTCCTCTTGTTTGCCCGAGCGATTTGTCTGAACTGCTTGCGGTTGTTGCGCACGCAGTGGCCGCGTGCAGCGCTGGATCTCGCGGAAGGTCGGCAAGGATCATGCGCGGTTATTTTATGGGAAATCGGCTACGGACACGGCAGACGGGTCGATTTGCGAAAAAGTGGAGCGGGTGGCGGGGCGGGAATGCGTAGGGACGAGGCAGTTGTTGGCGTCTTTTCTTATCGTTTTGCTGGCGGACCGCAGCGGATGAATGAAGCGGGCTTTTCTATCGCGAGGAATTGTGTAATCAGCGGCTAATCAGCCGCGCGCAGACGAAAAAAAGCCCGCTTCGACGAAGCGGGCCTAATACCCCTGCTACTGGATGAGTCTCGAGGAGACGGCTTGATCGTATCTGCGCGCCGCTTCAATTCCAACCAACAATGTCTGCTTAACTTATGCAGCGGCAATCGCGGATCTTCAGTCACTGCCTCAAGCCGATTGCCGTGGCGTCTGCCCGGATTTGCCGGGTTCAACCTCGCCGCGCGAGACCAGACGCCGGCTCATGCGGTCGAAGCGAAGGGTCATCAGCACCGCGACGCTTGCGAGTCCCGCAGCCAGCCCCCACCACAACCCCTTCGTGCCGCCGTTGAAGTGAAACGCCAGCATGTAACCGGTCGGAAAACCGATGCCCCAATAACCGAGCGCCGCCGCGAGCATGGGCACGCGCGTGTCCTTCAACCCGCGCAGCACGCCCGACGCAACCGTCTGCATGCCATCGACGATCTGGAACACGGCGGCCACACCCAACAGCGAGGCCGCCAGCGCGACGGTCTGCGCGTTCTTAGGATCGTCGAGATGGAGATACAGCCCGACAATCGCGTGCGGCGCCAGCACCAGCACGCAACCCGACATCGCCATGAACGCGACGCCCAGTGCAATCGCCACGAAGCCGGCATGGCGTGCCGCCAGCGGCTGGCCCGCGCCGATCCAGTAGCCGACGCGCACGTTCGCCGCCTGACCGATAGCCAGCGGCACCATGAACGCCACAGACGCCACGTTCAGCGCGATCTGGTGCGCGGCAAGCGGCGCTTCGCCAAGCGTGCCGACGGTCATCCCGGTAGCCAGGAACAGCGTGGATTCGACGCCATAGGTGATTGCGACAGGCCAGCCGATGCCGAACAGTTCGCCCATCAGCGGCAGGCGTGGACGCGACGCGACCACGAAGTGCCGGTAACGCGCCCGCAAATGCAGGAACGCGATCAGCACCAGCGCCGTCGTCCAGACCGTGATGGTGGTGGCGACTGCCGAGCCGAGAAAACCGAGCCGGGGCAGGCCGTAGGCGCCGTGGATCAGGCCGTAGTTGAGGAACGCGTTTACGAACACGCCGCCAATCGATACCCACAGCAGCCGCTTCGCCGCCCCGATAGCCGGCAGGAACGCGCGCATCATGCCGATCCCGAGCAGGCTGCCCGGCGCACCCCAACGCAGGATCGCGCAGTATTCGCCGACGTTCCTGGCGAGCATGGCGGGTTCGTGGAACGCGAGCAGGATCGGCTCGGCAAAGCTCAGCAGCGTGAAGGCGGGGATTGCCAGCAGCAGCGACAGCACCAGCCCCGTCCAGTAGATATTCGGCACGAGGTGATCGTTGTTCGCGCCACGCGCATGCGAAACGGACACGCTCACCGACGTCAGCACGCCCTGCAGCAGCACCACGACCACGAAGAAGAGGTTCGCGCCCAGGCCGCCGGCCGCGAGAGAGTCGGGACCGAGCGAGCCGAGCAGGATGGTGTCGGTGACGCCCATCGCCATTTGCGACAGTTGCGAAATGGCGAGGGGCGCGGCGAGCCTGGCGGTATCGACGGCATGGCGGGAAAGGCTTGGCGGCGCGTTCGCGCGGATCATTCTGGATGGCATGACGGGTTATCTGGATGCTTTGATGCACGGCAAAACCATGCAAAAACGGCAACGGGCGATACAGGCCGTTTCCGGTCTTGCATCGCCCGCTCGTTCCGGCCGCGCTTCGGCCTGATTGGTTAATCGGGCTGAAGCTCCGCTTTGAATTTCGGCTTTGAAATCCGGCTTCGAATTCCAGCTGTGAATCCCGGTCTTGAACCTCGGTCTTGAAGCACGTGAGATTGAAAGTATGGCTTCAACCCAAGGTTCAACTGTCAACAAGCTGAAAGCGGCGAAAGGGAACGAAAGCCGACTAGCTTATTGCTTGATGGCGATTATGTCGATCACGACGCGGTATTTATCGTGATTCGGATCGCGCTCGCGGCGATCCTCGTGCTGATCCACACGCGGCTTATTTCGGCTTGAGAACCTTGATCGTGGTGTCGTCGATGACCACCGTCTGGCCCGCGCGGATCTTGCACGTCTTGCGCAACTCGATCTTGCCGTTGACCTTCACTTCGCCCTCGGCGACGCGTACTTTCGCCGAGCCGCCGCTATCGGCGAGGCCCATCAGCTTGAGCAGGTTGTGCAGTTCGACGTAGTCGCCTGTGAGCGTGAATTCGAGGCGCGGCATGGGGCAATCTTCGCAAGGTTGGGGCGGAAAGGGCGCCCATCATAAACCAGCCGGGCACGCCACGTGCGTCTACAGCTCAGACTGCCGGAAATCGGGCGTTCGGATGTTTGCCGACTGTCAGGAAGTGAAACCTTCGGTAACAATGACACGTTTTAGCGAACTCCACCGTCCGGCGCCGGGTCAGTCGCAGTGATCGATGCGCATTTTTAGCGTTTGTATTGGTCATCTGAAGTGTAGACGGGTATTGGCGGCGTATTGCGCCAGGCGCGGTGTTTGAGCATATAACGCCCATCGCCTGGATGCCGCAGCCGGTTGCAATGGAAGCAATCGATCACCCGGAATAAAAACTGCCAGCGAGGAAATGAATATGTTGCAAGCCAAAAAAATGCTGTTGGGTACCGCTTTTGTCGCCATGGGTGTGTCCGCATCCGCGTTCGCGCAGACCGCGCAGCCTGCCGATGCCGGCCAGATGGCCGCACCGTCCGCGCAAACCGCGCCGCCGCCGCAGAATATCGTCGCACCGGCGCCGACCGATCCGCTGGTCGTGAAACGCAATGCCAGCGCGCAGGCTAGCGCCGAGTACAAGGCGTCGAAGAAGGCATCGAAGCAGGACCTGAAGGCGACGAACAAGGAAGCGAAGGCGCAATACAAGGAGCAAGTGCGCAACGCCAAGATCAACAAGAAGGCCGATAACCAGACCGCCAACGACGATCTGAAGTCTGCCTTGCCGGATGGTCCGCAGAACACGAACCTGCAGCACTAAGTTTCCAGTTCGATGAATACAGCGCGGCCCCTTCAAGCGGGGCCGCTAGCAAGGAGGATTCATGACAACGACCACGAAGCGCTTGATCGCCGCATTGCTCGCGGGAGCGTTCGCGACGGCCGCCACGATGTCGGTCGCGCAGGCGCAGACGGAAAGCACAGCGGAACCCACGCACGCTGACAAGAAAGCAGCGAAGAAGCAAGCCGCCGCCGATAAAGACGCAAATCTGGCGCAGGCCAAGGCCGACAAGAAAAAGACGGAATCGCAATCGAAGGCGAATGAAGCCGCCGCCGATGCAAACCTGAAAAACGCGAAGAAAGCGGATTGATTCGACGCAAGGAATGGACGATGGCCCGGCGCGTGTGAACGCACCGGGCCATCTCTTTTTTATAGGGCCAAAAGCCTGCCGCATCAGTTGCTTGCGTCGAAGAGTTGTATGGATATACAGTGTGCGTCACCCGTTTTTAAAGTCCATGCGACGTGCTCACGCTTAACTCCGCCACCGACGACGATCTCGCGCCCAAGCAGGCGCAGGAAGATGTTGCGTCGTACCTGACCAAATTGAACGACGCGCAGCGTGAGGCGGTCGAGTACGGCACGCACACGTTGAACGCCCGCGATCCGGCCGGCGCGCTGCTGGTCATCGCCGGGGCGGGATCGGGCAAGACGAATACGCTGGCGCATCGCGTGGCGCATTTGCTGGTGAAGGGCGCGGACCCGCACAGAATCCTATTGCTGACGTTTTCGCGGCGCGCAGCCAGTGAGATGACGCGGCGCGTGACGCGCATCGCCGTGAATGCGTTGGGTAATCGCAGCGTGATCGCGCAGGGCCTCACATGGTCTGGAACCTTCCATAGCGTGGGCGCGCGGTTGTTGCGCGATTATGCGGATCTCGTGGGGTTATCGCCGTCGTTCACCATCAACGACCGCGAGGATTCCGCCGACCTGATGAACCTCGTGCGGCACGAACTGGGGTTATCGGCGAAAGAAAAGCGCTTCCCGGCCAAATCCACCTGCTTCGCCATCTATTCGCGCGTGGTCAATACCGGCGTATCGCTTGCCACCGTGCTCGATCAGGCCTTTCCGTGGTGCCGCGAATGGGAAGACGACCTGCGCCGCTTGTTCGCGGCGTACGTTCACGCGAAGCAGCAGCAAAGCGTGCTCGACTATGACGACTTGCTGCTCTACTGGTCGCATCTCGCCGCCGAGCCGTCCATTGCCGCGGATCTTTCCAGCCGTTTCGACCACGTGCTCGTCGATGAATACCAGGACACGAACAAGCTGCAGGCGTCCATCCTGCTATCGATGAAACCCGATGGCCGCGGCCTCACCGTAGTCGGCGACGACGCCCAGTCCATCTATTCGTTTCGCGGCGCGACGGTGCGCAATATCCTCGACTTCCCGAATCACTTCAATCCGCCCGCGAAATGCGTGACGCTCGAGCGCAATTACCGCTCGACGCAGCCCATTCTGGCGGCATCGAATGCGGTGATCGGACTCGCGGCCGAGCGATATACGAAGAACTTGTGGACCGACAAGGCATCGGCGCAACGGCCGCGTCTCGTCTCCGTAGCCGATGAAGCCGATCAGGCGCGTTATATCGTCGAACAGGTGCTGGAGGCGCGTGAAGGCGGCATGACGCTCAAGCAGCAAGCGGTGCTGTTTCGCGCCGCGCATCACAGCGCCGCGCTCGAAATCGAACTCACGCGGCGCAACATTCCGTTCGTGAAGTTCGGCGGGCTGAAGTTTCTCGATTCCGTTCACGTGAAGGACGTGCTCGCGGTCTTGCGCTGGGGTGAGAACCCGCGTGATCGCGTAGCCGGGTTTCGCGTGCTGCAATTGCTGCCGGGCGTGGGGCCGGCTATTGCCGGGCGTGTGCTCGATCAGGTCGCCGAGCGCTCCGACACGCCGGCTGCGTTAGCCGCATTCGCCGCGCCGTTGCGCGCGAGCGAAGACTGGCCGGCGCTTGTGGCGCTGATGTCGAAAATTTGCGCGCGCGAAAGCGGATGGCCTGCTGAGTTCGAAATGATCCGGCGCTGGTACGAACCGCATCTGGAACGCAATCACGAAGACGCGTCAATTCGCCATGGCGACGTGCTGCAGATGGAAAGCATCGCGTCTACGTATCCCACGCGCGAGCGTTTTCTCACCGAACTGACGCTTGATCCGCCCGATGCCACGAGCGATGAATCGGGTGTTCCGCTCATCGATGAGGATTATCTGATTCTCTCCACCATCCATTCGGCCAAGGGACAGGAGTGGAAGAACGTGTTCGTGATGAATGGCGTGGACGGTTGCATCCCGTCCGATATGGGCACGGGCAGCGACGAGGAAATTGATGAAGAAAGGCGGCTGTTGTACGTCGCCATGACGCGCGCAAAAGAGGATCTGCACATTGTCACGCCGCAGCGTTTCTACGTGCACAACCAGGTCCATATGGGTGACCGGCATGTGTGGGCGGCGCGTACGCGTTTCATCCCCGCGCATCTGATGCCGCAGTTCGAAGCGTGCGCGTGGCCCCCGGTCCCTGAGCCCGCCGCGCCGACGGCCGCCGGACTGGCCGCTGCGGCAAAGGCGAAAGTCGATATCGCCGCGCGGCTCAAGAAGATGTGGGAGTGAAGGGTTTCGTTTGAGCTCGCCAAGGGCTCAAGCTCCACTCAACGTTCCGCACGCGAAGGCTTCGGCGCTTTGCGCTCTGGCGTGAAGATCGTGCGCAACCAGTTGCCGAAGCGCGTGAACCCGTCATACGGCTCTTCAATAAAAATTTCCGGCTTGATCATGCGTATCTGCTCGAGCACTTGCTGTGCTTCCTGCTTTGCCACCGAGCCATGAAACATGCCGAGTCGCAGCAGGCAGCGCAGTTCACCGAGCTTTTCGCGCGCGGTCGATCCCGCGCTATGTTCTGTCGCAATCTTGGTTTCGTACACGCGTTGACGCAATGAATCGGCGAGACGCCATGCGGGCGTCTGCATTTTCATCTCCAGTTCCTGTATGTCCGATGCCGCCGACTTGATCTGCGACGCGAGCGTATCGATCTGCGCCGGGTCTCCGTTCGCCTCGGTCACGATCGCCGTCGCCCACGCGCGCGATGCCTTCACGAGATCGTCAGGTTTCCAGTCCGAGCGGACCGCAAAGCCGAAACCGTGTTCCCCGGCTTGACGCATCATCATTTCAACGACGTCGGGAAACTCCTTGTCGAGCGCCCGTTTCGCCCATGCGTACTGACCGTTTTGCAGCATTCGCTGCACTGCCTGTTCGGTCAGCGGCGTGGGGTTGTCGAGGAGTTTTGCGCGCAGGAAATCTTCGAACGTGGGCGTGACGAATTGCGGGTCGAACTTGAGCGACAGGCGAATCAGCGTCTCGAAGTCGCGGCGTAGCGCTGCGATCGTTTCGTCTTTAAATGTAAGGGTAATCTGACCCATGATGTTTCCCGGTTCCCGATCCCGTCGACCGGTTTCAGCCGGCGCGGAAAGACAGTCGGCGTCGCCATGAGGGCGACGGCCGTTCGTCTTTATATCGGCGTGGGGAGGGGAAACTTTAGGCCAGCTTTCAATTATTTCGTCGATGCTCGATCAACCGGCGCGGCGGTCTTATTTGACGGGAATGGTCGTGCCCGCTGGCATTGGCACGGCGGTCACGCTGTTCTTCGCGCTGCCGGTCGTAATCCGGTCGCTGTAGGTCAAGTAGACCAGCGTATTACGCTTGGCATCGGACTATACGCACTACATGCAGCGTCTTGAAGATAAACGACATCCGTTCCGAGAACACATCGGCTTTCTGCTTGAGCGGCGCATCGATCTTGATCGGCGCGACCTGACGGCAAGCTATGGAGGCCTCAGACGGGTCTTCGGCTATTCCCAGCGTTCCTTTAACGCCGCCCGTGCGGGCACGGGAGACGTAGCACGTGACGCCGGTGACCGCCGGGTCGTCGTACGCCTCGACCGTGACGCGATCCGAGCCGGTGAAGCGGAAATTCGTGTTGACGCTGGCTATTTCCTGGGCGTGCAGGGCAGGCGCAGCAAGCAACGCAACGAGCGACGAACATGACGCGAAAGACTTCAAGGAGAAGAGAGCGCGTTTCATCGGAATCCTTCGAGGAATGAGGAATTGAAAAAGGCGTCGTATTGTAACGACGCCTCGGTTCAATCCACGTGAAACCGCATGCCGCGCTTTCGCGTTACGTGTGAGCAATGCCGCGATCAGTGAAAAATCAGATACAGGATCACCAGCACGATCACCGGCACGCCAAGCAGCCAACCCAGTAGATAAGGCATTGTCTTCCTCCATTCGATTTCTGATTCGATGAATTCAGTATCGATGAGAGGCCGGCCCGCCGATACCCGCGCGTGTCCTATTCGACTGTAGGCGGGTTCCTATCGGCGGCACGTTTCTACTTCACACAAATGGCGTAGCGCGTGACCTGCCGATACCGCTCGTTGGGGCGCAACACGACGTCTTCCGCGTCGTCCATGTTGATCTGGTTTGGAAATCCACCCGCTTCGAGGCAGAGCGCGCCGTGCTTGTGATAGGTCACGCCGCGCTTGCCCGGCACGCCTTCGAGACTGTTGCTGGTGTAGAACACCAAGCCGCGTTCGGTGGTCGAGACGATCAGTTCGCGTCCGCTAGCCGGATGATAAACAGCCGCGACACGCCGCATTTCGGGCAGTTCGGTGACCGGCGCTTCGTTGCGCAACACAAAACAATGGTCGATACCGCCGCCCGCCAGCGTGAGTTGCTCGTTGTCGCGGGTATCGATACGCGGTCCGAGCAGCGCAGCCGTACGAAAGTCGAACGGGGTATCGGCGACGTCTTGCAGGTGGGTCGGAATCGTATGTTCATCGATGGCGAAAAACCGGTCGGCGGCAATCTCGATCTCGTGGTCGTGGATCGTAGTCGAGTCCACGCCCGACAGGTTGAAGTACGCGTGGTTCGTGAGATTGAGGGGCGTGGGGGCGTCCGTGAAGGCGTCGTAGGTGATCGTCAGTTCGCCCGCGTCGTTGAACGTGTAGGTCACCTGGACGGTGAGCGTGCCGGGAAAACCGTTATCGCCCGCGGGCGATTCCAGCGTGAACACCAACGCGTCTCCCCTGTGCTCCGCCTGCCATAGTTTGAAGCTGAAACCCTGGAAACCGCCATGCAGCGAGTTCGGCGGCTGATTCGCTTCGAGCGGGTACTCCACGCCATCGAGGGAAAAACGCGCGTTTGCAATGCGGTTCGCCCAGCGTCCGACGGTTGCGCCCATGTAGGCCGGACCCGTGGTGTACGCGGCGGGGGCGTCGTGGCCGAGCAGGATATCCGCCAGGTTGCCGTCGCGATCCGGCGCGAACCAGGAGACGAGAGCCGCGCCCAGATTCGTGACCGTTACCTTCGAGCCGTTGTCATGGCCCAGCGTGTGAAGATCGACAGGCGTACCATCCGCGAGGTTGCCCCAGTGGGTGCTGGAAAGGGTCATGGTGTGGTCTCCGGATTTTGATTTTTTGCCGGGTGGCGGGGCGCTTCGGGTTTAGCTTCCGGCTTGGATAAGCGGGGCAAGCGGTCACGATAAAGCCTACTGACGTAGTCAAGATGTTTGCCTGCGGCTTCCCGGGCGCGTAGCGGGTCGCGGGCGACGATGGCATCGAATATTGCCTGATGTTGCGCCAGCAAATCCGCTTCGACCTGATCGTCGTAGTCCACCAGCCGGTGCGATGTCAGCATCGATTCACGCACGAGTTCCTGCAGGCCGTGCATCACGTGGGCGAGGGCGAGGTTGTGGGTGGCATCGGCGATAGCGAGATGAAACGCGGCGTCGTGTTCGGCTATCCGCGTGCGTTTCGGTTCGATGGCGGCCGTCTTGAGCGCGTTGAACGCTTCGGTGATACGCGCCAGATCGGTTGCGGTGGCGCGTTCGGCTGCGTAACCCGTTGCCAGGGATTCGAGACCGTGGCGGAGTTCGAGGACATCGGCGCTGGCCGTCGGATGCTGGCTCAGCAACGCGGCGAGCGGCGCGGATACGAGTGGCGCGGTGACATCGGAGACCACGAAGCCGGTGCGCGCGGCTGCCTGGATGAATCCATCCGATTCCAGCCGGATCAACGCCTCACGCAGCGATGGGCGCGACACGTTGAGCTGCTCCGCGAGATCGCGTTCGGCAGGCAGACGTTGTCCGGGGAGTAACGCGCCGCTGGTGATCAGCGCGCGGATCTGGTCGGAGACGACATCGGTAATGCGCGTGCGGGTGTAGGAATGGACGGGCTGAAAAGGCATGGAAAGTTCGTTCGCGCTCGAGGTTTGGCAGTTTGACATGAAACGCTGCAAACTTTAAAGTCTTGGTCAGACCAAGCTTACCAAATTTTGGCAAATCGTTTGTCTTTCTGGCTCCCCACTGCCCATCCAATGAAAGTCGCCCTGTTCGTTCCCTGTTTTATCGATGCGTTCTATCCCGAAGTCGGCATCGCGACCCTCGAATTGCTCGAACGTCTGGGCGTGGAAGTCGATTACCCGGAGGAACAGACCTGCTGCGGCCAGCCGATGGCGAACAGCGGCGCGCAAAAGGAAGCGGCCGGCGCCGAGCGGGTGTTCGCCCGCAACTTCGCGGATTACGACTACGTGGTCGGTCCATCGGCGAGTTGTATTCATCACGTGCGCGAGCATTTGACGGCGATCGAGCAGACGGCAGCGGTGAAAAAGGTCCGCACGAACGCCTACGAACTGGTCGAATTTCTCCACGATGTCCTCAAGGTGCGCGAATTTCCGTGGGCCGAATTCCCACATCGCGTGGGCTTGCACAATAGCTGCAGCGC
The DNA here is from genome assembly GCF_047608185.1 of Caballeronia eucalypticola. Classification (NCBI taxonomy): domain Bacteria; kingdom Pseudomonadati; phylum Pseudomonadota; class Betaproteobacteria; order Burkholderiales; family Burkholderiaceae; genus Caballeronia; species Caballeronia eucalypticola. Next base: position 243,414 of record NZ_JBLKRU010000004.1, read on the forward strand.
CATCCGGCACTTAAAGGAAGTGTCTGCATCGGAGATCAATGGAGCGCCATTCTCCAAACCGCGCGCGCTGCTGGAAGGCGTCAAAGGCATCGAATTCGTCGCGCCTGCGCGCCCCGATGAATGCTGCGGCTTTGGCGGCACGTTTTCCGTGACCGAGGAAGCGGTATCGGTGAGGATGGGGCAGGACAAGGTCCGCGATCACCTCGGCGCGGGCGCGCAATATATTGTCTCCGGCGATATGTCCTGCCTCATGCATCAGCAAGGCTGCGCAGAACGCCTGAAACTCGATGCGCGGTTTATCCACATCGCCCAAGTCCTGAATGGAGCACGCTCATGAGCGAGGTCGTGAAGGGAAAAAGCAAGCGGCTCGATCACGCGAAGGCGGCGGGTGCGTTTATCGCGAAGGAAGATCACGTCGCTTTCCACGATAAACGTCTCTGGGACCTGCGCAGCAAACGCGATGCGCAAGCGCACGGCATGCCCGAATGGGAGACGTTGCGCGAGCTGGCGTCGGGGATCAAGGAGCACACGCTTTCAAATCTTGCCGATTACCTCGACCAGTTCATTACGCAAGCCGAGTCGCACGGCGTGATCGTGCATTACGCTGCGACCGCGGAAGAGCACAACGAGATCGTCTACAAGCTGATGTCCGAGCGCGGTCTCACCACGCTTGTCAAAAGCAAATCCATGCTGACCGATGAATGCAAGATGCGCGAGTACATCGAACCGCGCGGCATTACGGTGATGGAAACGGATCTCGGCGAGCGCATCCAGCAACTGGATAACCAGGATCCGAGCCACATGGTCGTGCCCGCCGTGCATAAGCTGCGCGCGGATGTGGCAGAACTGTTCGGCCGGACGATCGGCACCGATCCAAAAAATAGCGACATCCACTATCTCGCTGAAAGCCAGCGCATGAACACGCGGCCTTATTTCGTACGCGAGAAAACCGCCGGCATGACCGGCTGCAACTTCGCGGTCGCGGAAACGGGAACGGTTGTTGTCTGCACGAACGAGGGCAACGCGGATTTGTCGGCGAATGTGCCGCCGCTGCACATTGCATCGATTGGTATCGAAAAGCTGATTCCCCGGATTTCCGATCTCGGCGTGTTCATTCGCATGCTGTCGCGCAGTGCGCTCGGCTCTCCGATCACGCAATACACTTCGCATTTCCGCGCGCCCCGGCCGGGCTCGGAGATGCATTACATTCTCGTCGATCACGGCCGTTCCGAGCGCCTCGCGATGGAGGATTTCTGGTACTCGCTCAAATGCATCCGCTGCGGCGCGTGCATGAATACGTGCCCGGTGTATCGGCGCAGCGGCGGCTTGTCGTACGGCTTTACGTACTCCGGGCCGATCGGCGCGATCATCAATCCTACTTACGATATGAAGCGTTTCAGCAGCCTGCCGTTTGCATCGACGCTCAACGGCAGTTGCACCAACGTCTGTCCGACGAAGGTCAATATTCACGAGCAGATCTACAAGTGGCGCGAGGTGATTGCAGCGAACCATGAAGTGCCGTTCGTGAAGCAGGAAGTGCTGAAGATGGCGGGGCGCCTGCTTGCCAGTCCGACGTTGTATCGAGGCACGGTTGCGTCGCTCGGCGGCGCGCTCAAGCGGCTGCCGAACTTCGTGCTTTATAACCCGTTGAACATCTGGGGCCGTCAGCGCGACTTGCCTGAAACGCCGGCTGAAACCTTCCACGAGTGGTACAAGAAAAATCGCAAGGCGGCGCCGAAATGACAACAACGCGTGAGGCTTTTTTAACGAAAATCCGTACGGCGCAACCGGCCGCGCGGCCGCGTCCCGACGTTCCACTCTTCGATACCCCGCCCGGTGAGCGCCTCGAACGCTTTCGTACCGCGCTTGCTGCAATGGGCGGGACGGTGGTCGAAGGCGAGTCGCTCGATACGGTGCGTGCGCTGCTCGTCGAGCGTTTTGGCGCGGGCGCGATAGTCGCGTCGGCGGTTCCGGGTATCGAAGGAAACCGCGCGCTCACCGCCGATATGTCCCCTGCGTTGCTTCAGGACGTTGACGCGGGCGTCGTGCGGGCGCGCTTCGGCGTGGCGGAAACGGGCTCGGTCTGGTTCAGCGAGGACGAATACATCGTCAATTCGATTGGTTATCTGGTGCAGCACCTGGTCGTGCTGCTCGATCCTGCGCAGATTGTGGATGGGCTGCAGGATGTGTATCGACGCGATGACTTCAAGGCCGCGCGTTATGCCGTGCTGGTGACGGGGCCATCGGCGACGGCGGATATCGAAGGCGTGTTGATTCGCGGCGCGCAGGGCGTGCGGTCGTTGACGGTGGTGTTGCTCGCGGCTTAGGTTTTAAGCGTTTATACGCGACGCAAAATGCAAAAAAGCCGTTCCAACGCAAGTTGGAACGGCCTTTTAACTGCCGCGAACTTTATTGAGCGCCGAGCTTCTTGATCAGCACGTCGAGCTGCGCCATTTCATCTTCGGTCAGGTCGGTCAACGGTGCGCGCACGGGACCGGCGCTGCGGCCAATCAGCTTCGCCCCCGCCTTCACGATACTCACCGCATAACCCGCCTTGCGGTTGCGAATCGCGAGGTACGGCATGAAGAACTCATCGAGCAGGCGGCCAGTCGTCACGCGATCCTGCGATGCCACCGCTTTATAAAACTCCATCGCGGTCTTCGGAATGAAGTTGAATACCGCCGATGAATACACCGGCACGCCCAGCGCCTTATACGCTTCGGCATAAACCTCGGCCGTCGGCAAGCCGCCGAGGTACGAAAACCGGTCACCCAGCCGGCGACGGATCGTCACCATGTTTTCGATCTCACCCACGCCGTCCTTGAAGCCGATCAGGTTCGGGCAGGTATCGGCGAGGCGTTCGAGCATGTCGGCGTTGAGCTTTGAATTGGCGCGGTTATACACGATTACGCCAATGTTCTTCACCGCCTTGCACACCTGTTCGACGTGCGCGGCAATGCCTTCCTGGCTGGCTTCGGTCAGGTAATGCGGCATCAGCAAAATACCGTTCGCGCCAAGCCGTTCGGCCTCCTGCGCATAAGCAATCGCCACCCGCGTCGCACCGCCCGCACCGGCGAGGATCGGCACACGGCCCTTGCAGGTTTCCGTTGCCGTGCGAATCACGTTCGAATATTCGCTGTGCGTCAGCGAGAAGAATTCGCCTGTGCCACCGGCCGCGAACAATGCCGTCGCGCCATACGGTGCAAGCCATTCCAGACGCGCAGCATAGGTATCGGCGCGGAAGTCGCCTTGTTCGTCGAAGTCGGTCAACGGAAAGGACAGCAGCCCTTCGGAAACGATTTGCTTGAGCTCTTGAGGTGTTGTCATGGTCGGTCGTGAATTGGTTTTTGGGTGAGTCGCTAAATGCGCCGTTGAGTTGAGAAAATCAGCGCACGAGGCACGGGCGCTTGTTGTCGAAGGTCCAGTTCGGGATCAGGTATTGCATCGCGATGGCGTCGTCGCGGGCGCCCAGACCGTGTTCTTGATACAGCGCGTGGGCTTTATCGAGTTCGTCCATATCGATGTCCACACCCAGTCCCGGCCGCGCCGGCACCTTCACCTTGCCGCCCACGATCTGCAGCGGCTCGCGCGTCAGATGCTGGCCGTCCTGCCAGATCCAGTGGGTATCGATGGCAGTAATCTTGCCGGGCGCTGCCGCCGCGACGTGCGTGAACATGGCGAGCGAAATGTCGAAGTGATTGTTCGAATGCGAGCCCCACGTCAGGCCCCACTCGTTGCACATTTGCGCCACGCGAACCGAGCCTTGCATCGTCCAGAAATGCGGATCGGCGAGCGGAATGTCCACCGATTGCAACTGAATCGCGTGGCCCATCTGGCGCCAGTCGGTCGCGATCATGTTGGTCGCCGTCGGCAGGCCCGTGGCACGACGGAATTCAGCCATGACCTCGCGGCCGGAATAACCGTTTTCGGCACCACACGGGTCTTCGGCGTAAGCGAGCACGTGATGCTGGTCGCGGCACAGACGCACCGCTTCGGATAGCGACCACGCGCCGTTCGGGTCGAGCGTCACGCGGGCTTTGGGGAAGCGTTCGGCGATCGCCGTGACCGCTTCGATTTCCGCATCGCCGGAAAGCACGCCGCCCTTCAGCTTGAAATCGTTGAAGCCATAACGCGCGTGCGCGGCTTCCGCCAGCCGCACGATGGCTTCAGGCGTCATCGCTTCTTCGTTGCGCAGGCGGGTCCAGTCATCGGTGCCGTTTGTGCCCTCGGAATAGGGCAGGTCGGTCTTCTTTTTATCGCCGATATAAAACAGGTAGCCGAGCATCTCCACTTCATCGCGTTGCTGGCCTTCGCCGAGCAACGCCGCCACGGGCACGCCAAGATGCTGGCCGAGCAAGTCGAGCAACGCGGCTTCAAGTCCGGTCACGGCATGGATGGTCGTGCGCAAGTCGAAGGTCTGCGTGCCGCGTCCGCCGGCATCGCGATCCGCAAATTGCTTGCGCGTGGTGTTGAGCACGGCGTGCAGATTGCCGATCGACTGGCCGACGACGAGCGGACGCGCGTCATCGATCGTCTTGCGGATGCTCTCGCCGCCCGGCACTTCTCCAACGCCCGTATGCCCCGCGCTGTCGCGCAGGATCACGATGTTGCGCGTGAAGAACGGGCCGTGCGCGCCGCTGAGGTTCAGCAACATGCTGTCGCGGCCGGCAACCGGGACCACGCGAAGTTCAGTGACGGTGGGCGTGGCGTTCTCAGCGGTTGAAACGCTTGGGTTCGGGGACATGGACGTGCTCAGTGTGAGTTGATTTGGGCTCTTAAGCGGCCGGGGTCGGGTTTGGTTCGGTGGCGTGTTCGGGGCGGCCGGTCAACCGGTCCTTAGCGAAAAACGCGATCACGGCCGCGATGATCGACGCAATTCCCAGCCCATACAGACCGCCGGAGATCGAGCCCGTGTGTTGCTGCAGATAACCGAACGCTGCCGGCGCAAAAAAGCCGCCCAGGTTGCCGATCGAGTTGATCAGCGCGATCACGCCGGCCGCGACGCGTACATCGAGGTATCCCTGCGGCAGTGGCCAGAACAGCGACGCCGCTGCTTTAAAACCGATCGCAGAAAAGCAGATGGCGACGAACGAAAAGACCGGGTTCGCCGAGGTCGATGCAAACAATCCGCACGCAGCAATGACCAGTGCGAGCGCGAGCCACGCCTGCTGGAAGCGCCATTTCGCCGACAACATCGCGAAGCAATACATCGCGAACATCGCGATCAGCCACGGTACCGCGTTATAGAGGCCGACCTGGAAATCGCTCAGGCCGCCCATCTTGCGGATGATGGTCGGCAGCCAGAACGTGGCGGCATAAATAGTCAGCTGGATCGCGAAATACAGCACGCAGAACAGCACGATCTGCGGGTCTTTCAAGAGCCTTGTGATCGGCAGATGCGCGTTGCCGGCTGCTTCCCGCTCTGCCTGCTCGCGGGCAATCGCGGTGCTCAGCGCCTGTTGTTCTTGCTCGGAGAGCCATTTGGCGTCGCGGGGATGGGACTTGAGCATGAACCAGCTCACGCCGCACAGCAGGATTGAAAACAGGCCTTCGATCAGGAACATCCACTGCCAGCCGTGCAGGCCGAAGCCGCGTATCGAAAGCAGGGCGCCTGACACGGGTCCCGATAACACCGACGCCAGTGCCGAGCCGCCCAGGAAGATCGCGACCGCTTTGCCACGCTCTTTTTGCGGCAACCATTGTGTGAAGTAATACACCACGCCCGGGAAAAAGCCGGCCTCGGCAACGCCTAGCAGGAACCGCATGACATAGAACGACGTGTCGTTCCAGGTGAAGGCCATGGCGCCCGCGACCAGGCCCCAGGTGAACATTATCCGCGTGAGCCACGCGCGTGCGCCGAAGCGCGCCATCAGCACATTCGACGGCACTTCGAACAACGCATAGCCGATGAAGAACAAGCCGCTCCCCAACCCGTACGCCGCGGCGCCAATCCCCAGGTCCGTCTGCATATGCGTGTTGACGAAGCCGATATTCACCCGGTCGATGTAGTTCGCGATGAACATGATCAGGAAAAGCGGCAACGCGTGGCGCTTAACTTTTGACGCCGCCGATGTCAGCGCGTCGGGTGTCGATAAGGTGAGGTCGGGCGTCACAAAAATTCATCTCCGGATGACTTCCCGGTCAGTCCGGGGTATCGATGCGACCGCCGTAAGTCAATTCGCAGTCTTACAACGTGTGATACGTTGTCTGATGACATTCTAAAAGTGGTATGAGGACGGTCAAAATGGGTGTTAACCCGTGTCCGCAGCGCGGTTCCCGATGTATGAGATGTAATTTTCATCGATTGTGCTGACGAGATTATGGATTAAAGTCGGACGTCAGACAAGATCATTGATGTTAGGGGATGTGCTGGCAGGAGTTGGGCACCTGCTGATGCGACTGCAGGCGCCCGTCTGTGAGATAGATGTTATTCGGTCACTCGGCGCTGGCGTTACGCGAGCTGCTTTAGCCGGCCGCTTCGCTTGACTGATTCGCGCGGCGCAGGCGTTCCCGGCTATTCGATAAATGCATGCGCATGGCGGCGCGCGCGCTTTCGGCGTCGCGTCGCGTGATGGCTTCGAGGATGCTCTCGTGCTCAAGATTGACCAGCGAGACGTACGCTTTCGGATCGGCTTTCGCAATCCCCGCTGAATCGATGCGGTTTCGCGGGATCAGGGCGCTGCCCATCTGGGTCAGGATATCGACGAAATAGCGGTTTCCGGTCGCCCGGGCGAGCGCGATATGGAACTGGAGATCGGCCGCGACGCTGTCGCTGCCGTTGCGGCTGGTGGCCTCTATTGCGTCGAGCGCCGCGCGCATGCGCACGAGATCTTCCGGCCGCGCGCGCTGTGCGGCGAGGCCGGCGCATTCGGTTTCCAGGCTGATACGCAATTCAAGCACGGACAACACGTCACGCAAGGTGGTGGCCGGCACCATGTCGATGCCCAGTTTTTCGCGACGTGGTTCCAGCACGAAACTGCCAATGCCATGACGTGTTTCGATAACCTCGTTGGCCTGCAGGCGAGAAATACCTTCACGTACAACCGTGCGGCTCACGCCGAGCGTCAGCATGAGTTTCGCTTCGGTGGGGAGCTTGTCGCCCGGCTTCAGCGCAGCGGATTCAATCTGTTCGATCACGTAGTCGAACACGCTTTCCGCCAGGTTTCGGGCGCGTCGGGGTGTTATGACGGATGTGAGGGATTCGACCATCAGAAACGCTCCTTGGGTCAGCCGGGCGGCGGTGTCGTAGTTCGGAAGTGCAGTGGATAGACAAGATTATACCGTTGTCTGACGACCATCAATTTTAAAGATTGGATGATCGGGTTAAGCGGGTGATCTGATTGAAGGGAGAGGCTGGGGGGCGGCACTCGTTGACCAGACGAATATATGTTCAACTGTCCTGATTGATCGATGGCGCTGAGGGCGGCATCGATACTGCGGCGTATTTGTGATCCCAAGATTATTGAGCTTGATTTACGGCCCAGAATGCAAAAAGCCCAATCTTTCGATTGGGCTTTTCGAGCTGAAATCTTTTTGGCTCCTCGACCTGGGCTCGAACCAGGGACCTACGGATTAACAGTCCGGCGCTCTACCAACTGAGCTATCGAGGAACATCTGCAGCAGAGAAACGAAATTATATGGAGGAGAATCTAGCCTGTCAACACCCTGCGTTCATCTCAATTCAAAAAGTCACAAACTAGCGAAGCGTTACTCAGAATGCCACGACGTGTGGCCCCTCGGGCTCAACGCGCCAACAGCTCAAGCTTCTCTTTCACGTCCTTGAATTCGTCGGCCTCGGGCAGCGGCGCCTTGGTCTTGGTGATGCTCGGCCAGCCGCGCGACAGTTCGGCGTTCAGTTCAATGAAATGCTGTTGATCACCGGGGACATCTTCCTCGGCATAGATCGCATTGACCGGGCATTCGGCGACGCAAACAGCGCAATCGATGCACTCGTCAGGATCGATCGACAGGAAGTTGGGACCTTCGCGGAAGCAATCCACTGGGCACACGTCCACGCAATCGGTATAGCGGCACTTAATGCAGCTTTCGGTCACAACGTGAGTCATTCAGGCTCCTGCATACAGAATTCGTGGGAGGCGGCGAGGGCAACATGAAGTCGGGGTCCAGCCAGCGAAACGAGCGTCTCTAACCGAGAGACTCTATTCGGGGCAGGGGTATAGAGCTTTGAGCGCTTTAGCCTAACTATATAACCCGACTGTGCACGATCTGCGCGCCAAAACCGATATTGTAGCGTACCGGTATATTTGAGCGCGACCCCGGGTTAGAAGACCTTATATCGTTTAGTGATTTGTTTATGGGTCGCCGGCGCGCTCCTGCGCACCTGCTGTCCAGCGTGTTTCGCCAGAGTGGGCGTGCCGCTCCGGCTGGACACTTCGGGTAACATGCACTGGAGGCCGCCGGGGGCAAAGCAGGCAGTGCATTGGGGCGTGCCGGGTCCGTTTGCGGTTTTATCCGCGCGCTTGTGGGCGGTTCTACTCGCCCTTTACTCGCGCTTTTACTCGTTTCCCTAGCCGTTCGTCTGGAACCATGATTATCCATTCGCTGCTCGACACCGATCTCTACAAGTTCACGATGATGCAGGTCGTGCTGCATCACTTCCCGGCAGCCCACGCGGAATACAAGTTCCGCTGCCGCACGCCGGATATCGATCTCGTGCCGTATATAGATGAGATACGCGACGAAGTGCGCCAGCTTTGCCATCTGCGCTTCAAGGAAGAGGAGCTCGAATATCTTCGCCGGATGCGCTTCATCAAGAGCGATTTCATCGACTTCCTCGCGCTCTTTCATCTCAACGAGAAGTCCGTCACGATCAAGCCCTCCGCCAAGCAGAACGGCGAGATCGACATTGATATTGTTGGTCCGTGGCTGCACACCATCCTGTTCGAGATTCCGATCCTCGCGATTGTCAACGAGGTCTATTTCCGCAATACGCAGCGCGACCCGACCTTCGATACCGGCCGTGACCGCCTGCATGACAAGATCCAGTTGCTCGGCGGCCGCCCCGAAGTTGCCGACTGCAAGATCGCCGACTACGGCACCCGCCGGCGGTTTTCCAAGCAGTGGCATGAAGAGGTGATCCTCAAACTGAAGGAAGGCCTGGGCGAGCAGTTCACGGGCACGAGCAACGTCTACTACGCGATGAAGCACGGCTTGCGTCCGCTCGGCACCATGGCGCATGAATACCTGCAAGCTTGCCAGGCGCTCGGCCCACGGCTGCGAGATTCGCAGATCTTCGGCTTCGAGATGTGGGCGAAGGAATATCGCGGCGACCTGGGCATTGCGCTCTCCGACGTCTACGGCATGAAGGCGTTCCTCAACGACTTCGACATGTACTTCTGCAAGCTTTTCGACGGCGCCCGCCACGACTCCGGCGACCCGTTCGACTGGGGCGAGCGGCTGATCCGCCATTACGAAGAGAACCGTTGCGACCCGCGCACCAAGGTGCTGGTGTTCTCCGACGCACTCGACATTCCGAAGGTCCTGCGTCTCTACGAACGTTTCCATGGCCGCTGTCAGCTCGCCTTCGGCGTGGGCACCAACCTGACTAACGATCTTGGCTATCAGCCGTTGCAGATCGTGATCAAGATGGTTCGCTGCAACGGCCAGCCCGTGGCCAAACTATCCGATTCCCCCGGCAAGAACATGTGCGACGACCAGGCTTATCTTGCCTACCTGCGCCAGGTGTTCGACATCGCTAAACCCGTGGATGAACTGTAACTCGCGAAGCTGTTGTTGAAGGTCGATGCTGCCCCGCGTTAGCCGTTCGGTCGAGGGTATTCGAGTGGGTGCGATCGTTATAATCGAGTGCTTGATCGACGCACATGCCGCGATTCAAATGCCACGCGGCAAACGCCGCGTGGCACTCGCCACGACGCACAGGCCAACGAGGACAGCATCATGAAACCATCGGCCGTACGCCGGATTTCAAGCGGTAGCGCTCCAGCATGAGCACGTCCGTAAACAGGCAACGTTTATGGCAGGGCCTGGCGCTGCTCTTGCTGCCCTTGACCGCATCCGCGGCATCGCTGAATGGCGCCACGCTGTCTCCGCTATGGGCACTTCCGTTCGCCGGGATCCTGTTGTCCATCGCGATCGTTCCGCTGATCGCGCCGCATGCCTGGCATTCTCATTTCGGCAAGATATCGGCGGCTTGGGCGCTCCTGTTTCTTGTCCCTTTTGCACTTGGCTTCGGTACGCAGGTTGCATTCGCGACCTTCGTGCATGCCATGCTGGAAGAGTATGTGCCGTTCATCATCCTGCTCACGGCGCTGTTTACTGTCGCGGGCGGCATCTGCCTGCATGGCGACCTGCACGGGTCCCCGCGCCTGAATACCGGGCTGCTCGCGCTTGGCACGGTGCTCGCCAGCATTATGGGAACAACGGGCGCGGCCATGCTGCTGATTCGCCCGCTGCTGCGCGCCAATGAACATTGCAAGCACGTTGTGCATCGCGTGGTGTTCTTCATCTTTCTTGTGGCCAATGCCGGCGGTTCGCTCTCGCCGCTCGGGGATCCGCCGCTGTTCCTCGGCTTCCTGAATGGCGTGAGTTTTTTCTGGACCACGGTGCATCTCGCCGCGCCAACGCTCTTCATCTGCGTGGTTTTGCTGGCGCTCTTCTATGCGCTCGACCGCTATTACTTCGCCAAGGAAAAGGTGGTCCATAGGAGCGAGGTAAAAACGCCGTTGAGCGTGGACGGCAAGATTAATTTCGTCCTGCTCGCGGCGGTGGTCGCGCTGGTGTTAATGAGCGGCTTGTGGAAGCCGGGCATCGAGTTTGATGTATTCGGTACGCATGTCGCGTTGCAGAACGCCGTGCGCGATGGGCTGCTCGTCGTGGTGACGCTCTTGTCGCTCGTGCTCACGCCGAAAAGCGCGCGCGCAGGCAACGCGTTCAACTGGGCGCCTATTGAAGAAGTCGCGAAGTTGTTTGCCGCCATCTTCATTACCATCGCGCCCGTGATCATGATCCTGCGCGCGGGTGCGGACGGTGCGTTTGCCGGCATCGTGCACATGGTGACCGATGCAAGCGGCAAACCCATCGACATTGCGTACTTCTGGGCGACCGGCCTGCTGTCGTCATTTCTCGACAACGCGCCGACTTATCTCGTGTTCTTCAACCTTGCTGGCGGTGACGCCCCAACGTTGATGACGACCGGCGCCACCACGCTCGCGGCCATCTCGGCCGGTGCCGTGTTCATGGGCGCGAACAGCTATATCGGCAATGCGCCAAACTTCATGGTCAAGGCGATTGCCGAATCGCGCGGCATCGTGATGCCGGGATTCTTCGCGTATCTTGGCTGGTCGACCGTTATTTTGCTGCCCTTGTTCCTGCTTACTGGATGGCTGTTCTTTTAGGAGAAGTCGATGAAGAAAGTGCTGGTTGCGCGCCCCATTTTCCCGGACGTTATCGAACGTCTCCGGCAGTATTTTGAAGTCGATGCCAACCCGGGTGCACCGCTTGGCTCCGACGAATTCGCGCGCCGCATGGCTGATCGCGACGGCGCCTTGCTAGCAGGCGATCCCGTCACGGCGAAGGTCCTAGAAGGCGCGCCGAACCTGAAGGTCGTGTCGAACATGGCCGTGGGTTACAACAACTTCGACATGCAGGCGTTGAACGCGCACGGCGTGCTCGGCACCAATACTCCGGACGTGTTGAACGAGAGCACGGCCGACTTCGGCTGGGCGCTGATGATGGCCGCTGCAAGGCGTATTGCGGAATCGGAGCACTTCCTGCGCGCGGGCAAGTGGGGCACATGGTCCTACGACGCGTTCCTGGGCACCGACGTATGCGGTTCCACGCTCGGTGTGCTTGGCATGGGCCGCATTGGTCAGGCGCTCGCCCGGCGCGCGCGCGGGTTCAACATGCGCGTGATCTATCACAACCGTTCGCGCGTCGCGCCGGAGATCGAGGCGGACCTGAACGCAGAGTATGTATCGAAGGCGGATTTGCTCAAGCGCGCTGATCACGTCGTGCTGGTGTTGCCGTACACCGCCGAGAATCACCACACTATCGGCGCGGCTGAACTGGCAAGCATGAAACCTACGGCTACGCTGACGAACATCGCGCGTGGCGGGATTGTCGACGACGCTGCGCTGATCCAGGCGTTGCGCAACAAGACCATCGCGGCGGCCGGGCTCGATGTGTTCGAAGGCGAGCCGAATTTCGATCGTGATTTCCTGACGGTGTCGAACGTGGTGCTCACACCGCACATTGCCAGCGCGACCGAATCCACGCGCCGTGCCATGGCCAATCTCGCCGCGGACAACTTGATCGCCGCGCTGGGTGAAGGTCCGCGCGCGGGCAATCCGCCAAACCCGATCAATCCGGAAGTGCTCAAGAAATGAACATGTTGTTGCTGTTGAGCGTAGGTGTCGCTGTCCTCGCGATCGCTCTGGTGATCGCGTTGGTGCTGTTGTTGCGACCGAAGCGCGGAACAGAGGTCGAGGAGCAGTTCGAGGCGCTGGCCGATCGGATCATCGATATGGGCGAAGCGCACGCGCGCGGCCAGGAGCGGCTTGAACGCAACGTGAGGGGCGAAGTCACCGAAACGTCCCGCGCGTCGCGTACCGAGGCGGGCACCGCGTTCGCTCAATTCCAGCAGACGCTCGCGACGCAACTCGCGAGCATGGCGAACGTCCAGAGCACGCAGCTTGAGGCGTTCTCCCGGCAACTGGTCACGCTGACGGAGAGCAACGCGCTGCAAGGCCAGCACGCACGCGATGAACAAAGTCAGGCGCTGAAGCGTTTCGGCGATGCCCTCACGTTGCAGCTCGCGCAGATGTCGGAGTCGAATGACCGTCGCCTGACTGAAGTGCGCGCAACGCTAGAAGCGCGGCTGAAGGATATCGAAGCGAACAACGCGGCGAAGCTCGAAGAAATGCGCCGCACCGTCGACGAAAAGCTGCACGCCACGCTCGAACAACGGCTGGGTGAATCGTTCAAGCTGGTGTCGGACCGGCTGGAACAGGTGCATCGCGGATTGGGGGAAATGCAGACGCTGGCGGCAGGGGTTGGCGACTTGAAGAAGGTGCTGACCAACGTGAAGACGCGTGGAACATGGGGCGAGGTGCAGCTCGAATCGTTGCTCGAACAATTGCTGACGCCGGACCAGTACGCGAAGAATGTCGCAACCATTCCGAAGAGCAACGACCGCGTGGAGTTTGCAATCAAGCTGCCTGGCCGTCACGACGCGCCCGGCCAGAGCGGCCCGAATGCGGTGGCTACGCCGGTGTGGCTGCCTATCGACGCGAAGTTTCCGCGCGAGGACTACGAACGTCTGATCGATGCGCAAGATCGAGCAGATGTGGTGGCAGTCGAGGAGGCGTCACGTGCGCTGGAAGGCCGCATTCGTGCGGAGGCGAAGGCCATCGCCCAGAAGTATGTTGCGCCTCCACACACCACGGACTTCGCGTTGTTATTTCTGCCTACCGAAGGCCTGTATGCAGAAATCCTGCGCCGTCCTGGGTTGACCGATTTTCTGCAGCGGGAATATCGGGTGAGCGTGACGGGGCCGACCACGTTGACCGCGTTGCTGAATAGCCTGCAAATGGGGTTCAGGACGCTGGCAATCGAGCAGCGTTCCAGTGAAGTCTGGCAAGTGCTCGGCGCAGTGAAAACGGAGTTCAGGAAGTTTGGCGAAGTGCTGTCGAAGACGCGCTCGCAGCTTGAGGCGGTGACGCGCTCTATTGAATCGGCGGAAACGCGGACGCGGCAGATGAGCAAGAAGCTTCGCGACGTGGAAGCGTTGCCGGGCGAGCAGGCGGCCAACCTGCTCGGCGATGAACGTGAGGAATCAGTGGAACGCCACGAACCTGGCGCTTAGAACTCGGTCCTCAAGCCGCAGCAGGCGAAGCCAGCGTAGCCAATGCGTCGCCGGTGATGCGCACGATGCGCCAGTCGGGCAGCACGGTTGCGCCCATCTTCTCGTAGAAGCCGATGGCGTTTACGTTCCAATCGAGCACGGTCCATTCGAAGCGGCCGCACTGGCGTTCCACCGCAAGCGCCGCCAAGGCACGGAGCATCTTGGTGCCGAGTCCGCTGCCGCGAATGCCCGGTTTCACGTACAGGTCTTCCAGATACAACCCGCGCTTGCCTAGAAAGGTTGAATAATTCTGGAAGAACAGCGCATAACTCACTATGCGGCCGTCTTCTTCGGCCACCAGCGCTTCGGCACACGGCCGCGCGCCGAACAGCGCGTCGTGCACGCCGGCCTCGGTTGCAATGAACATGTGCATGAGCTTTTCAAACTCGGCCAGCTCGATCATCAAGCTAAAAATCGCGCCGACATCGGCGGGCGCTGCGGGTCGGATCTGAGTGCTCATCATGCCTCTTCCGGCGCGTCGGACAAGACGATCTCAATGCCGCCGAATCGCGACGCCACCCAGTTGTAGGCGTGGCACGCAATCCACAGCAAGATGAAGCCGAGAATGGCATTGAGCAGCAGTGCGCTTGTCACGGTGCTCAGTTCGACTGAGCCGTATCGGAAGAACGCAACCAGCACGCCAAGCAACACGATCGGTACGCTGAAGGTCAGGTACACGAGAATCAGCGCTTTGGCCGTTTGTCCCGGCGCGATGAACGAAATCTGTTTTTTCATGAAGGAAAAGCCCCGTCAGTCATAGTGCAATGCATTCGAACCGTCCGTTTTAGCCGCGCATGTCGCGACGGCAGTTCAGGTTCTTAAGGTTCAGGTTCTTGAAGCAGGTTGTCGAAAAGCCTTTGAAACTAGATCAGGCCGTCGAATGGCAGGATTTCGACGCTGTCTCCGGCATCGATGTTTCCTGCGTCGTGCTTCAGGACAATGAAGCAATTGGCTTCGCTCATTGAACTCAGCACGCCCGAGCCTTGCGGCCCGGTGATCACCACATGCCAACGCCCGGCGGCGTCCCGGCGTGCAACACCGCGTTGAAACTCCGTGCGCCCGGCGCGTTTGCTGATCGGCTGCGAACTCGTCGCCGATATCAACGGCAGCGCATGCGGCGTCGCGCCCGACATGGCGAGCAGCGCCTCGCGCACGATGAAATAAAACGTCGCCATTACCGCGACGGGATTGCCCGGCAAGCCAAAGAACAACGCAGACTCGCCTTCGCCCGGACGCTTGCCCGACCACAGGCGGCCAAACGCGAGCGGCCGGCCCGGACGCATCGCGATCTTCCAGAACGCCACGTCGCCAAGCGCGTTCATCAGGTCATGCGTGAAGTCAGCGTCGCCTACGGACACACCACCCGAACTGATCACCACGTCGGCATCTTGCGTAGCCTGACGCAAAGCCTGTTCAAGCGATGCACGATCGTCACGCACGATTCCCAGGTCGACCGGTTCCACGTTCATCCGGCGCAACATGGCGAAGAGGGTATAGCGGTTACTGTCGTAGACACAACCCGGCGCCAGCGCTTCACCAACCGAACGCAATTCGTCGCCGGTTGAAAAAAACGCGACACGCAAGCGCCGTTGCACCGCGACCTCGCCAATGCCCAGCGACGCAAGCAAACCAAGATCCGACGCGCGCACGATACGACCCCGGCGCAACGCCGGTTGGCCCTGCGCGAGATCCTCGCCTGCGAGCCGCCGATTCGCGCCGCGCACGATACGCGCTGCGGCGAACGTGATGGCGTCACCGGTGCGCTGTACGAGCTCTTGCGGAACGACCGTATCGCACCCCGGCGGGATCAGCGCACCGGTCATGATGCGCACGCACTGGGCGGCGAGCGGACGACCTTCGAAGGGTTGTCCGGCGAGCGCGGTTCCGGCGACCGTCAAGCGAAGCGGTTCATCATCCGATCCATCCGGCAACGTGGAGCCATCGAACGCATAACCGTCCATGGCCGAGTTGTCGTGGAAAGGCACGTTGATCGGCGAGATAACGTCTTCTGCCAGCACCCGGTCGAGTGCGTCGAAGAGACGCACGCGTTCCACTTCGATACGGCCGCGCGGCAACGCCCACTGGCGCACGATTTCCTGCGCCGCGCTGACGGGCAGCGCGTTCGGATCGTACTCGGCGACGCAGCTCGAAAAGTGCCTGGGTGTGTTCATCGATGGGTGGAGCGGAAGTCGCGATCAAAGCCCGCGGGCGGACCGGTGGAAAAGGCTGGCATGTCGAGGATGCTGGCGCAGGCAAGTGCGGCGCTGACCAAGCCGGGGCCTCGCCGCAAACCTGAGCACGGAATGAAACGAACCGGTGCTTAGTTGCGGTTGAGATCGGCTAGCTGCTGCAAATCGTTGACATTGTAAAACGCACGCTCGTTGGCGAAGGTCACTTCTACCGCCTTGTGGCGCGCGTACCACGCGCGGACCTTGCGCTCGCCGGCAAGCATAAATGCGTCGAGATCGTCCACCAGCGACGTGCGCAGCATCGCGAAAACCGGGTGAACGTGGCGTTCGCCGGTGGCATCGGCGACGGTTGCCATCGCGATATCCGCGTGTTCGGCGCTCAGGCCATCGAATAGGCGTTCGGCCAGGTGAGGATCGACGAAAGGCGCATCGCAGGGCACGAACAGCACGAACTCAGTGGATGCTGCATGCAACGCCGCCGATATCCCGGCAAGCGGGCCAGGGAAATCGGGAAACGCATCGGCAATCACCTTTGCCTGGAACGGCATGCCAAGTTGCGCGTAGATCTCGAGGCTGCGATTGGCGCTGATCAGCATCGCGCCGCATTGCGGCTTGAGCGCGCGCAGCGCGTGAAGCGCAAGCGGTTCGAGGTCGAGCGGCTGCAGGCCTTTATCGACGCCGCCCATGCGCGATCCGCGTCCACCCGCGAGCACCACGCCGGTGATGTCGTGCTTCGGAAAGGGATGGCCGGGAGTATCGGTTGGCTGCGTGAGCTCGGCCATGTCAGCCGCCGATGTACGACATTTCGACGCGCGGCGCGTCCGGATCGACCGCCGGCAACGCATTGCTGCCGCGAAGTTCCGAATAGCGGTCCGTGCGTGCTTCCCAGATCCGGGCGATGGCGGTTGCAACCGTGGCGTCGCTCGCGCCGCTGCGGATCAACGCGCGCAAGTCGTGGCCGGACGTGGCGAACAGGCACAAATACAGCTTGCCTTCGGTAGAGAGGCGGGCGCGCGTGCACGAACCGCAAAACGCGCGCGTCACGCTCGAAATAACGCCAATTTCACCGCCGCCGTCCTGGTAACCCCAGCGTTGCGCGGTTTCTGCGTCGTTGTGGGCTTCGAGCGGCAGCAGCGGGAAATGCCCTGCAATTCGCGCGACCACCTCCGCCGACGGCAACACTTCACTCATGTTCCAGCCGTTCGACGCACCCACATCCATATATTCGATAAAGCGCAGCACCGTGCCGCTGCCTTTGAAATGGCGCGCCATCGGCACGATTTCGTGGTCGTTCGTCCCGCGCTTGACCACCATGTTGACCTTCAGCGGCGCGAGGCCAACGGCGTGCGCGGTCTCGATGCCTTCGAGCACGTCGGCGACGGCGAAATCGGCGTCGTTCATGCGGCGAAACAACGCGTCGTCGAGGGCGTCGAGGCTTACCGTTACCCGCGACAACCCCGCGTCTTTCAGCGAGCGCGCCTTGCGGGCGAGGATCGAGCCGTTAGTGGTGAGCGTGATATCGAGCGGACGGCCTTCCGGCGTGCGCAGCAGCGCCAATCGTTCGATCAGGAATTCGATGTTCTTGCGCAACAGCGGTTCGCCGCCGGTCAGCCGGATTTTTTCAACCCCGTGCGCGACGAACAACCGTGCCAACCGCTCGATTTCCTCAAACGACAGCAGCGCGCTGTGAGGCAGAAATGCGTAGTTTTTATCGAAAACTTCGCGCGGCATGCAGTACACGCAGCGGAAATTGCAACGATCAGTCACCGATATGCGCAAATCGCGCAACTCACGCGACAGCCGGTCGGTGAGCAGTCCACGCGGCGTCGCAGCGATGCCGGAAAAATCCGGGATCGCGCTGACATCGGTAACAGGAATGATGCGTCGGGACATGATCGTTTATTTCTCGTGCAGCGGCGACGGTAGGGCGGCTGCTATGAACATCGAACAATTCATTTTAGCGGAAGGGCGGTTTTAAAGCGGCTTGCCGTGACCTTTTCACGGGCATTTGTCACGCGTCCAATAAAAAAAAGCGCCACCGACCGAAGTCATGTGGCGCTTTTCGAAACGTCAGACGCGTTTAGTGTGCGTCGTGTGCGTCGTTACCCGTCTCGACTTGCTGCATCGGCGCGGCGTCGAGCGGCGGCAGGCGCTTGCGTTCGCGCACGACACGTTTCGGCGCTTCAGCCTGCTCTGCAGCTTCGCGGGCCGCGCGGAGCTTGTCGGCGTCGGTGTTCACCCAGACGAGCCCAGCCGTATCCAGCATCGGCTTGAGCACTTCTTCCTTCAAGCTGACCGGCGCGACGGGAGCAACCGGAGCAACCGCTACGGTAGCGGGCGCTGCGGGAGCCACGGTTTCCACCGGTTCGAACGTCTTCACCGGCTCGGATTCGACCGGCGCAGACGCCTCAGCCACAACAGGCGCGGGCGATGCGATCGGCACAATCAGGTCCGATTCCGGCGTTGCGGCGACAGGCGCCGTTTTCACCGGTTCAGCAACCTCGGCTTGCGGCGCTGCGTGAGCAACGGCGGCTGCGGGTTCCGCTGCCTTCGGGGTATCGGCGAAAGGACTTTCGACCTTTTCTTCCGCGACCTTGGGCGTCGGTCCGAACGGATTTTCGATCGGCCGTGAGACTGGCTTTTCGAAGATGTTCGTTGCTGGCGCTTCGACAACCGTTGCGCTGGTTTGCTCTGCGGCGTGCACTTCCTGCGCCCCATGCGACACGACAAACCCTTCGGCTTCGGCGCGCTTTGCTTCCACGGGCACTGCCTCGACCGGCGCCACTTGCGTGACACGAACCGGTTCAGGCAACTCCGTCACGCTGATCGCGGCGGCCGAAACCGGCTCGACCGTGACTGCGTGCGCAGGTTCTTGCACAGGCGCTTGCACTGCCTGCGCCGTCTCAACGGGTTGAGCGACAACCGGTTTAGCCACAACAGGTGCGAAATCGCGGCTGTCATCGGCTTCATTCGACGAATCCGTGTCGAACACACCGGCCTGAGCGCGCTCGCTGTCGGCATTGCCTTCGTTTTCAGCAGTGTCACCGGCCTGATTGGCCGTCACGCCATCTTCTTCACGATCACGGCGTCCACCACGACGACCCCGACGGCGACGGCGGCGCTCTTCGCCCTCACGCGCTGCGCTGGCCTGATCGGCCTGCAACGCGTCAGCGTTGCCGTTCTGCTGCGATTCCTGGCCTGACAGCGCGTTGTCCGTCAACTCCGACACGACCGTTTCGCCTTGCGTCAATGCTTCGACAGCGGCTTCCGGCTGCGGCTTGCGGCGTTCGCCCCGTTCCGGACGTTCGCCACGTTCACGGCGTTGACCGCGATCGGCGGCTTCAGCGCTTTCCGGCGTGCGTTCGCCACCGCGTTCGCCACGATTCTCACGCGGCTCGCGCGGCTCACGTGCTTCACGTGCTTCACGCGGTTCGCGGCCTTCGCGTGCTTCACGCGGCTCGCGGCCTTCACGTCCACCACGGGGTTCGCGCGGCTCGCGGATTTCCCGAGCTTCACGCGGTTCACGCGTTTCCTTCGGTTCCCGTTCCTCGCGGCGCGGCTGACGGCCACCCGCCGCGCCCGGCGCGCTTGGCGTCGCACCAGAAGCGCCAGTAGCAGCAGCGCTATCGCGCGAAGCCGCACCGCCGCCACGACGGTTGCGGTTCCGATCGCCACCCTGGCCCGACCGCTCCGGCCGTTCGCCGCGTGCCGGACGTGCCGGTGCGGGCGTGAGGACCGGCACGGGCACCGGTTTCACTTCGGGTTGCACGCCAAACAGATTCTTCAGCCAGCCGATAAACCCGCCTGTCGATGCTGCCACCACCGGCGCAGGCGCTGCAACCGGCGCGATCACCTTCACCGGTGCGCTAGGCGCGGGCGATGCCGGCGTGATGCCCTTGACCATCGCTTCCTGCTTCGGCTTGATTTCTTCGGTGCGCTTGCTGTAGCCCGTTTCGGATTCCAGTTCGTGCGCCGCTTCTTCGGCCATCTTCCAGGAGGCACGCGGTTCGTCGAGACGCGTATCGTCGTGACGCAGGCGTTCCAGCTTGTAATGCGGCGTTTCGAGATGCTTGTTCGGGATCAACACGACGTTGACCTTGAATCGCGACTCGATCTTGTTGATTTCCGAACGCTTTTCGTTCAGCAGGAAAGCAGTGACTTCCACCGGCACCTGGCAATGAATTGCCGCGGTGTTTTCCTTCATCGCTTCTTCCTGAATGATCCGCAGCACTTGCAGCGCGGACGATTCGGTATCGCGAATGTGGCCCGTTCCGTTACAACGCGGGCATGTCACGTGGCTGCCTTCGGAGAGCGCCGGACGCAGGCGCTGACGCGACAGCTCCATCAAACCGAAGCGCGAAATCTTGCCCATTTGTACGCGCGCACGATCGTGCTTCAGCGCGTCTTTCAGGCGCTGCTCGACTTCGCGCTGGCTCTTGGCCGACTCCATGTCGATAAAGTCGATCACGATCAAGCCGCCCAGATCCCGCAGGCGCAACTGGCGCGCGACTTCATCGGCGGCTTCGAGGTTCGTGCGGGTCGCCGTTTCCTCGATATCCGCGCCCTTCGTCGAACGCGCCGAGTTCACGTCGATAGCCACCAGCGCTTCCGTGTGGTCGATCACGATCGCGCCGCCCGAGGGCAACGGCACCGTGCGCGAATACGCGGTTTCAATCTGGTGTTCGATTTGGAAACGGGAGAAGAGGGGAACGTCGTCGTGATAACGCTTAACCTTGGACAGGTTATCCGGCATCACGATGTCCATGAAGGCGCTGGCCTGGTCATGGATCTCGGTGGTATCGATCAGAATTTCGCCGATATCCGGCTGGAAGTAATCGCGGATCGCGCGGATCACGAGGCTGGATTCGAGATAAATCAGCATCGGCTTGCCGGCTACACCGCTTTGCGACGCCGCTTCCACTGCGCGCCACAATTGCATTAGGTAGTTCAAGTCCCACTGCAGTTCTTCGGCCGAGCGGCCAATCCCTGCGGTTCGCGCAATGATGCTCATGCCTTCCGGCAAATCGAGCTGGGACATTGTTTCGCGCAATTCCTGACGCTCGTCGCCTTCAATCCGACGCGATACACCCCCGCCACGCGGGTTGTTCGGCATCAGGACGAGGTAACGTCCGGCGAGCGAGATAAACGTGGTCAGGGCCGCGCCCTTGTTGCCGCGCTCTTCCTTTTCGACCTGGATGATCAGTTCTTGACCTTCGCGCAGCGCGTCCTGGATGCGCGCGGAGCGCATGTCGACGCCGTCCTTGAAATACTGGCGGGCGACTTCCTTGAACGGCAGAAAACCGTGGCGGTCTTCGCCATAGTTCACGAAGCAGGCTTCGAGCGACGGCTCGATGCGGGTGATGACTCCCTTGTAGATATTGCCTTTGCGCTGTTCGCGCCCGGCGGTTTCGATGTCGATGTCGATGAGTTTTTGCCCATCGACGATGGCGACGCGCAATTCTTCTTGCTGCGTCGCGTTAAACAGCATGCGTTTCATTGGACGGCTCCAGAGCGGCTCTACCGGCCCCCGTCGAGCGAATTCGCGCGGTTGTCAATCGCGTGAAGCAGGAGGGCGGGCGCGCCGCGCTTTTTTGTGTGTTGTCACAAAGCACGCTGGAGCGAGAGTTCTGGCGGGGGAGAATTGCCTGGAACAGGTCTGGCGGCCGGTCAGCGACGAAATGCGTCGTGACGGGCAGCAAGCCTTGGGGCACATGCGAAAAGACTTTGACACGCCGTGAAGCAACGGCGCGGCTTAAGCGGCACAGCGCTTTCGGCTCGACGTCCTTCAAACTACTCGAAGAGCCGGCAGCGCAGCCAGCAGCAGCCGGTTGCGGCCCGATGCAGGGTCAAACGGGAGGAAGGTTGTCGCG
This sequence comes from Caballeronia eucalypticola, assembly GCF_047608185.1. Classification (NCBI taxonomy): domain Bacteria; kingdom Pseudomonadati; phylum Pseudomonadota; class Betaproteobacteria; order Burkholderiales; family Burkholderiaceae; genus Caballeronia; species Caballeronia eucalypticola. Next base: position 265,355 of record NZ_JBLKRU010000004.1, read on the forward strand.
CAAACCAGTGCGACCAAGCAAACCGACCGACGTTTTTCAAACCTGCAGCAGGTTGCCGTTGCGGCTAGCCAGGTGCTCAAAGCGCCCGATAACCGCGTTGGGTGTCTCGTCTTGTTGCGTCCTCTGCCACGCTTCGCCCGTTTCAGCGCAGCTTGCAGCAGAGGCCGTTTTCTTCGCAACGGCCAAGCCACAATGTTCCGTTCACCCTAACTTGATACCCGCCCGATATCTTTTAGATACCTGCCTGATACCCGGGTCACATCCGGAAGAAGCCGGGTTTTAAACCGGACCTCACTGTCTCTCGCCGATAAAATTCTTGATCGCCAAAAATCCGTTACCGTATCGACGATCGACTCGACCGAACGCGCCTGTGGGCACCGTCCCTGCCGTGCGATATCGTCGTGCGTGCAACTTGTTACTCCGTTTTCCGGGTGAGCAACTGGCCCTGGGCGCAAGTAAAATAACGGTTTAACGCTTGCACCTGTACAGTCTGACAACATCCGGCCAGCTTAGTGGCTTTTTCCAGACTGTCCGCAAATTATATTCAGAATGAATGAGTTAGGCAAAACATCCCATAAAAAGGTCGCAAGCGAACAGGTCTCAATGATCGAGATCGACGAAAATGCGGCGGGTCAGCGCATCGACAATTTTTTGCTTCGCGTCTGTAAAGGCGTACCGAAAAGTCACATTTACCGGATTTTGCGCAGCGGCGAAGTGCGCGTGAATAAGGGGCGTATCGACGCCGCTTATCGGCTCGAAATGGGCGATCTCGTGCGCGTCCCGCCTATTCGTACCGCGCAACTGGATGAAACGCCGTTTTCATCGAATGCGCCCGCGGCTGAATTCCCCATACTATTTGAAGACGATCATCTGATCGTGATCGATAAACCCGCCGGGGTCGCCGTTCATGGCGGCAGTGGCGTGGCGTTTGGTGTGATCGAACAATTGCGCAACGCGCGCCCGCAGGCAAAATTCCTCGAGTTGGTGCATCGGCTGGACCGCGAGACGTCCGGCGTGCTGATGCTCGCGAAAAAACGCTCGGCGCTGATCAATGTGCATGAGCAAATGCGCGATAACCGTATCGATAAACGCTATCAGGCCGTCGGTCATGGCGACTGGCTGGCGGGTTGGGGTCGCAGGCGGATCGTGAAGGAACCGCTGCACAAATACCTGACGCCCGAAGGTGAGCGGCGCGTGCGCGTCCAGGACGACGGCCTTGCGTCGCATACCGTGTTCAACCTGATCGAGCGCTTCAGCGAGTACGCGTGGGTCGAGGCGGAACTGAAGACAGGCCGTACGCATCAGATTCGTGTGCATATGGCGCATATCGGCCTGCCGATCGCCGGGGATACTAAATACGGCGACTTTGCGTTAAACAAGAATCTGGTCCGTCCTAACGCCGATCCATCGCTCAAACGCATGTTTTTGCACGCTTTTCGGCTGAAACTCGTGCATCCGGCGACGGGCGAGACGCTTCAGGTTGAGGCGCCGTTGCCGGCCGAATGCCGGCGCTTTATCGAACAACTCAAGCAAAATTCCAGAGAGACCCAATAAATGGCCCGTCAGCAATTCGATCTGATTGTCTTCGACTGGGACGGCACGTTGATGGATTCCACGGCGCACATTACGCGCAGCATTCAGGCGGCGTGCCGCGACCTGGGCCTGCCCGTTCCCGCCGACGAAGCAGCAAGCTACGTGATTGGCCTGGGGCTGCGCGACGCGTTGCAGATTGCCGCGCCCACGCTCGATCCCGTCGATTACCCGAAGCTTGCCGAGCGGTATCGCTTCCATTATTTGATCAAGGGCGAGCAAACCGAGCTCTTCGCCGGCGTGCGCGGCATGCTGCAAAACCTTCGCGACGAAGGTTATCTGCTGGCAGTTGCCACGGGCAAAAGCCGCGTGGGTTTGAACCGCGCGCTGGACCAGTCGCGCCTGACGAGCCTCTTCGACGGCACCCGCTGTGCCGACGAAACGTTCTCCAAGCCGCATCCGGCCATGCTGCACGAACTGACGCGTGAACTCGGGCAGGACGTAAGCCGCACCGTGATGATCGGCGACACCACGCACGACTTGCAGATGGCGAAGAATGCCGGCGCGGCGGCGGTCGGTGTGACGTACGGCGCGCATCCGGCCAAGTCGCTGCATGCGCTGGAACCGCTGTTCGTTGCCGAAAACGTCACGTCGCTGGGGGACTGGCTGCGGGAGAATGCATGACTGGAACGTCGCTTGATCGGCCCCTTGACCCAGTGCGAATCTGTGCATCGGAGGAACTGGTCGACGGCGGCGACGGCGTCCGGCACAAAGCGGTCGACAAGGGCGGCGAAGCCACGGTATTTTTCGTCCGATACGACGGCAAACCCTTTGGCTACCTCAATCGTTGCGCGCACGTGCCCATGGAGATGGACTGGTCCGAAGGCAAGTTCTTCGAGAGCTCCGGCTTATACTTGATGTGCGCAACTCACGGCGCGATTTACGAGCCGGACACGGGGAAATGCGTCGGTGGACCATGTCGCGGCGCGCGTTTGCGACGGGTGGCAGCGGAAGATCGCGATACACCCGAAGGCCGCGCCGTCTTCTGGCTTCCTGACGACGATATCCGTCCAGCTTGAACGTTCTCGCGGTTGCTCTTGCGATTCGTTCTCGCGCTTTTCTCGCAATCGAAACAAACCCACCTTTCAATTTCAATCAGTCAACCAGGCGACGCATGTCCGATCAAATTCCCACCGATTCCGCGGATAAGGCGCGTCCCAATTCCATCGGCGATACCGGCGAAAACTGGGAGCGCGCCGCGCTCGAACGCATCGCGCTCGCGGCAATCAACGAACAACGGGCCGCACGCCGCTGGCGGATCTTTTTCCGATTCGTGTTCCTGGCGATCCTGGCGATCGCGGTCTGGGGCGCGTTCGATTTCACCAGTGACAAAGTCGCAAAATCCGCCCGCCACACGGCGCTGGTTGAACTGGAGGGCGAGATTTCCGCCAATAGCGACGCCAGTTCGGACAACGTGAACGCCGCGCTCGACAGCGCTTTCGAGGACGACGGCACCGCGGCGGTGATCCTTCGCTGCAACAGCCCGGGCGGCAGTCCGGTGCAGGCGGGCATCATCAATCGCGAGATCACCCGCTTGCGGGCGAAATATCCGTCGAAGCCGCTGTATGTGGTGGTGGGTGACATGTGCGCGTCGGGTGGTTATTACGCGGCGGCGGCGGCCGACAAAATCTACGTCGACAAGGCGAGCATCGTCGGATCGATTGGCGTGCTGATGGACGGTTTCGGTTTCACGGGCCTGATGGACAAGCTGGGCGTGCAACGCCGGCTGCACACATCGGGCGCGAACAAGGGCGCATTCGACCCGTTTTCGCCTGAAACCCCCGCTATGGATGCACACGCGCAGGACATGCTCGACCAGATTCACCAGCAATTCATCGATGCCGTCAAACAAGGCCGCGGCAAACGGCTGAAAGACTCGCCCGATGTGTTCTCGGGCATGTTCTGGACGGGTCAGAAGAGCGTGGAACTGGGCCTCGCCGATGGTTTCGGCGACGCCGATTACGTCGCGCGCGAGATCGTCAAGCAGCCGGATATTGTCGATTACACGCAGAAGGAGAGCATTGGCGAGCGCGTGGCTCGCAAGTTTGGCGCGGCGGTCGGCAATGCGTCGATGAAGGCTTTGATGATGGGCGGGAAGATGCAGCTGAAGTAAGTTTTGCACCGTTTTTCAAATGAAAACCGCTCGCCCCGAGTCCCCAGGCGAGCGGTTTTTTAACGTTTTAGGCTAAGCCCCGAGCAAAAGGAAAATCGCTGGCCGTTTGTGCAACTCCGGCGCGGCTTTCTTTTTCCACTCCGACACCGTTCGGGTGAGGATCGTCTCAGTGGGCAACGTCAGGTCGACCGCGACACACACCAGCGTGGACGGCGCGCAGGTCGCAAGCAGCGTGTCCAGCAGCGCACGATTCCTGTACGGCGTCTCGATAAAAATCTGCGTCTGGTTAGCCTTCCGCGACAACACTTCCAGTTCGCGCAGGCGCTTGCCCCGTTCGGCGGCATCGACGGGAAGATAGCCGTTGAACGCGAAACTCTGCCCGTTCATGCCCGATGCCATCAGCGCCAGCAAAATCGAACTGGGTCCGACAAACGGCACCACTTTGACGCCGCGCTCGTGGGCGCGACGAACGAGCAAGGCGCCCGGATCTGCGACCGCGGGGCAGCCAGCTTCGGAGACAAGGCCGGCGTCTGTACCGGCCAGAATCGGCTTCAGCAACTTGTCGACTTCGCCCGGCGGCGTGTTGACATTGAGTTCGCGGATTTCGATTTCCTGGATCGGCCGCTCGGTTCCGACCTTCTTCAGGAAGACGCGCGTGGTTTTCGCGTTCTCGCCAATGTAGTACTGCAGCGACGCGGCGCGTGCACGCACGGGCTCGGGAAGGACGTCGGCGAGCGCGGCACTGTCGCCGTCGCCGAGCGTGTTCGGGATCAGGTACAAAACGCCGCTCATGCTGCCCCCACCAAGGGAAAACCGGTCGCGCGCAACATCCGCGACAACGCGATCAACGGCAAACCCACCAGCGCGGTGGGATCGTCGGAATGGATTGCATCGACAAGCGTGATGCCCAATCCCTCCGATTTCGCGCTGCCCGCCACGTCGTAGGGCGTTTCGGCAAGTAAATAGGCTTCGATTTCCGAATCCGGCAGCTCGCGGAATTGCACACGCGTGACGATATCGGCTGATTGGATATGGTTCGTGCGGCTGTCGAAGAGACACAGCGCGCTGTGAAATTCGACGCTTTTGCCGCGCATCGATTGAAGCTGGGCGCGAGCGTTGTCGTGCGTGCCGGGCTTTCCGATCTGCCGGCCGTCGCTGGTCGCGACCTGATCCGAACCGATCACGAGCGCACCGGAGGCATTGGTCACACGGGCCGCGGCCGCGCGCGCCTTGGCAATCGATAGCCGGACAGCCGTGGCTTCCGGCGTCTCGCCATCGAGCGGCGTTTCGTCGATATCGGGCGAGATCACATCGAAGGGAATGCGCAGGCGTTCGAGCAATTCCCGCCGGTAGCGTGAACTCGATGCAAGGATGAGGCGCGGCTGATTTGAGACGTCGGGCATGAAAGATGGCTATAGACAACGAGGTTAGGGACTGAATCAGGCACTGAAAACGGGTCGCGGCCGATCCAAGAAGCCAATAAGAAGCTAAAAATGGCGCCGCCGCCCACCGAAGCATAAGTGTTTGACTCGAAAAGACAAAGCCGCTATGATTTTGGGCTTTTCATCGGTATGCGAAGGCCTTGCTACGTACAAAGCGACGCATGCTGGTACGGCAACGGAAGCTGGAGTGTACCGAGCGCCTCGCCGGGCGAGGGTGAAAGCCCAAAAGAGCCAAAAAGCGCAACCAGATGCGGCCCGCTGCCAAAACTGGAAAATCGGCTGGAAAATCGGGATAAACCACACCAGCCGGACGGGTCTAGTGCGGTGCATACTGCAGTTTCACCCCCGGTCGTCCTCCGCAGACCAGCTATCCAGCCGTCGCGGCAACGACCACTGCAGGAGCGCACATGACACAGAATCCTGGCAAACCTGCATGTCCCGCCGACTTGCGCGCGCTCGACTTGTTCGAATTCGCCCAAAGCCGTCGGCAGGCAGCAGGTGGTGTACGGGTCTCGCAATTGCCGCGTATGTTGAACGAAGTGCCGGCAGATGCTCCCGACCGCGACACGGTGTTTTCATGGCAGGCCGAAGGCTCCATGCAGCCCGAGTTGCAGGACGACGGTACCGAAGCGCCGCAGCCCTATTTGCGGCTCGCGGTGCACGGATCGGTCTGGATCGAATGCCAGCGTTGTCTTTCGCCGTATTCGCAACATCTGGATGTCGATGCAACGTATCGCATTGTCGAGACAGAAGATGAAGCGGACGAATTTCCGCTAGACAACGATGAAGTGGAAGTGATCGTTGGCTCACGCCAGTTCGATCTCATCGACCTGATCGAAGATGAATTGTTGTTGGCCCTGCCGCTCGTGCCGAAGCACGAAGTTTGTCCTGAAGTGCATGAGAGCCTGGTAACGGGCCTCGCGGGCACCGAGGGCGAGCTGGACGATGGTGGTCTGAATGGCGATGCAAGCGCGCAGCAGGATGGCGGCTCGGGCAGACCCAATCCGTTCGCCGCGCTCGGTAAGCTCAGGCAGGGCGGTTCGGACGACAACACGCATTAAGTGTGTCGAAGCGTGTGCTTCAAACGCTCGCACTAAAGAGTATTGGCATCCGACACCAGGTCGGGTGTCGAATCATCAGTCGGCGCGATGCGTCCGGAAAGACTCACTGGCTCGGGGTCAGGGTCTCGGATGTGTCGAGCTGTGTTAGAATTCGCAAAATTTTTCTGGAGTTATCATGGCAGTTCAGCAAAACAAGAAATCGCCGTCCAAGCGCGGCATGCATCGTTCGCACGACTTCCTGACCGCGCCGGCGCTGGCTCTTGAGCCGAGCACGGGTGAAGTGCATCTGCGTCACCACGTGAGCCCGAACGGCTACTATCGTGGCAAGAAAGTCATCAAGACGAAGAACGACTAAGCGTACGACGCTTGTTGCGTCTCGCGTCACCGTCTTGACTCGTGGTCTGAGTCGCGGTTGTTTGCGCTTGACATGTTCCCGGTATACCAAGAAGGCGGCATTTCACTGCCGCTTTTTTGTGCCTGAAATTCGTCGCACTCCATGACCGTAAAGATCACTATCGACTGCATGGGAGGCGACCACGGCCCGGCCGTGACCGTTCCCGCCGCGGTCAGTTTCGTGCGTTCGCATCCGGATGCGCAGTTGTTGCTTGTCGGCATCGAGTCGGCCATCCGCGCGCAACTGAAGAAGTCCAAAGCCACCGGCGAAACCCGGCTGACGGTCGTCCCGGCCACCGAAGTGGTCGAGATGGACGATTCGGTAGAGGTGGCGCTGCGCCGGAAGAAAGATTCGTCCATGCGAGTGGCGCTTAATCTCGTCAAGGACGGCCAGGCTCAGACGTGCATCTCGGCGGGTAACACCGGCGCATTGATGGCCGTGTCCCGCTACGTGCTCAAGACGCTGCCGGGCATTGAGCGACCGGCTATCGCTTTCGCGATGCCAAGCCAGAAAGGCTTCACCACTGTGCTCGACCTGGGCGCGAACGTGGACTGCGAGCCGCAGCACTTGCTTCAATTCGCCGAAATGGGCCACGCGCTTGTTGCCGCCATCGGCAATAAGGAGCGCCCGACCATCGGTCTGCTCAACATTGGCGAAGAAGTCATCAAGGGCAATGAGGTCATCAAACGCGCCGGCGAATTGCTGCGCGCAAGCACGCTCAATTTCTACGGCAACGTGGAAGGCAACGACATCTATAAAGGTACGACCGACGTGGTCGTGTGCGACGGTTTTGTCGGCAACGTGGCGCTGAAAACCTCCGAAGGTTTGGCGCAGATGCTGACCGATATGATCCGCGAGGAGTTCAGCCGGTCGCTCCTGACCAAGCTGATGGCGCTCGTCGCGTTGCCCGTTCTCAAACGCTTCAAACGGCGGGTCGACCCGGCCCAGTACAACGGCGCCGCGCTGCTCGGCCTGCGCGGGCTGGTCATCAAGAGCCACGGATCGGCACAGGCTTACGGGTTTGAGTGGGCTATCAAACGCGGGTATGATGCCGTCAAAAATGGCGTGCTTGAACGCCTCGTGCGCGCCATGGAAGAAAACGCTGCTCCCGTGCAACAAGCGGCGCTCGGCGCTTCCGCTGACACTGCTGGCACCGTGGTCCCGAATCCGGTCGACCCCGCATCCGACCCTGTCGTCCCAGGCGATAATACGGTCGTTGCCCGCCCGCTCGTGCAGCCGGGCGAACCGGGTCCCGCGCTATCCTCGAAGGCATAATGGCTCAAACGAATCTCTATTCCCGTGTGATCGGAACGGGCAGTTACTTGCCGCCGGATCGTGTCTCGAACCAGGCTCTGGCCGAACGTCTGGCGAAGCAGGGTGTTGAAACGAGCGATGAATGGATCGTCGCACGCACCGGTATTCACGCACGTCATTTCGCCGCACCCGATCAGACGACCAGCGAACTCGCGTTGCACGCGTCGCGCCATGCGATCGAGGCGGCGGATATCGATCCGCAATCGATCGATCTGATTATCGTCGCCACGTCCACGCCTGACTTCGTTTTCCCCAGCACCGCTTGCCTGCTGCAGAACAAGCTCGGCATCAGGAACAGCGGCGCAGCGTTCGACATTCAGGCCGTCTGCTCGGGTTTCGCTTATGCCGTTGCAATGGCGGACAGCCTTATTCGCGGCGGCACGCATCGCACAGCGCTGGTCGTTGGCGCTGAAACTTTCTCGCGCATTCTTGATTTCAACGACCGCACCACCTGCGTGCTGTTCGGCGACGGCGCGGGCGCCGTTATCCTGCGGGCCTCCGATGAACCCGGCGTACTCTCCAGTGCGCTTCATGCCGATGGCAGCCACGCGAACATCCTGTGCACGCCGGGTAATGTGAACAAGGGTGTAATCGAAGGCAGCGCGTTCCTGCACATGGACGGTCAGGCGGTGTTCAAACTGGCGGTCAAGGTGCTGGAAAAAGTCGCTGTCGAGGCGCTTGAGAAAGCGCAACTGACTGCTGGCGATATCGACTGGCTGATTCCGCATCAGGCCAATATCCGCATCATGGAAAGCACCGCGCGCAAGTTGCATGTGCCGCTGGAGCGCATGGTCGTGACGGTTGGCGAGCATGGCAATACGTCGGCGGCATCCATTCCCCTCGCACTCGATGTCGCTGTGCGCGACGGTCGTATCAAGCGCGGCCAGCACTTGCTGATCGAAGGGGTGGGCGGCGGCTTCACGTGGGGCGCGTCGGTTATCCGTTACTGAGCGGATATCCAACCGACACGACTTCCTCGCCACGTCAGTCAATCGACAATTCAATCGAGTAAGAACCTCATGAAATTCGCGTTCGTTTTTCCGGGACAAGGTTCCCAGTCGGTCGGCATGCTCAATGCATTTGCCGATCACGCCGTGGTGCGCGAAACCGTGCAGCAAGCATCCGATGCACTCGGCCAGGATCTGGGCAAGCTGATTGCCGAAGGTCCGGTCGAAGAATTGGGTCTCACCACGAACACGCAGCCTGTGATGCTGACGGCCGCGTACGCGATTTATCGCGTGTGGGAAAAGGAAACCGGGTTGAAACCGGCGGTTGTCGCGGGTCATAGCCTCGGCGAATATACGGCGCTGGTTGTTGCTGGTGCGCTGCCGTTTTCCGCCGCCGTACCGCTCGTACGGTTTCGTGCCCAAGCGATGCAAAGCGCGGTGCCCGTCGGCGAAGGCGGCATGGCAGCCATTCTGGGTCTCGACGACGACGCCGTGCGCGCCGTCTGCGCCGAAGCATCGGCGGCGGGGATCGTGGAAGCGGTCAACTTCAACGCGCCGTCCCAAGTTGTGATTGCGGGCGCGAAAGCAGGCGTTGAAAAGGCCTGCGAAATCGCCAAGGCCAAGGGTGCGAAACGCGCGTTGCCGCTGCCGGTGTCGGCGCCGTTCCATTCGTCGCTGCTCAAGCCGGCGTCGGACCAGTTGCGCGAGTATCTGGCGACGGTTGATATCGGCGTGCCGCAAATTCCGCTGATCAATAACATCGATGTCGCGAGCGTCGCCGAGCCGGCTGCGATCAAGGACGCGCTCGTGCGTCAGGCCGCGGGTCCCGTGCGCTGGGTCGAAACCGTGCAGAAGATGGCGCACGAAGGCGTCACGCACGTGATCGAATGCGGCCCGGGCAAGGTGCTGAACGGGTTGACGAAGCGTATCGACGGCACGCTGATCGGCGCGTCTATCTTCGATCCGGCTTCGCTCGAAGAAACACGCAAACTGCTCGCCGGCTGAAATCGCTGGCGGGGCTAGCTGGATGACGCCAACGCGGTCAAGCGACAAACCAAGGAGCGGACGAAAGATGATTCTGGACAAGCACATAGTGGTCGTGACGGGCGCGTCGCGGGGTATTGGCCGGTCAATCGCGGTCGAACTTGCGCGCCAGGGCGCGACAGTGATTGGCACGGCGACCAGCGAAAGCGGCGCCGAGGGCATTACCGAAGCATTGAAAGAGTTTGGCGGACAAAGCCGTGGCGCCGTGCTGAACGTGACGGACGCGGCCGCGAGCGAAGCGTTTATCGACGGCGTGGTCAAGGAATTCGGCAGCCTCAACGTGTTGGTCAACAACGCCGGGATCACGAAAGATCAGCTCGCGATGCGCATGAAGGACGACGAATTCGACGCCGTGATCGACACCAACCTGCGTGCCGTTTTCCGTCTTTCGCGCGCCGTGCTGCGCCCGATGATGAAAGCGCGCGGCGGCCGGATCATCAATATCACGTCGGTCGTGGCGTCGTCGGGGAACCCGGGGCAGGCGAACTACGCGGCGGCGAAAGCCGGCGTGGCTGGCATGACGCGTGCGCTGGCCCGTGAAATCGGCAGCCGCGGGATCACGGTGAACTGCATTGCGCCGGGTTTTATCGATACCGACATGACCAAGGTTTTGCCGGAAGCGCAGCGTGCGGCGCTCACAGCACAGATACCACTGGGTCGACTGGGCAGCCCTGAAGATATCGCGCATGCTGTGGCTTTCCTTGCTTCGCCACACGCCGGCTACATAACGGGTACGACGCTCCATGTGAACGGCGGCATGTACATGTGACAGGCATTTCGTTAATATCCGCGCCTTGGCGGGTGCGCAAAGTGCTGAATTAAAGTGCCGTGCGCAAGATGCGAAATCTGTTGTCAGAAGTGGTAAGCGGGAAAGGGCGCAGGAGAGTGCGCAAGAAAGGCGTGACGGGCATCAAAGGCACGTCACGCGCTAAACAAAGCTGATTCCGTGCGTGGGTATTTACGGGTACAAACCTGATAAAATGCGCGCACTTGTGTTTTTGAACTACATTTCCCTCGGAGGGCTGCATGGACAATATCGAACAGCGCGTGAAGAAGATCGTCGCCGAACAACTGGGCGTCGCCGAAGCTGAAATCAAGAACGAAGCTTCGTTCGTCAACGATCTGGGCGCTGACTCGCTCGACACCGTCGAACTCGTGATGGCTCTCGAAGACGAATTCGGCATGGAAATCCCTGACGAAGAAGCCGAGAAGATCACGACGGTTCAACAGGCGATCGACTACGCTCGCGCCAACGTCAAGGCCTAAAGCCCGACGCGCCAAGCTGCTTCCACACCATTCGGGGTTGACGCTCTGTCGCGATTCGAACCGATTTAACAGCCACAGGGCTCACAGGGCAATTTCCTGTGAATCTTGTGGCTTTTGCTTTTTGTCATTTATGGATAAGGGGTTACCGTGAGCCGTCGTCGTGTTGTTGTTACAGGCCTTGGGCTGATTTCGCCTGTTGGCAATACCGTTGCCGACGGCTGGGCCAATCTGGTCGCCGGCAAGTCGGGAATTGCCGAGATCACGAAGTTCGATACCACGAACTTCTCCACGCGCATTGCCGGCGAAGTCAAGGGCTTCAACGTCGAAGCCTATATGCCGGCCAAGGAAGCGCGCCACATGGATACCTTTATCCATTACGGCATCGCCGCCGGTGTGCAGGCCATGCAGGACAGCGGGCTGGAAATCACCGAGGAAAACTCGGAGCGCGTGGGCGTGGTGGTGGGATCGGGAATCGGCGGCTTGCCGATGATCGAAGCTACGCAGACGGAATTGCTGAACCGTGGTCCGCGCCGGGTTTCGCCGTTCTTCGTGCCGGCGTCGATCATCAACATGATCTCCGGCCATCTTTCCATCCGCTTCGGTTTGAAAGGGCCGAATCTGGCCATCGTGACCGCTTGTACGACGGGTCTGCATTGCATTGGCGAAGGTTCGCGGCTGATCGAATATGGCGACGCCGACGTGATGATCTGCGGCGGCTCCGAGGCGACTGTATCGCCCTTGGGTATCGGCGGCTTCGCGGCTGCACGCGCGTTGTCCCAGCGCAACGATGACCCTGCGACGGCGAGCCGTCCGTGGGACAAGGATCGCGACGGTTTTGTGCTGGGCGAAGGCGCGGGCGTGATGGTGCTCGAAGAGTATGAGCACGCGAAAGCGCGCGGCGCGAAGATCTATGCCGAAGTCAGTGGCTACGGCATGAGCGGTGACGCATATCACATGACCGCACCGCCGGAAGACGGTGACGGCGCGCGTCGCAGCATGCGCAATGCGTTGAAAAACGCTCAGGTCAATGCAGATGAAGTGCATTACCTGAACGCTCACGGCACCTCCACGCAGTTGGGCGATCTGGCCGAGACCGTTGGTATCAAGAACATGTTCGGCGACCACGCGAAGAAGCTCGTGGTGAATTCCACCAAGTCGATGACGGGCCATCTGCTCGGTGGCGCCGGCGGGCTGGAATCGGTCTTCACCGTGCTGGCGCTGCATCACCAGATCTCGCCGCCCACTATCAACATCTTCAACCAGGACCCGCTGTGCGACCTGGATTACTGCGCGAACGAAGCGCGGGAAATGAAGATCGATGTGGCGCTGAAGAACTCGTTCGGTTTCGGCGGCACGAACGGCACGCTCGTTTTCAAGAAGCATTGAGCGACGTGCTTAGCGGCGCGCGCCTGATCGTCGCGGGAATAGGCGAATGACAAGCGCGCACGTTTTGTTGCCTCGTGCGCCGGCGGACTTGCTTGCTGAGTCCCCGCGCCGGCACACGCTCCGGCCCTCACGATTCCTCTGGGACGCTACCGCAGCATTCGTGGTGGTATCGGCGGGATCGGTGTTCCAGTGCGTGGCGGCTTACGCCGGACTATTCAGCGGATGTGTCGCCGCTTTGACGGTGACCGCGGCTCTGGCCACTGTGGCCTGGGGCGGCGAGCGCCGCCGGCCTGTCGCGTTCGATTGGGCAGGACGGTTTGACTACGTGGGATCGTTCGGGACACGCGCAATATCGGCGAATAACTGGCTGTGCCCAGTGGAGCGACCGCTTGCTCGCTCTCACCTTGATGCCCGCAGCGGGCCTCCCGGCATCGTTTCTAGTGGCTGCCGACGCGCTCGCCAATACCTCCGCCTTTCGCGAATTGGCCGTGCGCGTCCGGCGCTGCGCCCAGGAACATCTGTAACGCGTGTAACCGCCGGTCAGCATCCGGCGTGTTCCTGCAGCGTAACGCTACAATAGCCCTCCGCGTAGCACCCCCAAAGTTAACGGATTTCCCAGGTGAGCGAAAAAGAAATCGATCAGGTACTGGTCGAACGCGTGCAAAAAGGCGATAAAGCAGCGTTCGAGCTACTGGTCGCCAAATATCAGCGCAAAATCATCCGGCTTATCTCGCGCCTCGTGCGCGATCCCGCCGAGGTTGAGGATGTCGCGCAGGACGCCTTTATCAAGGCTTATCGCGCGTTGCCGCAATTTCGCGGAGAATCGGCCTTTTATACGTGGCTTTACCGGATTGCGGTGAACACCGCGAAGAACTACCTTGCCACTCAGAGCCGTCGGGCTCCAACTTCTACCGAAGCCGATGCAGAAGAAGCGGAAACTTTCTCCGACGCAGACCAACTAAGGGATATCAACACGCCTGAGTCGATGTTGATGAGCAAGCAGATCGCACAGACGGTCAATGCTGCAATGGCGGTTTTACCGGAAGAGCTGCGCACCGCCATTACTCTTCGTGAAATTGAAGGTCTGAGCTACGAAGAAATTGCCGAAATGATGAATTGCCCAATTGGGACGGTCAGATCAAGAATTTTTCGTGCTCGCGAAGCCATTGCGGCAAAATTGCGTCCGCTGCTGGACACTCCCGAAGGCAAGCGCTGGTAACAGCGAGGTTGCGCGGGGCAGGGACGCGGTATCTGAGTCAGGTAGTGTCACTACGGGGTGCAGTCAAGATGGGGAGCATCATGGGGTCGGTTTCGGTGCAATCGCAAGCTAGCTCGCGCGGCGAGCGTCTGTCCGCTTTTGTCGACGGTGAGTCGTTCGACGGTTCGGGCGACATCAGTCAGTTTCTTTCCGGGTTTACGCAGAAGGATCGCGCGTCGTGGTCGGATTTCCACTTGATCGGCGACGCCCTGCGTTCCGACGATCTCGCGGCCAGTCCTGCAGCCAGCAGTGCGTTCATGAACGCGTTCTCGGCGCGTTTTGAAGCGGAAGCGCATGTATTTGCGCCCGCGGCCATTCCCGCCGCTTCCGCTGAGCGCCTTCGCTCGCGGCTATTCCGCCGACGCGTAGTGCCGGCTTTTGCCGTCGCCGCTGCCGCTGCCACGCTGACGTGGATCGTGGTGCCTCAATTGCAGGGCGTGGACAGCCACAACGGCGTGCAGATGTCGTCCGTGTCTTCAGATCATGTACAGCGCGTGGCCATGGCTTCCATGCCCGCCACCAGCACGCGCTCGCCGGTTGTCGAAGCGAACATCATTCGCGACGCAAGCCTGGACCAGTATCTCGAAGCGCATCAGCAATTCTCCCAACAGCCCGTCATGCCGGGCTCGATGCCTTTGATTCGCACTGCGGCTACCAGCCAAGGCCAATAACTGATGCAACGTGTGCGGTTGAAGAAAACGACTCATTGGGGGCGGTTGCCGGCGTTGATGTTCTGTGCAGCTGCGTTGTTATCAGCGGCATCGAGTGCTTTTGCGCAGGGCGACGATTCCGCCGCCGCGCGCAAGTCCGCTGCGGAACTGCTCAACAGGATTCACGACGCCGCACAGCAGCAGAACTACGAGGGCACCTTCGTCTACCAGCGTGGGACAACGGTGCAATCGTCGCGAATTATCCATTCTGCGGCACGCGGCGACGGTGAGTTCGAGTCGCTGGAAAGTCTGGATGGCAAGCCTCGCAAGATGCTTCGCCACGACGACGACATGTACACGTTCGTCCCCGAACGGCATTTGGTGGTCGTCGAAAAACGTCAGAACAAGGACGCGTTCCCGGCGTTGCTGACAACCGGCAGCGACCAGGTCCTGATGGTCTATGAGCCGAAAATGCTCGGTTTGGACCGCGTGGCCGGGATTGATAGCCAGGTGATCGAACTCGATCCGAAAGACGCCTGGCGCTTTGCCTACAAGCTTTGGGCCGACTCGAAAACCGGCCTTCTACTGCGCGCGCAGACGCTTGGCCCCGACGGTCAGGTGCTCGAACAGCTTTCATTTTCGCAAGTGCAGATTGGCGGGTCCGTGGACCGCGCCGGGATTGCGAACGGAATCAAGAGCCTAGCCGGGTGGACGGTCGTGCGCCCACCGGTCGAGCCGGTCGATATGGCCGCGCAGGGGTGGAAAATCACCCCTGCCGTGCCGGGTTTCCGGGAAATCCGGGAGTTGCGCCGGCCAATGGCGTCAAGTGAAAAGGGCCAACCGCCTATTCCCGTCGATCAGGCTGTTTTCTCCGACGGACTGGCGGCAATCTCGATTTTTGTCGAGCCGGCGGAAAAAAATTCCCGCAAGGAAGGGGCTGGCGACAGCGGCGCGACGCACGTGCTGGTCAAGCGCCGCGGTGATTTCTGGATTACCTTGCTGGGCGAAGTGCCCCAGGCCACGTTGCAGCAATTTGCTTCTGCCATAGAATACAAGCCTTCCAAGTAATTCCTCGGCCCACCACGATATGAGCAATCTCTCGCTGCGCACCTATTTCGCGGCCGCGGCGCTTGCCGCATGCCTGCCGCTCGCGACCTACGCGGCCACAGCAACCGCAGCGGCGCCCGCGTCGACGCCTGCGCCGTCCGCTACGACGGTCGCGGTGCCGGGAGTGAATTTGCCCGACTTCACCACACTGGTCGATAAAGTCGGTCCGTCGGTCGTCAATATCCGTACGACAACCCGCGTCAGCAGCAGTAACGACCTGCGCGGCTTGCCGCCCGGTATGGACGAGGGCGACATGTCCGAGTTCTTCCGCCGTTTCTTCGGCATTCCAATGCCCGGTACGCCGGGTTCGCCGCGCGGCGGTGGGGGCGGTAACGGAGGTGGAAGCGGCAACGGCGGCGGCGGTGGAAATGGCGGCGGAAGCGGCGGCAATGGTGGGAACGGCAACGGCGACCAGGGCGGCGACAGCGGCAGTAGCAGCAGCCCTGACAGTCAGGACAATTCGGAACAGAGCAGCGGCGTGGGCTCGGGTTTCATCATGTCGGCCGATGGTTACGTGATGACCAATGCCCACGTGGTCGACGACGCTGACACCATCTACGTCACGCTCACGGACAAGCGCGAATTCAAGGCAAAGCTGATCGGCGTCGATGAACGCACGGACGTCGCGGTCGTCAAGATCCAGGCGACGAGCCTGCCGGCCATTACCATCGGCGATTCGAACAAGGTGCGTGTCGGCGAATGGGTGCTGGCAATCGGCTCGCCGTTCGGGCTCGATAACACGGTGACGGCGGGTATCGTCAGCGCGAAGGGTCGGGACACGGGCGATTACCTGCCCTTTATCCAGACCGACGTGGCGGTGAATCCGGGCAATTCCGGTGGTCCGCTGATCAACATGGCGGGCGAGGTGATTGGTATCAACTCGCAGATCTACAGCCGTACGGGCGGCTTCATGGGGATTTCGTTCGCGATTCCTATCGATGAAGCCATGCGCGTCGCCGATCAACTGAAGACAACGGGCAAGGTCACGCGCGGCCGCATTGCGGTGGCGATCGGGGAAGTCACGAAGGAAGTGGCGGATTCGCTTGGACTCCCGAAGGCGCAGGGCGCGCTGGTGAGCAGCGTGGAAGCGGGCGGCCCGGCCGACAAGGCCGGTATCCAGCCGGGCGACATCATCCTGAAATACAACGGCCACGATGTCTCCACGGCAACGGACCTGCCGCGCATGGTCGGCGACACGAAGCCGGGCACAAAGGCGACGATCACCGTGTGGCGCAAGGGTCAGTCGCGCGATCTGCCGATCACGATTGCTGAAATGCAGCCGGACAAGATCGCGAAGACCGAGGCCAAGAAGACGCCGCCACCAAAGGCGAAGGCGAGCAATACGCTCGGCATCGCGGTGAGCGACATTCCGGCTGACCAGAAAAAAACGCTGAAACTCACCAATGGCGTGATGGTGGACGCGGTGGAAGGTCCGGCGGCGCGTGCCGGCTTCCAGAAGGGCGACATCATCCTGCGTATCGGCGACACGGACATCACGAGCGCGAAGCAATTCGACGCGGTCGCGCAAAACGTCGATCCGAGCAAGATGGTCGCGGTGCTGGTGCGTCGCGGCGACAACACGCAGTTCGTGCCGTTGCGGCCGCGCAGCGCGCCGGCGCAGAAATGAGCACGATGAGCGCGCTTAAGCTTTATGGGCGTGCGTGGTGCCACTTGTGTGAAGATTTGCGCGCCGGGCTCGAGCCAATTGCGGCTGAGTTCGGCGTTGCTATCGAATGGATCGATATCGACACGGATCCTGCGCTCGAGGCGTTATACGACGAACTCGTCCCCGTGCTGATGTTCGATGGCGTGGAGTTATGCCATTACCGGCTGGACGAAATGCGCGTACGGGACGCGCTCCTGAACACTTCCAGCACGCATATAAGTCCCTGAGCGATCGGACCTTTCCCGTAAAATCCGCCGTCAGCCCGCCTTTTCGGCTAAAATAGATAAGTTTTTCACCCCCATTTTCAAGGCGTGCTCCGCGTTTGTCTGGGCGCGCCTTTTTGCTTGATCGGCACTGAATGAATCATATTCGTAACTTCTCGATCATTGCGCACATCGACCACGGCAAGTCGACGCTCGCCGATCGCATCATCCAGTTGTGCGGCGGCTTGTCCGACCGCGAGATGGACGTGCAGGTGCTCGACTCCATGGATCTCGAGCGCGAACGCGGCATCACCATCAAGGCGCAAACCGCGGCGCTGAGCTACAAGGCGCTCGACGGTCAGGTCTACAACCTGAATCTCATCGACACCCCGGGCCACGTCGACTTCTCGTACGAAGTCAGCCGCTCGCTGTCCGCTTGCGAAGGCGCGCTGCTCGTGGTCGACGCCAGCCAGGGCGTGGAAGCGCAGACGGTCGCCAACTGCTACATGGCGATTGAACTGGGCGTGGAAGTCGTGCCGGTCCTGAACAAGATTGACTTGCCCGCGGCTGATCCCGAAAACGCAATTTCGGAAATCGAAGATGTGATCGGCATTGATGCAACCGATGCCGCGCGCTGTAGCGCCAAGACGGGTCTCGGCGTGACCGATGTGCTCGAGGCGCTGATCGCCAAAGTGCCGCCCCCGAAGGGCGATCCGGACGCGCCGCTGCAAGCGCTGATTATCGACTCATGGTTCGATAACTACGTCGGCGTGGTCATGCTCGTGCGCATCAAGAACGGCACGCTGCGTCCGAAGGAAAAGATCAAGATGATGGCGTCCGGCGCGATTTATCCGGTCGAAAGTCTCGGTGTATTCGCGCCGAAGGCCACGAATCTCGCGTCGTTGTCGGCGGGGCAGGTGGGCTTCATCATCGCGGGCATCAAGGAATTGCAGGCTGCAAAAGTCGGCGATACGGTCACCACCGTGGCGCGTCCGGCCGAAGTGCCGCTGCCTGGTTTCAAGGAAGTGAAGCCGCAAGTGTTCGCGGGTTTGTATCCGGTGGAAGCGAACCAGTACGACGCGCTGCGTGAATCGCTGGAAAAGCTGAAGCTGAATGACTCCTCGCTGCAGTACGAGCCGGAAGTGTCGCAAGCGCTTGGTTTCGGCTTCCGATGCGGCTTTCTTGGTCTGCTGCACATGGAGATCGTGCAGGAGCGGCTTGAGCGCGAATTCGACATGGACCTCATCACCACGGCGCCCACCGTGGTGTACGAAGTCGTGAAACGCGACGGCGAGCTGATCCAGGTCGAGAATCCGGCCAAGATGCCGGAGCCTACGTACATCGAAGAAGTGCGCGAGCCGATCGTGACCGTGAACCTGTACATGCCGCAGGAGTATGTGGGCGCGGTAATCACGCTCTGCACGAACAAGCGCGGCCAGCAGATCAACATGCTCTATCACGGCCGTCAGGTCCAGCTCACGTACGAAATTCCAATGGCGGAAATCGTGCTGGATTTTTTCGACCGGCTGAAGTCCACATCGCGCGGTTATGCGTCCATGGACTACGAGTTCAAGGAATATCGCGCGTCGGACGTGGTGAAGGTCGACATGCTAATCAATGGCGACAAGGTCGACGCGTTGTCGGTGATCGTGCACCGGTCGCAGAGCCAGCATCGTGGACGCGAAGTAGCGTCGAAGATGCGCGAACTGATTCCGCGCCAAATGTACGACGTCGCCATTCAGGCGACCATTGGCGCGAACATTATTGCGCGCGAGAACATTAAAGCATTGCGTAAGAACGTTCTGGCAAAGTGCTACGGCGGCGATATCTCGCGAAAGAAAAAGCTTCTGGAAAAGCAGAAGGCCGGCAAGAAGCGCATGAAACAAGTCGGTTCGGTCGAGATTCCGCAAGAAGCTTTCCTCGCGATTCTTCGCGTCGAAGATTAATAAAACAACCGGAAACGATTGATGAATTTTGCGTTGATTCTTTTGGTGCTCGTCGTCGTGACGGGGATTGCGTGGGTATTCGACAAACTGGTGTTCGAGAAACAACGGCGCCGGGCAGCAGATGCAGCGGTGGCGGAATTCGATCAACAGCAAGCGCGCCTTGAACCCCGTTTCGCCGATGAAAACGCGCCGCAAACGCGCGCTCGCCTACGCGATGAAAAGCTCCGCCAGCCGTGGTACCTGGAATATTCCGCAAGCTTCTTTCCGGTAATCTTGGTGGTGTTCGTGGTGCGCTCGTTCGTGGTCGAGCCGTTCAAGATTCCGTCCGGATCCATGGTCCCCACGCTGGTGGTAGGCGATTTCATCCTCGTCAATAAATTTGAATATGGCCTGCGTCTGCCGATCAGCAATACCAAGCTGACCAGCGGCACGCCGCTCAAGCGTGGTGACGTGGTGGTATTCCGCTATCCGAAAGACGAATCGGTGGATTACATCAAGCGCGTGATCGGCCTTCCGGGCGACACCGTTGCGTATCAGGACAAGAAGCTGACCATTAATGGCAAGCCGGTTCCTGAAACGGCGTTGCCTGATTATTTCGATGACGAACGCGTCGGTTATGCGAAGCAGTTCGAAGAAAATCTCGATGGCCGCAAGAATGCGATCCTGAATAACGCACAAGTGCCGCCGTTCGTGATTGGCGCTGACGACTTCCCGTTCCGCGACAACTGCAACTACAACGCTCAAGGCGTCATTTGCAAAGTGCCGGCGGGTAACTATTTCATGATGGGCGACAACCGCGATAACAGCGCGGACAGCCGTTATTGGGGTTTCGTGCCTGACGCGAATATCGTCGGCCGTGCATTCTTTATATGGATGAACTTCAGCAGTTTGAAGCGCATTGGGGTGTTCCATTGAAGCGCGGTTTTGATCGGTATCGCCAGCAGTAATTTCGTTCGACCACTACGCCGCGTCATCGCGGCGTAGTTGTTATTGGAAGTCACCTTTGGGCCGCCTAGAAACAGCACGAAGAATCGCGGCTAAGGTGCGCTTGCTGTGCCATTTTCCCCTGCGGTTTTTCGGCCTTTCAGCCGGATTCGCCCCTCCCGGCGCCCGCGTTATACTCTGCCCATGCCCTCAACCCCGTTGGAAAGCCGGCTTCAGTACGAATTTCGCAATGCGGAACTGCTGCGCCAGGCGATGACCCACCGCAGTCATAGTGCCACGCACAATGAACGACTCGAATTTCTTGGAGATTCCGTTCTAAATTGCGTGGTGGCTGCGCTTTTGTTCCAACGATTCGCAAAACTCGACGAAGGCGACCTTTCTCGCGTCCGGGCAAATCTCGTCAAGCAGCAGTCGCTTTACGAGATTGCGCAGGCGCTCAATGTATCGGAGGCGTTGCGGCTGGGCGAGGGCGAGTTGCGCAGCGGCGGCTTCCGTCGCCCGTCCATATTGGCGGACACGCTCGAAGCTATCTTCGGGGCGGTCTTTCTCGACGGTGGTTTTGACGCAGCGCTTCAGGTGATCAAGCGGCTGTACACGCCGATTCTCGATCACATTGATCCACGCACGATCGGTAAAGACGCGAAGACGCTGCTGCAGGAATATCTGCAAGGCCACAAGATCGCGTTGCCGACCTATACGGTCGTGGCCACGCACGGCGCGGCGCATAACCAGCAATTCGAAGTGGAATGCACGGTGCCGAAGCTCGAGGTGAAGGTATCGGGTTCCGGTGCAAGCCGTCGCGCGGCTGAGCAAGCTGCGGCAAAGAAGGCGCTCGATGAGTTGGCTTCCGCCGCGCCAGCCATGACGGCGAAGCCCAAGCGCAAGGGTTCGCGCGCGGCCAAGCAAGCTGAACAGGAAATTGTGCCGGGCGTGACGGGCGTGCAGGCGGCGCTCGATCTGCGCGCGCCGGATCGTCGTGAGCGCGCACGCGCCAGCGCCAGCAGTAATAGCAATAGCGCAGGCCATGGCAGCAACACGCATAACGATCCTGAGCGTCCGGCTACGGCACCATTCGCCGTGATTCGCGCATCGCATGTGGAACCGTCGGCGGGTACGTTCGCCAGCGCGGAGAAAACCGAGCGGGCGACGATTCATCGGGCGGAGAGGACTGAAAAGGCCGAGAAAGCGGCGGCCGAGGCGACGGCGGCAGCAACCGAGAGCGCGGATAAGACATCGGTTGCGCACGTCGAAGCTACGGTGGATAACGCTGTGAATAACCTGGTGGAAAAAAGCGCCACGAAGGCAGATAGTGCAGGTGAAAAGGCGGCCGCAAAGCAAGCTGAGAAGCCGGCCGACAAGCCTGCCGCGAAGAATGCCGAAGTGCCACCCGTAGAGAAGTCCGCAGTTCCCGCGCGGCAGCGTGAAGACGTGCCCGCCGCGCATTCTGCGACGGCCTCGAAGGGCGCGGAAAGCGTTGAAACAAAGGTCGAAGCGCACCTGGAAGAAAGCGCCGATGCAACCGTCGTACGCGCCGCCGATACCGGCCACTGACGTGGACTTCCAGGCTCGCCGCTAAAGCTCGCGCGCTATCGATCACATGCATAATCCGGACGCCACGCGTCCCCACGAATTCACCGAATCTGCAGCCCCATACATGATGAACGCTCCCACTCCTCCTGGTTTCCGCTGCGGCATGGTCGCGATCGTCGGTCGGCCGAACGTCGGCAAATCGACCTTGATGAACGCGCTCGTCGGGCAGAAAGTCAGCATCACGTCGCGCAAGGCACAGACCACGCGCCATCGGATCACCGGCATTCACACGCTGGACGACGCGCAGTACATTTTCGTCGATACCCCCGGTTTCCAGACCAAGCATAGTGGCGCGCTGAATCGCTCGCTGAACCGCGCGGTCACGTCGACGCTGACGTCTGTCGACGCCATTCTGTTCGTGATCGAAGCGGGCCGTTTTGGTCCCGATGACCAGAAGGTGCTCGACCTGATCCCGAACGACACGCCTTGCCTGTTGATCGCCAACAAGCTCGACCACGTGACCGATAAGGCAACGTTGTTCCCGTTCATGCAGAAAATGAGCGCGCTGCACGACTTCAAGGAAATCGTGCCGATGACCGCGAAGCATGCCGACGACATCACGCGTCTGATGACGGTCGTGAAGCCATATTTGCCGGAAGGCTCGCCTATTTACGGCGAAGACGATCTCACCGATCGCAGCGAGCGTTTTCTTGCCGCTGAAATCCTGCGCGAGAAAGTGTTCCGCTGGACCGGCGACGAGTTGCCGTACACGAGCACGGTGCTTATCGATAAATGGGAAACGGAGGGGCGCTTGCGCCGCATTTTCGCGACCATCCTGGTCGAACGCGATACCCACAAGGCGATGATCATCGGCCAGAAGGGTGCGAAGCTAAAACAGATCAGCACCGAAGCGCGCCTGGATATGGAAAGGCTGTTCGACGGTCCCGTGTATCTCGAAACCTTTATCAAGGTGAAGAGCGGCTGGGCGGACAATGAAGCTGGACTACGCGCTTATGGGTACGAATGACGCGTGGATGACCCAGTCCTCCGACGCAGAATCCGATCCGCTCGCCGACGATAACTTCAGCTCCGGCGAGCCTTCCGCACCTGCGCCTAAAAGGCGCCGGACGGCGTCTGCGTCCGCGTCAGCGAAATCCGCCGCACCGAAAGAATCCAAAGAACCGAAAGCCCCAAGAGCGCCGCGCGCGGCTCCTCGCTCGGACTTTCGTATCGCCGAGCAGCCGTCGTTCGTGCTGCACAGTTATCCGTATCGCGAGACCAGCCTCGTGCTCGACGTGTTTTCACGCGATCACGGCCGCGTCGCGCTGGTCGCCAAAGGCGCCAAGCGCCCGCATTCCGCGTTGCGCGGCGTGCTGCAAACGTTCCAGCCGCTGGGGTTATCGTGGACGGGGAAGGGCGAAGTCCGAACGCTGACGCAAGCGGAATGGGTCGGTGGCATGTTGCCCCTCGCCGGCGACGCGTTGCTTTGCGGCTTCTACGTCAATGAATTGCTCGTCAAGTTCTGCGCTCGCGAAGACGCGCACCCTGCCTTGTTCAATCACTATGTGCTGACGTTGTCGCGTCTCGCGCACGGCGAGCCTGCGTTGCATGCGCTGCGCTCGTTCGAACGCGTGCTGTTGCGTGAAACCGGCTACGCAATGGCGTTGAATAAAACCATCTCGCGCCAACCGGTTCTGGCCGGTCAGAAATACGTATTCGATCCCGAGCGCGGTGTGCGCGATGCATCGGAGGACGTGCCGTCGCAATGGCCGGTGATCGCCGGGCAAACCCTTCTCGATATGGAGAAGGACGAATACAGCCGTCCGCAGACGGCCGCGCAAAGCAAGACGCTGATGCGCTTTCTGTTGAACGTGTATCTTGGCGGCACACCGCTCGCCACCCGTCAAATCCTGATCGACCTGCAAAATCTATGAGCTTCTTTCTCTCGTCGCCCGCTAACGTGATCGATCTGGGCGTCAACATCGATCACGTCGCCACGCTGCGCAACGCGCGCGGCACGTCGTATCCCGATCCGATCCGCGCTGCGCTGCAAGCCGAAGAAGCGGGCGCGGACGCCATCACTTTGCATCTGCGGGAAGATCGCCGGCATATTGTCGATGCCGACGTCCACGCGTTGCGTCCGCTGCTCAAGACGCGCATGAACCTTGAGTGCGCGGTCACACAGGAAATGCTGGATATCGCGTGCGGCGTTCGTCCGCATGACGTGTGTCTCGTGCCGGAAAAGCGCCAGGAACTGACGACCGAAGGCGGGCTCGATGTCGTCGGCCAGTTCCAGGCCGTGAAAGCTGCATGCGAGCAACTGGCTCGGGCGGGCGCGCGGGTGTCGTTGTTTATCGACGCGGATGAAATGCAGATTCGCGCAGCGCATGAAGCGGGCGCGCCGGTAATCGAATTGCACACGGGTTCTTATGCCGAAGCGCACGACGAAGCCACCCGGCAAAAGGAGTTCGAGCGCGTGGCGCGCAGTGTCGATTTCGGCAATTCACTGGGCTTGAAAGTGAACGCCGGACACGGCCTGCATTACACGAATGTCCAGCCGATCGCGGCGCTGGAAGGCATTGTGGAATTGAACATTGGCCATGCGATCGTTGCGCACGCGATCTTCGCCGGATGGGACAACGCGGTGCGCGAGATGAAGGCAATCATGGTGGCATCGCGGCTTGCCGCGACCGCATCGCGATAACTGAGCAAGCTCATAACCTTAACCCGGACCCAACGATGGCGATCTACGGAATAGGTACGGATCTCGTTCAGGTAAGCCGTGTGGCGGGCGTGATGGAGCGCACGAATGGGCGCTTCGCCGAGAAGGTCCTCGGGGCCGACGAACTTCGTATCTACCACGCGCGTAAAGCGCGCTCCGAAGTCCGCGGTCTCGCCTTCCTCGCCACGCGTTTCTCCGCGAAAGAGGCGTTTTCGAAAGCCATTGGATTGGGCATGCACTGGCCGATGACATGGCGCGCGCTGCAAACGCTCAACGAGCCGAGCGGCAAGCCGAAGATTGTTGCATCGGGAGAACTCGCTGACTGGATGGCGGTGCGCGGCATCACCGCTCAGGTCACGATCACCGATGAACGCGATTACGCGGTGTCGTTTGTGATTGCCGAAACGGGCGTGAGTCCGGACGCAACCCCAGCAACAAAAACCCCCTGACACCTTTAGCCCTCATTCAGTACTCAATTTGAACTCGTTAAAACGTATTCCCGGACCGGTCATGCTCGACGTGGCCGGCACCACGCTCTCCGACGCCGACATTCGCCGTATCGACCATCCTATGACCGGCGGCATCATCCTCTTCGCACGGCATTTCCAGGATCGCGCGCAACTCGTCGCGCTGACCGACGCGATTCGTGCTGTTCGTGACGACATCCTGATTGCCGTCGATCACGAGGGCGGCCGCGTGCAGCGTTTTCGTACCGACGGCTTCACCGTCCTGCCCGCGCCGGGCAAGCTCGGCGAACTGTGGGACCGCGACGTGTTGCTCGCGACAAAAACCGCGACCGCCTTCGGTTATGTGCTCGCGGCCGAGTTGCGGGCGTGCGGTGTCGATATGAGTTTTACGCCTGTGCTCGACCTGGATTACGGGCACTCGAAGGTGATCGGCGATCGTGCTTTGCATCACGATCCACGCGTGGTGACGATGCTCGCCAAGAGTCTGAACCACGGCTTGGCGCTCGCCGGCATGGCGAACTGCGGCAAGCATTTTCCGGGGCATGGGTTTGCATCGGCGGATTCGCATGTGGCCTTGCCGGTGGACGATCGCTCGCTCGAGGACATCCTCGCCGCCGATACCAAACCGTACGACTGGCTGGGCATGTCGCTGGCGTCGGTTATCCCGGCGCACGTGATCTACAGCCAGGTCGATGAGAAACCCGCGGGCTTTTCGCGCGTCTGGCTGCAGGACATCCTGCGCGGCAAGCTCGGTTTCAACGGCGCGATTTTCAGCGACGATCTTTCGATGGAAGCCGCCCGCGCCGGCGGAACGCTGACCGAAGCGGCCACGGCGGCGCTCACGGCCGGCTGCGACATGGTGCTGATCTGCAATCAACCGGACGAAGCGGGGAAGGTGCTGGATCGCCTCACGTTCGTGCCGACGAAGGCATCGCAGACCCGCTTGCGGCGGATGCGGCCGCGAGGGCGCGCCTGGAAGTGGGGCAAGTTGATGGAGCAGGTGGAATATCAACAGGCGCTGGCGTTGGTGAAAAGCGCGTTGGGCTAAAGCTAAAGCTAAAGCGCTCGCTTAAGTGGGTGAGTGAGACAAACACAGCCATGAAAAAAGCCGCTGGTTCGCAAGAACGAGCGGCTTTTTTCGATCAACGTTTCATCACTCCAGCTTCATTCGCTGCAGCTTGTTGTAAAGCGTCTTGGGACTAATCCCGAGCAGCGTAGCGGCGCGATGCCGCGTGCCGCCCACCGCTTCAAGCGTTGCACGGATCAGCATGTCTTCGACATCGGCGAGCGCCGTGCCCACCGTCACCTGCACGCTGCTGCCGTTGAGTCCGCGGCCGCCGGCACCGCCTTGCTCGTCGGCGCGCAGGGTTTCGATGACATCGCCGGATGCGTGATACGCGCGGCGCACGCGCTCACGCAGTTCGCGCACATTGCCGGGCCATTCGGTCGACAGGCACTCGCGAATGAAATCCGGGCTCACGCGTTTCGGCGCGCCGCTCGTGATGCCGCTCACATGATTCTCGCGATTCAGTTCATCGACGAAATGCTCGGCCAGCAACGCAATATCGTCACCGCGGTCACGCAACGGCGGCAACGCAATCGACGACGCATTCAGCCGCAGGAACAGATCCTCGCGCAATTTGCCATCGGCGACGGCGTCCTTCACCGGCGTGCGCGTTGCGGCGAGCAGGCGGAAGTCCGTCACAATCTTGTTGCTGCCGCCCACGCGCATGAAGGTCTGCGAATCAAGCGCGCGTAAGAGCGCTTCTTGCTGCGGGATCGGCAATGCATCGATCTGGTCGAGGAACAGCGTCCCGCCACCCGCTTGCTCTAGCAAACCGGGTTCGCGATTCTCCGCGCCGGCAAACGCACCGCGCTCGTGGCCGAACATCAGGCTTTCCATCGAACGACTGCTGGTCTCGTTGGCGGCGGCGCAATCGAATGACACGAACGGGCCTTTACGGCGCCGGCTCATCTCATGCAGCGTGCGGGCGGCGACCTTCTTGCCGGTGCCGCTTTCGCCACAGATCAGCACAGCCGCTTCCGTGGGCGCAGTGTGTTCAATCAGATCGTAGACATGCTGGATCGCGCCGCTGCGCCCAAGCAATCCACCGAAATAGCCGAGCTCACGCAGCGTTGAACGTAACGCCCGCACCTCTTCCGTGAGCTCGTAAGGGCGCGGAATCCGGGCCAGCAAACTGCGCAGGCGCGGAATGTTGACCGGCTTCAGCAGGTAATCCCAGATCCCTTGTCGCAAGCCTTCGATAGCACTCTCCACCGTCGCGTTACCCGTCATCACAATCACAGGCAACGCGCCACCGGGCGGTTGCGCCGGCAGATTGTGGAGCAGATCGAGACCGCTGCCGTCGGGCAGGTTCAAGTCGACCAGCACGACGTCCGGGATGAAACGCGTCAAGGCAGAGCGCGCCTCGGCGAGCGTGGTGGCGGTATCGACGGAAAAACCGTCGGCCGCGAGGATGGCAGACAAGCCGGAAAGGCTATTGGGATCGTCTTCGACAATCAAAGCGTGTGGCATGGCGGACACAACGTATTAAGTGGTCTGAAATTCGTTCCGTGCCGGTCGCCTTCAATGGCGAGATCCAGCGGGGACGCCTCGATACCGGGCTACGCCGGCGCAGACTGATGGCGGAATGACGTCAAATTCTCGGTCTCCGCCCAAGCTTCCAGCCCTCGCCCGACATTGCGGGGTCTTTGTCCTGCGCTTCCTGATGGTTTCCACGTGTTTCCTGATGAGCCAGTCTTGTCATGTCTGAGCACACCGTGCTCCCGACCTGATCGCTCAGCTCATCGGCGTGATATTCGCGCTCTATTGCGGCTTGACGTTCAACTCGTTCTTGACTGACTGCACACCTTCCACGCCGCGCGCAACCGCCACCGCTTTTTGAATCTGATCCGGGGAATTCACAAAGCCCGACAGCAGCACTTCACTCCGATACGTCGTCACGCTCACCGCCAGCGATTTCAGGCCCGGGTCAGCGAGTAACGCCGCTTTAACCTTGGCGGTCAGTGCGGAGTCGGCAGTGTATTCGCCAGCCGATTCATGGGTCGGTGTCGACGAGCATCCTGCAGTGATCCCGACTACCGGTACGGCACATGAAACAGCAAGAACAAGACGGACGAGAGTGGTTTTTGTAATTGGCATGGTCTGTATTGTTGAAAAATGCGACGCCGACACAGCGCGGACACAACAACCAAAGCAGGTTTCATGCCAACTTTACAATGACAAGAAATCAAGGTTTTAGCAGAGGACATACCATTCCTTGCAGCAATCAGCCGGCAATTTCAGGAAACCTTCCGGTAAAGTTTGCCTGAATTGGCAATAATGTTCAGCAAAAAGAAAAAGCGCCCCGAAGAGCGCTTTTTTTGAGTTTTTTGCCTGGAGCGTCGGGCCGGCGTTGATAGTCGGCCGGAGCCTTAAGAGCCTTAGGCGCGGCTGCGATACTCGTTGGTACGCGTATCGATTTCGATCTTGTCGCCAATACCGCAGAACAGCGGCACTTGCAGTTCGAAGCCGGTGGCGAGCTTGGCCGTCTTCAGGACCTTGCCCGACGACGTGTCACCCTTGACAGCCGGTTCCGTATAGATGATCTCGCGAACCAGCGTGGTCGGCAGTTCCACCGAGATGGCTTTCTCGTTGTAGAACACCACTTCGCACGGCATGCCGTCGGCGAGGTAGTGCAGGGCGTCGCCCATCATGTCGGCTTCGACTTCGAACTGGTTGTAGTCGGCGTCCATGAACACATACATGGGGTCGGCGAAGTACGAATACGTCACTTCCTTGCGGTCGAGCTGGACGACGTCGAACTTGTCGTCCGCCTTGTACACCGATTCCATGTTGCCGGTGGACAGCAGGTTACGGAACTTCATCTTCACGACCGCGGAATTGCGGCCGGATTTGTTGTACTCGGCCTTCAGCACGACCATGGCATCGCTGCCGATCATCACGACGTTGCCAACGCGGAGTTCTTGTGCGGTCTTCATATTAAAAAACTGTCCTGTACGAAAATGTGAGCCTGATCGCTGCAGTGTGGACGGCCGGCTCGTGGCAGGATTGCTTCGTTTAATCGAGATTGCTTTTGTATTGCAAACCCTGGCAAACCCGGCGCTGTAGCCGCCTCACTGACTATTCATTGACTTGTTGACTACTTGTTGACTATTCCCACCGCGCTCATTCCACTGTGGAATCTGTCCGAAACTGAGAGTGTTCCGAACTGCAAGCCGTTGGATAACCGCTTATTTTAACTGAGTTTTCGCGAATTCCGCCAGATTTCCGGCCAGATCGCCAACGTTCGCCAGTTCGGTCGCCCAATCGGCGGCGCGCTGTTCCAGCGGCGTGCGGTTTCGCCAGAAATCGTCCCAGTCCGGAGCGCCCGCGCCGTTCCACGCGTGCCAGAAGCGTTCGAGCGAGGTTCTCGCCCCGTCCGGCAGGCCGTTTGCGTAGTGCGCGAGCGCCGCATCGAGTTTCGGCAGGTGGGCGTCGTCGCCTTGCGGGTAGATATGCCAGACGAACGGCGTTTGCGCCCATTGGGCCCGCACGAACGAATCCTCGCCGCGCACGAAATTCAGGTCGGCGGCCCAGAGCAGCGCATCAAAAAGAGGCTGTTCGACAAAACCCAGCGCGTAAGCCGACAGCGATCCGCTTGTCGCCTTCGCTCCGGCCCGAAAATCGGACAGATCGAAAAACCGGGCAATGGCACCGGAAATGCGTCCTTCCGGCACGAGTAACGCGATCGGCGTGGCGGAATCGCGCCATTGCTCAAGCAGCGAATCGATGGCGGGATTTTCGTACGCGAACATCGAAATGACGGTTGTGCCGGTCGGCGGCGGCGCGATGCCGACACGTGCGTGCCACCAGGCATCGCGATCGAACGCCTCACGCTTGGCATCGAGCAAACGCTCTTTCAGCACGCCGCCGGTGCCCGGTCCTAGTCCGGGAAAAAAGAACGTCTTGTTAAGTGCGTAGCGCGGATGCGGCGACGGCCTCAGATGAAAATCCGCGACCCAGTCCTCCGCGCTCAGATATTCGAGATTCACCCACACGGGCGTCTTCTCGCGGCGCGCCATCGCGCTCACGTACACCGCCGGCAATTCGCAGCCGAACGCTTCGATCACGACATCGGCGATCTGCAGCGTGTCGCCGGCATGCGACGGCGCATGCCAGTGCTCGATCATCACGCCCGCCTCGCTTTGGCGATCGAGCGCGGGATCGATGGCCGGGCAGAGCGCATGAAAGGCCTTGAGATCGTCGACGAACAGGCGCACTCGCCAGTCGTGTTCGCTGGCAAGTTGGCGCGCGAGCCGCCAGCAGACGCCGATATCGCCGAAATTGTCGATGACCGCGCAGAAAATATCGCACGCGATATAGGTGGCTGAAGCGCCTGGATCGACGCTCGAGTGGCCGGAAGCAGCCGGCATTTGTTCCGATGAAGACGGCATGGGCAATAGGCGGCGATGAACCGCAAATGAAGGGTGAGGAATGGCGGACAGCGGTTTGAACTAAACTGGCGTTTTCAAGGATAACGATTCGCGCGGCGCGCTGCGTTACGGTTGCGTTACGGTTCCAATGCGGTCGAGCTAAAGGCTCGCCCAGGCTGTTCGGGCGACCTGGACGCGTGCCGCGCTCAATCCATACTCCACTCGAAACCAATAAAATTATTTTGCTGAACTCAAGCCGCGGGCGCTCCGCCATCATCTCTGCATGACAGACTCCGACGTTTTCGACCCTAAAAAAAGCCTGGCGCAATTGCCGCACTTGCCGGGCGTGTACCGCTATTACGACGAGCAGGGCAACGTGCTGTACGTCGGCAAGGCGCGCGACCTGAGAAAACGCGTGTCGAGCTATTTTACGAAGACCCTGCTTTCTCCGCGCATCGCAATGATGGTCACGCGCATCCGCAAGATTGAAACCACGGTCACGCGGTCCGAAGCCGAAGCGTTGCTGCTTGAGAATAATCTGATCAAGGCGCTCGCGCCGCGCTACAACATCCTGTTTCGCGACGACAAGTCGTATCCGTATCTGAAGCTCACCGGCCACAAGTTTCCGCGCATGGCGTATTACCGTGGCAGCGTCGACAAGAAGAATCAGTACTTCGGCCCGTTCCCGAGCGCGTGGGCCGTGCGCGAAAGTATCCAGATCCTGCAGCGCGTTTTCCAGTTGCGCACCTGCGAGGATTCCGTTTTCACCAATCGCACGCGGCCTTGTTTGCTGCATCAGATTAGCCGCTGCACCGGTCCGTGCGTCGGGCTGATCAACGAAGAGGATTACGCGCGCGATGTATCGAATGCATCGCGGTTCCTGCTCGGACGCCAGGGCGAAGTGATGAAGGAACTCGAGCAGAAGATGCACGCGTTCGCCGCCGATCTCAAGTTCGAACAGGCCGCGGCCGTCCGTAACCAGATGAGCTCGCTGTCGACCGTGCTGCATCAGCAGGCTATCGAAGTGGGCGGCGACAATGACGTCGATATCCTCGCGGTCGTCGCACTGGGCGGCAAGGTGTGCGTGAATCTCGCGATGGTGCGCGGCGGCCGCCATCTCGGCGATAAAGCCTATTTTCCGACGCATGTAGAGGCGGCGCTGGCCATCGAAGACGCAATGCCGGAAGAGCTTGCCGGCGATGACTTCGTGGACGGCGTGGCGAATATCGTCATTGAGCAGGTCGATGCGGACGTCGACGAGATTGCGTTGTCCGCCGGCACGCTGGCGGCGCGTGAGCAGGACTTCGAGGCCCACGCGACGACCGAGCAAATGCAGGAGGAGATCGCTGAAACCGGCGACGCGCCCGTGGCTGACGCGACAGAATCGGAACGTCAGGGCGCGCTCGAAGCTGAAGTGCTGGAGGCGTTTATCGCCCAGCATTACATCGGCAATCGCGTGCCGCCGGTGCTGGTGGTGAGCCACGCGCCGACGAACCGCGAACTCGTCGACCTGCTGATCGAACAGGCCGGGCACAAGGTCGTGGTGCTGCGTCAGCCGCAGGGACAAAAGCGCGCGTGGCTGTCGATGGCTGAATCAAATGCAAAGCTCGCGCTCGCGCGCTTGTTGTCCGAACAGGGATCGCAGCAGGCGCGCACGCGTTCGCTTGCGGACACGCTGAGTTTCGAAATGGACGATCTCGCGCAGTTGCGGATCGAATGTTTCGACATCAGCCATACGATGGGCGAGGCGACGCAGGCATCGTGCGTGGTGTATCACCATCACAAGATGCAGTCGGCGGAATATCGGCGCTACAACATCACGGGCATCACGCCGGGCGATGATTACGCCGCCATGCGCCAGGTCCTCACGCGCCGCTACGAGAAGATGCTGGCGCAGGCCGCCGCGCGCGCTACGGACGCTGATGATGCTAACGATGAACCGCAGCAGGAAGCGGCGGAATCGACCGACCCGGAAGCCGAAGCGCAACCGGAGCCAATCAATCCCGCAGAAGCCGATGTCGCTGAACCTGTGCCGTCGGGCGGCCGCTTGCCGAATATCGTGTTGATCGATGGCGGTAAAGGACAGGTCGAGATTGCGCGGCAAGTGTTCGCTGAATTGGGCCTCGATCGCAGCATGCTGGTTGGCGTGGCAAAAGGGGAAGGGCGCAAAGTCGGTCTCGAAACCCTCATTTTCGCCGATGGCCGCGCAGCGCTCGAACTCGGCAAGGAGAGCGCAGCGCTGATGCTTGTCGCGCAGATTCGCGACGAGGCGCACCGTTTTGCGATTACCGGCATGCGCGCGAAACGGGCGAAGACGCGGCAGACATCGCGGCTTGAAGAACTGGAGGGTATCGGCGCAAAACGGCGTCAGAAGCTACTGTCGCGTTTCGGCGGTTTGCGCGGCGTGCAGGCGGCGAGCGTGGAGGATCTGGCGAGTGTCGAAGGCATTTCGCAGGCGCTCGCCGAGCAGATCTACCGGCAGTTGCATTGAGCGCAACGTCCGTCCGTCCGGCCCGTCGTCTTGTGACATATAGGGCGACGCGGCACAATGGCACCTCTCTATACGAGTCACGCCCATGCCGTTTAATTTTCCGATTTTCCTGACGTGGCTGCGAATTGTGCTGATTCCGCTCGTCGTGGGCGTCTTCTATTTGCCGGACGTGATGATGAGCCCGGACCATCGCAACCTGCTTGCAATGGTCATCTTCGTGCTCGCCGCGCTGACCGACTGGTTCGACGGTTACCTCGCGCGCAAGCTCAATCAGACGTCGGCATTCGGCGCGTTTCTCGATCCCGTTGCGGACAAGCTCATGGTCACCGCTGCGCTGCTCGTGCTCGTGCAACTGATGCGGCTGAACGCGGTGATAGCGCTCGTAATTGTGGGCCGTGAGATCACGATTTCGGCATTGCGGGAATGGATGGCGCAGATCGGGGCATCGAAGAGCGTGGCGGTGAATTCGCTCGGCAAATTCAAGACGGTCTGCCAGATGGTCGCCATCCCCATGCTGCTGTTCTACGGGCCGCTGAAGATCGCCGGCACGCCGTTCGTGATCGATACCCGTGTGTGGGGACTCTGGCTGATCTATGTTGCTGCGTTCCTCACGGTGTGGTCCATGCTCTATTACATGAAGCTCGCCTGGCCGCAGATTCGTGAGCGCGGCGGCATGTTGTGATCGGCATGCTGTGATTCAGGTTGGAGAGCGTTTAAAAGTGATGGGGTACATACAAAGCGCTTGACACTAAAGTTGGCCTTCTCCATAATCTCGTTTCTGTCGGGTGAACGCAAAAAAACGCGAAGCCTGATGAAGGTTGAAAGCAGCAAATTGGCAGAAGAAGTCAGCAAGATGCGGGAGTAGCTCAGTTGGTAGAGCGCAACCTTGCCAAGGTTGAGGTCGCGAGTTCGAGCCTCGTCTCCCGCTCCAAATTAAGAAGGTTATTGGCAATGGTAAGCCGGTGACTGGCAGTAAAAGCAGGACCATGCGGGAGTAGCTCAGCTGGTAGAGCGCAACCTTGCCAAGGTTGAGGTCGCGAGTTCGAGCCTCGTCTCCCGCTCCAAAAAAAGGGGAAGCCAAGCTTCCCTTTTTGTTTGGTGGTTGGATTTGCCAGACACAGATTGCAACATGTAGCTCCCGCTTCTGGCGCGATAGCAAAGCGGTTATGCAGCGGCCTGCAAAGCCGTTTAGGCCGGTTCGACTCCGGCTCGCGCCTCCAGAGAATCAAAGAAAAAGCCCTGACTCGTCAGGGCTTTTTCTTTGTCTGTGCGACCTGTGCAGACAGCTGGCGGATCGATCTACGCAATTCTACGCACCCAACAAACGCTGCCTTGCCAACCGCGCCGAAGCCAGATCCCACGCAGCGCATCCAACGCTTTTAAACAGCACGGGTTGATCCGGCGAACTAACCCACGTTCCTTCGATAACAGCAGCCAACGAGCCCACCGTACTCCAATCGACGTTCGCCTGAATAAGATCACCGGCTTCGTGTCTCGCACCCGCTGGATCGTCCACCAGGATCGCGCTTTGGTGCACGATCGATGCATCGATTTCAGCTGCATCCGGCGTGAACGCACCAACGCCCACGACCAGCCGCCCGGCGCGCGCGGCTTCGCGATAGACCGGCGTTTTGCTCGTAGTCAGCGCGACAACGACATCGACATCTTCGGGGATCATGTCCCCCTCAATCGGTATCAACTGCGAGCCCAATCCTGCGTGTGCCGCCGCTAACCGAGCTGCCGATTGCATCGACGATCCTTTGACGTAAAGAACCGCATCAGGGAAGAGCGCGGCGAACGCCTCGGCGTGATTGCTCGCTTGCTTGCCGGTGCCGATCAGCAAGATCGACTTCGCGCTTCGCGCAAGGCGGCTGATGCCCAATGCCGATATACCGGCAGTGCGTCGTCCTGTGACCGTCGGGCCATCGAGCGAAAAGAGCAATTCTCCGCTAGATGAGTCATACGCCGTCACCTGGCCGTGGATGGTCGGTTTGCCCAGCGCCTTGTTGCCGGGACACACGTTCACAAGTTTATGGATAGCTATATCCGCCGCGGTCGCCGGCATCGAGAGCATGACGCCGCCCGCCTGCAGCGGCACGACCAGCCGCTCCGGACTTTCTATGCCGCCCGCCGCGTATTGCACGACGGCGGCACTCAATGTATCGACGAGTTCCGTGTAGGGAAGCAGCGCCGCAGTCTGTTGTTCATCGTAGCACTGGGTCATATTCATCGCACCAGGAAACCATAGGTCAGCGGATCGCGGTCGTCGATGATCCAGTTGGCGAAGCCGCAAATGTAGGCATTGCCTTCGACTTCCGGGATGACTGCATCGAACGGTCCGAGCTTCGTTTCGCTCAGCACGCGTCCCTTGAATATTGTGCCGATCACCGACTCGTTGATCAGCGTTTCATCTTTGCCCAGCAGACCGCGAAAGTACAGTTGCGCGACCCGGCCGGCGGTGCCTGAGCCGGTCGGCGAGCGATCGACTTCACGGTCGGCGAAGACGCAGCAGTTCGCCTGCGTTGAGCCCGCGTGCCGCGGCTGATTGGCGATGATCGTGCCGTAGATGTGATTCAGTTCCGGAATCTCGGGGTGTTCCACCTTGACCGCTGCGTTGGCGGCGGCTTTTACTTCGGCGCCGAATTGAATCAATTTGTCGATGGCTGATTCGCGAATGTGCAGGTCGAAAGGCGCGCCGTCGGCGTAGAAATAGAACGCGCCTCCAAACGCGATGTCGCCGGTAACGCTGCCGAACGAAGGTGTCTCCACGGTGACGTCACGCTGCCAGACGAACGAAGGCACGTTCACGAATCGTACGTTGCCGGCATGAGTTCCATCCCATTGCACGAACGCCTCGATGAAACCACAAGGCGCATCGATCCCCACGCGTGTTTCCGGCGATGTCCGTTCGATCCAGCCCAGTTCCACCGCCGCCGTTGCGAGGCCGATCACGCCATGGCCGCAATGATCGCTGTAGCCCTCGTTGTGCACGAAGATCACGCCAAAATCGGCGCCTTCGCTGACGGGTTCCGTGAGGTAGCCGCCGTACATGTCGGCGTGGCCGCGCGGTTCGAACATCAGCGCGCGGCGAATGTGATCGGCATGCTCCTTCAGCCAGGCGCGACGCGCGACGATAGTCTTGCCCGGCATCTTCGGCAGACCGCTCGTGACGATGCGAAATGCCTCGCCTCCGGTATGCACTTCGACCGTGTTGATTGACTTCGTGATTTTCATTTCAATTGCTCATTTCGATTCCGGGTGCATCACTGGCCGTATGCGGCCGGCAAGCCGTTCTTGATGACATACACGGTTGTGGGCGCGCCCTTCAAGTCGCCTTTCGCGTCGAAGGAATAGGTTCCTGCGATGCCCTTGTAGTCCGTCTTTGCCAGTTGCGCGGTCAGCTTTGCTTTGTCCGTGGTCGTGCCGGCCTTCACCATTGCGTCGGCGAGCAGCATCATGCCGTCGTAGTAGCTGACAGCGTAGACCTGCGTGTCCGTGTGATACGTGTCTTTGTAGCGCTTGAGGAAGTCGCGTCCCGCCGCCGTCTTCTCAAGCGACGTGCCGCCTTGCGCGCAATAGACGATCGATGCATCTTCGCCCGCCACCTTGCCCATGTCGGCGGAGCAGATGCCGTCGCCGCCGAGCAGCTTCGCCCGAAGTCCGCGCTGGCGCATCTGCTTGGCCATCGGTGCGCCCTGTGCGGCGTATCCACCGAAGAAGATCACGTCAGGATTCTTGGCCTTGATGGTCGTCAGGATGCCGAGGAAATCAGTCGCGCTCGAGCTGGTGTATTCGTTAGCGACGATCTTGATGCCGTGCGCCTTTGCCACGCTTGCAAATTGTTCCGCGACGCCTTGGCCGTAAGCCGTGCGGTCATCGACGATTGCCGCGGTCTTCGCTTTCAGCGTTTTTGCAGCGAACTCGCCCATGGTGCCGCCGAGCTGCTCGTCGCTTGCGCCAATACGAAAGATATTGTTGAAACCCTGTGTGGTCAGCGCAGGGTTCGAGGCGACCGGAAGCATCGGGATACCGGCTGAATGGTAGATCTGCGACGCCGGAATGGCGACGCCCGAGTTGTAGGGTCCAAGGACGGCAACCACACCGCTATCGGCGAGCTTTTGGGCGATCTGGACACCAATCTTGGGATCGGCCTGGTCATCTTCAGAGTCCAGTTTGAACGTCACTTTTTTGCCCGCGACGACGACGCCTTTCTTGTTCAAATCGTCTACTGCGAGCCGCGCGCCGTTTTCGTTATCCTTCCCGTTGACGGCCTGTGGGCCGGTGAGCGGCGCCGAATGACCAATGGTCACGACTTCTTGCGCGTGGACGCCAGCATTGGCAAAAGCCGCCGAAGCGACCAGGAAACTTGCGACAGTTTTTTTCACTGGAGACTCTCCGGGGTCGACTATACTGGTCCTGAATGTAGACCAAAACCGGCTCTCGAAGCAATCATTCAAATTATTTTGGCTGGTTTTGGTCTTTCCCGTGACCACGTTTGGTGAGATTGAAGATGGCAGCCATTCACGCAGAGCTCGACGGCTCGTTTCGCCCACGGCAAATCTACGAACAAGTGTCCGAGCGAATCCGCGACGAGATTGCTGCGGGCCGATTCCTGCCGGACTCGCGGTTGCCATCGGAGCGGGATCTCGCAGCGTTGTTTGGTGTCGGACGCCCCGCTGTTCGCGAAGCGATCGGCGCGCTGCAGAACGAAGGGCTGGTGATTACGAAGCGCAATTCGGGGACGTTTGTCTGCGGTGACGCTGTTTATCGCTTGTCGCATCGGGCGGTGGATACCGGAACGGCCGATTTCAGTCCCAGTTCCACGCTCGATGTGCGCATGGTCCTTGAACCGGCAGTAGCTCGCCGCGCGGCTGCGCGCGCGCAACGCGATCCGCTGGCCGAGCAGTATCTCAATCAGATGGAAAACATCTATGACATCGACGACCCCGCGCAGCGCGCGCTATGGAATAGCAGCGACCGCTTGTTTCATCGGCAACTGGCGGTGATGACGGGCGACGCGTTGATGGTCAAGATCGCCGATGAAGTGGCTAGTTCAATGGACCAGCCATTGTGGAAGCGCCTGAAAAACGAGGGCATATACGACGCGGGCCGGATTCGTCTTTATGTGGCTGAACATCGGCTGATTTACGAGGCGGTGGTTCAGGGCGATGCCGATGCCGCGGCGTTCTACGTCGAACAGCATATCAAGCGTGTGGAACGGGATATCGCGCCGAAGTAGACAGTGAACACCTCACCGCCCGCGTAGCGTCTCAACGAGCGTTCTCCACGGGCTATTGGCTCTTTTACGCGCGGTCCAGCGATGATTCGGCAGCGCCACGGCAAGCCAGGGTTCGCTATGTCCGACGAAGCGTCGAACATGGAATCGAGACGGTGCCTCGAAAAGATCGAGATACGCGCGTCGATAATGCTCAACCATCGCCGCTTCCTGATAGTACGTCTCCATCCACTGCCGCGAGGCCGCGCCCAACTCCGCGCGCAACGCCCGATCCCACAGCAATTCACGCAGCGGACCTTCGGCCTCTTCCAGCCGTACATCGATCCAGGGCAGCTCTAGCGCCCCCGTCATAGCCCTCAACTGCGACTGCACGCGATTGTCCAGATGACCCAACGTGGGTTTCCCCTGCGATAACGCCTCCAGCCCGCTCAAGTGATAATTCCCGGTCACGCATTCGTCGATGGCAATCGCCGCTTGCTGCTTCGCCCGCAAACACGCGTCATGTGGTGTATCGACAATCAATTGAAGCTTGCACAAACCCTTTCGCTCGAGTTTGCGCAGCAGTTTGAGCGTCTGCGGAACGCCCTTCGTTTCCCAGCGCGTTTTCCACGCAGATGACCGGCCGCTCGGAGAAAACGTGACGACCGGCAGGCCGTCCGCATCGATCCGGCTTTCCGGACCAGGCAGGTAACGGGGATCATTCAGCGGGATCACATTGGGAACCACCCGCGCGAACGGGTAATAACGCTCGGGACCTTGCGCAATAACGAGTTGCGGCACGTCCTCATAAATAATTCGCTCGACCACCCGAGGGTCACCCTTGGCCCAGAGATCCGGGGCCGAATGGTATTGCTTGATGATTTTTTTCTCACCGAAGCGCTGATGGAAATTCGGACCGAATGTGTCGGCGAATGAGAAGAACTGATGGACGTGAATGACGTCGGCATTGGCGATGACATCGAGCGCTTGCTGCTCCTGAGTTTTCCAGTCGATATCGACAGCAAAGGTTCGGCTGCGATACGCGCTGCTATTGAAAACTATATGGCGCGCTTCTACATTGGTGAGCCGATTCAGCGCCGAAACAATGTTCCCTGGACTTCCGGCCACCGGCGTGTTGGAGATATGAACGACCTTCATTGCGCGAGACCGCGCTGGTTACAGTCGACCGTTTTTAACCGCGGATTATTCCTGTTCAAGAGATGCATGCGCCAGCGAGTGCCAATCATCCTTCTCGATAATATCGCTCCCCAGCGCGCTTTGCGCCGAGAGGTTCACCACGCGTATGCCGCGACGGCTCAATAGCGGGGCAGCATGGCGAAACGACGGTTCTATGAACGACTTAAAATCTCCGTCCAACGCGCTAGGCTGCATGTTTTCTTTGGTTTCGTAGAAGCGCGGTGTTTGCGCGGCATTCAGCAAATCGAGCCCATGCATGAAGATTCTTTTGAACCCAAGGGACGTGAGCACTTGCAAGCCCGTGTAAGCGACGGTATGGCCATCGAATATGCCGCGCCTGATATTAAAACTGAAACCCAATGCCGGCTCTTCGTCAAACAACACGAGATCTGTACTGGCATGCGTGGCAAGGAGTTCGTGTTTTAGTAATGCACGCTTGCGAGCGGGATATTGAACATCTTCAATCAGAAAGACACGGCAGCGAAACTCGGATAACGGGAAGTATTGGGCGATATACCAAAGAACCAAGGGCGTCGCAAATAACGTCAGATTTTGCCGAACCACGCGTGCCACCAGGTCAGGGCGCTTTCGGACAAACCCGGCATCGACAATGCAATAATATTCAAACCGAACCGCATGTTTATCTTGTAAAGCGATTGCGCCGTTGACTCCCATTACGTTATGGAGATCAAGCGCACCATAATCGATGTCATTGACCGATGGACCCGTTGCAATCAAATGGCAATCACCTGTTTGAGAGGCCAGCAGGTCGTCCGGATTTTCCACCAGCAAATCGTGGCCTTCAATTGACATCTGTTTCAGAAAGCCGCGTGAATCTCGCTTAATGGACACACCGTGCCACAAGCGCTCGTTATGTCGAAACGCACTGGAATGGGACCAACGATAAACAAGTTTGAAAAACGTGTTCGACAGACGTTGTGCCGGCTTGGGCCATGCATACTCATGCACTATCGACATCTCGCTAGCAGCGGATTGGGATGGCCGTATCTGGTCTACCGAAATCATAGAGCGCGTCACTCCAGAAATGCGACGGGAAAATGAAGCGCCCGACGGGGTGACGAGTAGTCTAGTTAAACGTCATCCGCTCTGCGTTACAGTCGATCCCACAACAGTTACACCTTGTTACGAGTTCTTTAAGATTTTGTTTAAGTTGATTTGGGCGTGGTGGTCCTCATTTACTTGGCTGAAGCGGATTGAGGGAAGGTGGCGCGGCAAGATCACGATGCATTAATAAAAACGTAATAATTATGTTGGTAAGGATTGAAGGTCGTCGGGCCATGCTATTGGGTATTGAAACCGCCGCATGCGCTTTCGCAAACCAGGAGTTTCTTCCTGCGCACGGCATCAGCGCGCCAACGCGCCGCTCACCTCGCACGGCATAATCACAGATTCAGACCTGCCGGCATCTTCACTTTCACGATGCTCATCGCAGGAGAATTCCACCGAAAAAAATCCCATGACTGAGCCGCTTACCGAGCCACTTATCGACCCAATTCACGACTTCGAATGGCGCTGGAAATCCTTCGGCGACCTGAGCGCACTCGACGTTTACACCATGCTGGCTGCGCGCAGCGAGGTGTTCGTGGTGGAGCAGAGTTGCGTGTACGGCGATGTCGACGGACAGGACACCGATGCCTGGCATTTGCTTGTTTATGGGCATTCGGCGGATGGCCGGCCGGCCCTTGCCGGTTATTTGCGAGTCCTGCTTCCGAACACGGCAGACGGCGCGAAAGGAGCAGAAGGAACGGAAGAGTCGGATATCCGCATTGGCCGCGTGCTGACGACAGCCGGCTTTCGCGGTATCGGATTAGGCCAGGCGATGCTCGAACGCACGCTGGGATTTATCCGCGAACAATGGCCCGGCCAGCCGATACGCCTGCACGCTCAAGCGCGGCTAGAACGCTTTTATGCGGGCTTTGGCTTCGAGCCGATCTCCGAGGTTCACATCGAAGACGACATTCCGCACATCTGGATGCGCCGCTTATAGATGCACCGTGAAGGACTCAGGAATTGGCAGAGTCGATCACGCGGCGTAGATCGTGCGTGATCGTATCGATAGAGTCGCTCTCGGTGGCGAGGAGGCGCGCGTGGCCGTGGGTATCGAAGATATACACGGCTGAACTATGCGTGACGTCGTACGCACCGGAAGGGTCGCGCTGTTCCATCTGGTACGCCACGCGGTAGCGCTTGGCAATGCTCTCAATCGCGGCGTCCGTGCCGGTCAGGCCAACCGCGTGCTGAGCGTCGAACGCGCGCACGTAGTCATGGAGCGCGGCGGCGGTATCGCGGGCGGGATCGACGGTGATGAACACGATGCGCGCGTTTTTCGCGTCGGGCCCAAGTTGCTGCATGACTTGAATCAGCCGGGCCATGGTCTCCGGACACACGTCCGGGCAATGCGTGTAGCCGAAGTAGACCAGCGTGGTCTGGCCCAGGAACGACTGGCCGGTGACGGGCTTGCCGGTATCGTCAGTAAGCTTGAAGTCGAGGTCGGGCAGATGGCCGCTGACATCGGTCAGTTTCCAGGGCGTGGTATCCGGGCGGGAACACGCAGCAAGCCCCGCGCTCAGGATCAAGGCGGTGGTTAGCGCGGTGAGTACGGAGGCGAACCCGCGCTTGGATCGAAAACTGAACCAGGAAGACATTTTGCAACTCGGACGAGGGTAGGTGCATCAAGGCAGCAACGCGGACGCGTGACAAAAAACTGTCTGCGAAGCCATCCGGGTGCCGACTCTATCTCAGAATAGAACCTTACGCCGGGCGCGCGGCCGCGCCGTTACGTGGCCGAGTCGTTATGCCGCACGCCTCTAAAATAGGGGCGAAAGGGCGTCGAAGCAGGTTCGAAAGCTGCGTGAGGTGATGAGCGGACATAGCATCGGCTGCTGGCTTGCCGCATGAGCGCGCGACGACGAGTCGAGCGCCGCTTTCCCAGACGGGGTTACAAAGCGCGGTAACATGCGCACACTTTTCCGGTCTTTCTCCGGCTGAAAGGCAGATATAGATGCAAAAGCTCCCAGACAATTTTCCGCTTGCCACTACCGCTTTTTTCTTCGATTTCGACGGCACGCTCGTCGAACTTGCCCCAACGCCGGACGGCGTCACCGTGCAGCCGGCCGTGCCGGCCATCCTGAGCGCCTTGCGCCGCGCGACCAACGGCGCGGTAGCAATTGTGTCGGGACGCGGGATTGACAGCATCGACTCGTTTCTTTCGATGCCCGACCTGCCCGTGGCGGGTTTGCATGGCGCTGAGCGGCGCGATTCGAACGGCGATGTCCTGCGCGTCGGTTTCAACGACGAGCGCCTGCTGCGCATGGAACACGTGCTCGAAGGCACGGTGACGGCAAATCCCGGCATGCTGCTCGAAATCAAGGGCGCGGCGCTCGCGTTGCATTACCGCAATGCGCCGGAGCGCGGCCCGGCGGCGCGCGAGGCGACCGAGAAACTCGTCGCCCAATACGCCGATGCCTACGTACTGCAGCCCGGCAAGATGGTCTATGAAATCAAGCCAAAGGACGTCGATAAAGGCCGTGCAGTGCGAGCCTTCCTCAATGAACCGCCGTTCGCAGGCCGTCTGCCGGTGTTTATCGGTGACGATCTGACGGACGAGAAAGGCTTCGCCGTGGTGAACGAGCGCAACGGCGTTTCGATCAAGGTCGGCGCCGGCGACACGCTCGCGCATTCACGTGTCGAATCGGTTAGCGCGCTGCTCGAATGGCTGGAGCGTATAGCGGGAATTGAAGGTGTCGATGGTTCTAAAGGGACGCGTTCGTGAGCAGGCTGATCATTGTTTCGAACCGGGTCGCGCCAATCTCCGAAGGCGGCCCGGCGGCGGGCGGTCTCGCGGTCGGTGTCTACGACGCGCTCAAGGAAACCGGCGGCATGTGGTTCGGCTGGAGCGGCGATGTGGTCGCCGAGCCGCCCCAAAGCATCACGCTGGAAGAGCGTGGACGCGTGACGTTTGCGACCATCGGCCTGGCGCAACGCGACTATGACCAGTATTACCGCGGCTTTTCGAACGCCACGTTGTGGCCGGCGTTTCACTATCGGCCGGACCTGATCCAGTTCGACCGCGATGAATTCGATGGTTATTGCCGCGTGAATCGCTGGCTCGCCAAACAACTGGCGCCGCTGCTGAAACCCGACGACGTCATCTGGGTCCACGACTATCACCTGATCCCGTTCGCCCAGGCGTTGCGCGATGAGGGCGTGACGAATCGCATCGGCTTTTTCCTGCACATTCCGTTTCCGGCCGCGCAGGTTCTGCTCAGCGTGCCGCGCCATCGCGTGCTGGTCGAGGCGCTTTGTTCCTTCGACTTGCTCGGTTTCCAGACAGCGCCCGATCTGCGCGCGTTTTGCGATTACATCGAGACGGAAGCGAATGGCTCGGTCGTACGCATTGCCGGCGAGCCGAACGCGGTGAGCGCGTTTGGCAAGAATTTGCGGGCGGCGGCTTATCCGATCGGCGTGTATCCCGATGAAATTGCCTCGCTTGCCAAAGACGGCGAAAGCGGGCGCGAAGTGCAGACCGTCAAGACGACGCTGCGGGACCGCAAGCTGATCATGAGCGTCGATCGGCTCGATTATTCGAAGGGCTTGGTCGAGCGTTTTCGCGCGTTTGAAAAACTGCTGGAACACCAGCCGGCGCAGCGCAACAACGTCTCGTTCGTGCAGATCGCGCCGCCCACGCGCGCCGATATGGACACGTACAAGGACATCCGGCTGCAGCTCGAAGGGGAATCAGGGCGCATCAACGGACGCTACGCGGAGCTCGACTGGACGCCGATCCGTTATATCCATCGGCAATATGAGCGGCCGGTGCTTGCCGCGTTGTTTCGCGCGTCGCATGTGGGCTTCGTCACGCCGTTGCGCGATGGCATGAATCTCGTCGCGAAGGAGTACGTGGCGGCGCAAGATCCCGACGATCCCGGCGTGCTCGTCCTGTCGCAATTCGCGGGCGCGGCGCAGGAATTGAATGGTTCGCTGATCGTGAATCCGCTCGATATCGACGGCATGGCGGACGCGTTGGCCACGGCCCTCGCAATGCCGTTAAACGAGCGGCAGGCCCGTTACACGGACATGTTCGCGCAACTCCGCGAGAACAACGTCTCGGTATGGCGCGACAACTTCATGCGCGATCTGCAGGCGTAGAAATTTGCAGGCGTAAAAAAGCCGCTTCGGTCTGATGAAACGAAGCGGCTTTTTTTCGTTCGAGTCACGATAAAGCTAACTCAGGTCGATTCAGCCTTCGCCGCCAATTGTTGCGAGGGCATGGTCGTCGGCGGCAACTTGCCGTGCTGCTTGGACAGCAGTTCCCGATACAACCCCGGCCGGTTACGCAACTGATCCGGCGAACCGTCGTCGATCACCTTGCCGGCGCTCATCACGATAATCCGGTCGAAGCCCTGCAGCGTGGACAATCGGTGCGCAATCGCGATCACCGTACGGCCTACCATCAGCCGGTCGAGTGCTTGCTGAATGGCTTCTTCCGACGAACTATCGAGCGCCGACGTAGCT
Source organism: Caballeronia eucalypticola (assembly GCF_047608185.1). NCBI lineage: Bacteria > Pseudomonadati > Pseudomonadota > Betaproteobacteria > Burkholderiales > Burkholderiaceae > Caballeronia > Caballeronia eucalypticola. The sequence continues at coordinate 310,280 of NZ_JBLKRU010000004.1, forward strand.
TCGTCGAGCAGCAGGATAGGCGCGTTCTTCAGGATCGCGCGCGCAATGGCAATGCGCTGACGTTGTCCACCCGATAACTTCACGCCACGATCGCCCACGATGGTGTCGAACCCTTCCGGCATTGCATCGATGAAATCCGAGCAGCGCGCCTCACGCGCGGCGGCGAGCACTTCTTCACGCGATGCGTCCGGCCGGCCGTACGCGATGTTCTCGTACACGGTCCGGTGAAACAGCGAAATGTCCTGTGGCACGAGCGCAATCGATAACCGCAGGCTGTCCTGCGTGATCAGCGAGATATCCTGCCCGTCGACCTTGATCGAGCCGCCCTGCGGTTCGTAGAAGCGTTGCAACAACGCGAGCACCGTCGATTTCCCGGCGCCCGACTTGCCGATCAGGCCAACACGCTGACCCGGCTCGATGTGCAGGTTGAATTTATCGAGGATCGGACGGCGGCGCGGATACGCGAACGTGACTTCCTCGAAGTCCACGCGGCCGCCTTGCGGCACGAGTTCAGTTGCGTCGGACCGGTCGGGCATGCCGTGCGGCTCAAGCAGCGTTTGCACGGCTTCCGCCAGACGGGCGACGTGCTGGGTGACATCCACGAGGGCAACGGCCAGATCGCGCGTGCCGTGCAGAATCGTGAAACCAAGCGAACTGACCAGCACGATATCGCCTGACGTTGCTCGCCCCTTCGACCACAGCCATAACGCCCAGCCAAGCAGTCCCGCCGAAAGAATCGCGGTCACGACAGCGTGGAACAGCCGCAGTTTTTCCAGATACAGCAAGCTTTGCTGACGCGCGACCATTTCGGCTTTAACCGTTGAGCCGAAGCGCTTTTGCTCGCGAAAGGTCATACCAAACGCACGCACGAGCGCCATGTTGCCGATCACGTCGACCAGCTCGCCATCCACCGATGCCGCTTTCGTGGCGAACGTGTGATGCCGTGCCGAGCCGCGTCCGGCGAGCCGGTAAAGCACCAGTGCGAGAATGGCCGAGGCGAGCATCAGGCAGCCGGCCATCAGCGGATTCACGGCCACGATCATCACAATCGCGCCGATCACCGCGATGCACGGCGGCAACACGTTCCACGCCATGGTGTTTTCGGCGGTGTAGATCGCATTCGATGTCGCCGTGATCCGGCTCGCGAGCATGCCGGGCTGTTTCTCCGAGAAGTACGTCGGAGAATGGCCGCTGAGGTAGGAAAACAAGTCGCGCCGCAAGTCGCCCGTCACCACGACGAACGCGTGCGCGCCGACCCAGCCGCCGACTCGCCACAGCATGTTGTCGGCGGCAATCAGGCCGACCAGGATCATGAAGGCGGCCCAAAGCGGACCGGGATGGCCGCGCCCTTGGCCGAGCACATCGATCAGATGTTTGATCGCGTACTGCGAGGCGAGCGCGCAGCCGACAGCGGATAGCACACTGACCAGCACGATGGTGTGTGCGACCGGGTGCCGGCGGATGTAACGGAACAGGAAGGCCAACGGGCGATTTGCATAGCTCGCGAGCTTCGCGTTGTGTACGTTACGCTGAGAGACAGTGAGTTGGTCCAATGGTCGTTTTCGTTCGAGTAGAGCGGTTGAGCGCGGTGCTTCGCCGTGAGTCGCCAAGCGCCGCGCTTCTGGCCAGCGAGGCAATGATGTGCCAATGGCGTGCAGCACCGATTGCTGAATTGTAGCGAGTGTAGCGAGCCAAATCGTCTCGCATAATGCTTTCCGTGCCGCATATTCATCAGTCGACGCTGATTTTTAGCAAAAGTGCGTTGTCTGCGCACCGTCTCAATTGGGCAATCGATGCCTGCTGGTGACGCGTCGTGCACCTTTCACTGTCCGCCCGGTGCTAGTCGCGGTACGTCGACATGAACTGGCTTTAACTTGAAACTTCGCCCTTGGCAGGGTGAAAGCACGTCGCGGTCCCGCTATCTGCAGAGCGGCGCTTAATGGCAAATCCGGCAGCGGCCAATCAATGTCAGATACGTTCTGGCAGGTTCTGGCGCACGCGGATTTGAAGAATTTCGCAGCGCCCTCACATTAGGAGCGTGGCTGCGATCGATTTGGGCCATGAATGCGTCCATGTGGTCAGCGTAGAACAGCCTTGATAAACAAGGGCTTGCAAAGTGTATCGACGATGTAACAACTTAAATAAGTTGAAATGTAAGATTGGAAACCTTGTAAAAAACGGGATACTGCACCCCGGGTTTCCCCTTAGGAGTTTTGACAGGTAGTTGTAGGTTCCGGTCAACGGCTCTGCAGGTTGCGCGTTTATGGCTGGGTGCGTTGCATTTACGAGATGGAATCGATCTTGCTCTACCTGATCACGCTCTGAATCTGACGCCCGGTACCCGAAGTAGCAGCAACGCAGCAGCAACACCCAAGCAACAGCGAAGCATCGCGATTTTTCTCGTGCTATCGGCCATTCCGCTGGAGACACCAGCATCGTGCCGAGTCCGGGTGGGGCGATTCGCTTGATTAACGACCGATGCCAAGCGCATCAATTTTTGCCTGACATTATTAGGAGTTTCCGACATGCGAATCGCTCAAATCGCGCCTCTTCACGAAGCCGTCCCCCCGAAGTTCTACGGCGGCACGGAGCGCGTGGTGTCCTATCTGACAGAAGCGCTGGTTGAGGCCGGCCATGACGTCACATTGTTCGCGAGCGGTGATTCGCAAACGTCGGCGAAGCTCGAAGCCTTCTGGCCGCAGGCGCTGCGCCTCGACCCGACCATTCGCGACACGATGGCGCCCCACATGCTGTTGCTGGAAGAAGTCCGCCGCCGCGCTGACGAATTCGACGTACTGCACTTTCACATCGACTATTACCCGTTCTCGCTGTTCTCGCGTCAGCCGGTGCCGTTCCTGACGACGATGCACGGCCGTCTCGACTTGCCGGAATTGCAGCCGATCTTCAGCACGTTTAATGACGCGCCGGTTGTTTCAATCTCCGACAACCAGCGTCAGCCGTTGCCGCAAGCCAACTGGCTCTCGACCGTTTACCACGGCCTGCCGGAAAACCTGCTCACGCCGATCCCGAATGTTGAACCGGGCTACCTCGCGTTCCTCGGCCGCATTTCGCCGGAAAAGCGCGTCGACCGGGCTATCCGCATTGCTGGCGCGGCGGGCATGAAGATCAAGATCGCTGCAAAAATCGATAACGCGGATCGTGCGTATTACGAAGAGCAGATCAAGCCGTTGTTCGCGCTGCCGCATGTGGAATACATCGGCGAGATCAACGAGCAGCAGAAGACCGAGTTCCTCGGTAACGCGCACGCGCTGCTATTCCCGATCGACTGGCCGGAGCCGTTTGGCCTGGTGATGATCGAAGCCATGGCCTGCGGCACGCCGGTGATCGCGTTCAATCGCGGTTCGGTGCCGGAAGTGATCGAAAACGGCGTGTCGGGTTTTGTCGTGGAAGACGAACTGAGCGCGATTGCCGCCGTGAAGCGCCTCGACATGCTGCCGCGCGCCAAGGTGCGTCAGGCATTCGAAACGCGTTTTTCGTCGAAGGTCATGGCCGCGCGTTACGTCCAGACGTATGAAGAACTGCTGCGCGCCAAGCGTCGTACCGTTCTTCGCGAAGTTAACGCGGGCTGATTTTTAGGTTCTAGAGAGAATGGCACTTACTTAAGCCCGAGGAGCGTGCCCATATTTTCGGGCGCGCTCGCGAGCGATGTGACGAGGCTCTTTCAGCCATGGATAAGACTTCGGTCTACGTTTACGCATTCGTGGTTCGATGCGACCGGGGCGATTCCCAACACGGGACTGTGCGATCAGGCTGAACAGGAGACTCTGGTCGTGCGTTGCCGTCAGCCCTCTGGCCAGCCATTCAGTCCATAGCTGCACGGTGTGCTTGAAGCTCAGTGCTCTCGGGTCCGTGGCGTAGTGGCTGGCGGCTTGGGCCATCAGCAGCCGGATTACGTTGTAGGCCAGCAGATGGACCCAGATCTCCTTCTCGTTCATGTGGGCCGTTTGGCAATGCAGCACATCCATGCCCATCGTTGTCTTGATGTTACGTAGATCCAGTTCCACGTTCCAGCGCCTGGCATACAACTGCGAGAGGTCCTGTTTGCGGGTCTTGCGTGCATCAAGCATCGTGGTGACCAGCACCTGGTGATGCAGCCTGGACTCGCGCATTGTCAGTTCATCGGGGAAGGCCTGGTACTGCTCACGCGTCATCCAGGCGGGACACTGCTGGGGTTTGGGCCACGTCACAAGGTGATCGCGCGTGCCCAGCGACTTGCCGCGCCGAAAGTCGGTGTGGCGCGCCCCATGCTGTTCCATCACGACATCCACCCCGGCGGCGATCATTGAGGCCATCAGAAAGTAGTGGCAGTACAAGGCGTCAGCAACGATCACGTCACCGCGACGAAACGAGCTTTGCAGCATGCGAAACGCCGCCAGCTCCCCGCTGCCTTTGCCCGCATAAGTTCCGAGCGCCGCCTCCAGCACTGCGCCGCTTGCCAGACAGATCACCGCAACCAGATAGGCTAACGGAAATCC